>LJTQ01000142.1 GCA_001303445.1 Betaproteobacteria bacterium SG8_39 | reverse complement strand
AGAAAGATTTCAATCACCGAGGCCGGGTCCGCGCGCAGGCACGCGAGCACCGTGTGAAAGCCGTACACCACCCGCGGTTCCTTCGATGCACGCCCACCCTGCCGACTCATCGGTCCGCTCCCGTCATGCCAGCACGAAATCCATCTTGCGGGTTTCCAGATCAACGCGCACCAGCTTCACCCGCATGCGGTCGGCGAGACGGTAACGCGTCCCGGTCCGCTCCCCGAGGAGCTGATGACGCGCCGCATCGAACTGGAAATAGTCGCGCCCGAGCTCGGAAATGTGCACCAGTCCGTCGACATAGTAGTCGTCCAGCGTGACGAACAGGCCGAACGGGACCACGCCCGTCACCGCTCCGGAGAACTCTCCGCCGACATGGTCCTTCATGTAGTCGCACTTCAGCCAGCTCTCGACGTCGCGGCTCGCCTCGTCGGCGCGCCGCTCGGACTCGGAGCAATGACGCCCGAGCAGCTCCCAGTCCTCGCCCTCGACCCGGCTGCCGGCCAGGCAGGCCTTGATCGCGCGATGCGTCAGCAGGTCGGGGTAGCGGCGGATCGGCGAGGTGAAGTGCACGTAGGCATCGAAGGCCAGCCCGAAGTGCCCGGTGTTGTCCGGGCTGTACACCGCCTGCTTGAGCGAGCGCAGCACCAGGGTCTGCAGCAGCTGCGCGTCCGGTCGCCTGCGAATCGCCTCGAGCAGCTGGGCGTAGTCCTTCGGCTTCGGCCGTTCGCCACCGCCGAGCTGCAGGCCGGTCTCGCCGAGGAAATCGCGCAACGCCGCCACCTTTTCCGCCGCCGGCACATCGTGCACGCGGTAGAGCACGGGGTGCGCGCGCTCGACGAGCAGGTTCCCCGCACAGACGTTCGCAGCCAGCATGCACTCCTCGATCAGGCGGTGCGCGTCGTTGCGCGCCTCCGCCACGATGCGCTCGATGCGCCCGCGCGCGTCGAAGATCATGCGCGTCTCGACCGTCTCAAAATCGATTGCCCCGCGACGCAGCCGCGCTTCGGCAAGCCGCTGAAAGACGGCGTAGAGGGCCTTCAGTCCGTCGAACACCGCCTCGCGCCCTGCGCGCGGCGCATCCGCCTCGAGCATCTGCCATACCTCGGTGTAGGTGAGCCGTGCGCGCGAACGAATCACCGCCGGATAGAACAGGTAGCGGGCGATCTCGCCACGCGGGGAAATCGCCATCTCGCACACCATGGCGAGGCGGTCGACCTCGGGGTTGAGCGAGCACAGGCCGTTCGACAGGCGCTCGGGCAGCATCGGAATGACCCGGCGCGGAAAGTAGACTGAGGTCGCACGCTCGCGCGCGTCGAGATCGAGCGGCGCCTGCGCCCGCACGTAGTGGCTGACGTCCGCGATCGCCACGCGCAGGCGATACCCGCGGCCGTCGCGCTCGCAGACCACGGCGTCGTCGAAGTCCTTCGCGGTCTCGCCATCGATCGTCACGAAGGGCAGGTCGCGCAGGTCGCGGCGACCCGCCAGGTCATCGTCGCGCAGCGTCTCGGGCAGCGCGCGTGCGGCGGCCATCGCGGCTTTCGAGAACGTGTGCGGCAAATCGAACTTGCGCACCGCGATCTCGATCTCAATGCCGGGGTCGCTCTCCTCGCCGATCACCTCGGCGATGCGCCCGATTGGCTGGGCGTGTGCCGAGGGCTGCGCGATCAGCTCGACCGTGACGACCTGCCCGGCGCGCGCACGCGGCCCGCCTTTCGCCGGCGGCACGAGGATGTCCTGCGCGATGCGCCGGTCCTCGGGCACCAGAAACAGCACACCGTGCTCGCTATGCAGCCGCCCGACGATGCGCCGCGCGGGCCGCGGGAAAACCTCGACGAGGGTGCCCGCGGGACGCCCGCGCGCATCGCGACCCGCGACGCGTACCGTCGCACGATCACCGTGCAGCGCCTGCCGCATCTCGGCGTGCGACAGGCTGATCGACGGCCCTGCTTCGTCCGGCACCAGAAAGCCGTGGCCGTCCGGATGGCCCTCGATGCGGCCGGCGACGAGCGCGATGCGCCGTGCGACGAGCACGCTGCCCGCGCGGTTGCGCAGCAGCGCACCGCTGGTGAGCAGGGACTGCAGGGCGAGCTCGAGCGCGGCACGTTCGCGCTTGGGCAGGCCGAGGCGCGCGGCGAGCTCCTCGGGCGTGAGCGGCGCGCCCTCGCGCTCGAGCGCCTCGAGGATCGCCTGCGACAGGTTGGGCGCGACCGTCGGACGCTCGGCACGTGACCGCCTGCGCAGCGCGGTGCGCTTCGCCGGTTTACGTGCCTCCGACGCCGCGCCCGTTGTGCGTTGTTTCGCTCGGCGGCGCAGCTTGTCGCGTTGCTTTGACACTCGGTAGTGCTCCCTCTAGAATGCGCTGCCTTGCCGAGGTGGCGGAATTGGTAGACGCACTAGGTTCAGGTCCTAGCGCCTGCAAGGGTGTGGGGGTTCGAATCCCTTCCTCGGCACCAGGCCCATCGGGTCTGCAGACAACTCAGTCGAATGGGTGGCGGCGAACGATCGTTTCGTCGCGATCCGGTCCCGTCGAGATCAGGTCGATCGGCACGCCGGCGAGCGCCTCGATGCGCTCGAGATAGGCGCGCGCGCCCTGCGGCAGCGCCTCGAACGATTTAATGCCGACGGTGCTCTCTTTCCAGCCCGGCAGCTCTTCGTAGACCGGCTCGCAGCGCTCGAGTTCCTCCGCGCCGACCGGCAGGATTTCCGAGAGCTCGCCCTCGATCCGGTAGCCGACGCAGATCTTCACCGACTCGACGCCGTCGAGCACGTCGAGCTTGGTGATGCACAACCCGGAGACACCGTTCAACTGGATCGAGCGCTTGAGCGCCGCGGCGTCGAACCAGCCGGTGCGCCGCGGCCGGCCGGTGGTCGCCCCGAATTCCTGCCCGCGCGCCGCAAGGTAGCGGCCGACGTCGTCCAGCAGCTCGGTCGGAAACGGACCGCTGCCGACGCGCGTGGTGTAGGCCTTGGTGATGCCCAGCACGTAATGCAGGTGGTGCGGCCCGATGCCGGCACCGGCCGCCGCCGCGCCGGCAACGCAGTTCGACGAGGTGACGAAAGGATAGGTGCCGTGATCGATGTCGAGCAGGCTGCCCTGCGCACCCTCGAACAGCAGGTTCTTGCCCGCCCGGTTGGCGTGGTACAGCGCGCGCGGCACGTCGGCCACCAGCGGCGCGAAGCGCGGCGCGAGCGCAAGCGCTTCGTCGAGCGTCTTCTGGAAGTCGACTGCGGGCTGCCGGTAGTAGTTCGTCAGCACGAAGTTGTGGAAGTCGAGCAGCTCTTTCAGCTTCTCCGCAAAGCGCACCGGCTTGAACAGGTCCTGCAGCCGGATCGCGCGCCGCGCCACCTTGTCCTCGTAGGTCGGTCCGATGCCGCGCCCGGTGGTGCCGATCTTCTGCGTGCCACGCGCCGCTTCGCGTGCCGCATCGAGCGCGGCGTGGTAGGGCAGGATCAGCGGGCAGGCCTCGGAGATGCACAGCCGCGCGACCACGCCGGGCACGCCTGCGGCCTCGAGCTGGCCCATTTCGTCGACCAGCGCCTGCGGCGAGACCACGACGCCGTTGCCGATGAAGCAGTCGACGTGCTGGCGCAGGATGCCCGACGGAATGAGATGCAGCACCGTCTTCTTGCCGCCGATGACGAGCGTGTGCCCGGCGTTGTGGCCGCCCTGGAACCGCACCACGCCCTGGGCACGGTCGGTCAGCCAGTCGACGATCTTGCCCTTGCCCTCATCGCCCCACTGGGTACCGATGACGACGACGTTCGTAGCCATAGCGAGAACTATCCTTTCAGCGGGCGGCCCTGCCAGCGGCCCTGCCGCTTGACCAGCACCCGCGTGCAGCCGAGCTCGCGCCGGTGGCGCGCGTGCCCCGGCAGCTCTTCGACGACGATTTCTCCGGCGCGCCGCAGCGCAGCGACCTTGACCGCCAGCTTCGCGTCGCGGCCGTTGGCGGGCGCGAGGATCGGCGCCGGGCGCGCCACCGGCGCCGCGGCGCCGGCGAGCGCGCGCAGGTCGATCGAGAAGCCGGTCGCCGGGCGCGGGCGGCCGAAGGCGCTGCCGACCTCGTCGTAGCGCCCGCCGCGCGCGATCGCGCCGCTCACCCCTTCGCAGTAGGCGTCGAACACCACGCCCGAGTGGTAATGGTAGCCACGCAGCTCGGCGAGGTCGAAGCTCATCGGCAGCCGGTTCGCTGCGCCCGCATCGGCCAGCGCACGCAGGGTTGTCAGCGCCCGGCGCAGCGCCGGAATCTTGGGCAGCCGACGCGCGGCGAGCGCGAGCACCTCGCGCCCGCCGTAGAGCTCGGGCAGCAGCAGCAGCGCATCGCGCAGCCGCGGGCCGAACGGCCGCGTCAGCGCACGCAGCGCCGGCACGTCCTTCTTCTGCAGCGCCTCGAACAGCTCGGCTTCGCGTTCCGCACCGGCCTTCGCGGCACGCACCAGCGCGCGGAAGACCGCGACATGCCCGACGTCGATGCGCGCGCCGCGCACCCCGGCCGCCGCCAGCGCGCTGGCCAGCAGGCGCTGGATCTCGAGATCGCTTTCCACACCGGCGTGGCCGTAGATTTCCGCGCCGATCTGCAGCGGCTCGCGCGTCGCGGCGACGCCCGCCGGGCGGGCATGCAGCACGCTGCCGCAATAGCACAGCCGCGCGACGCCCTTGCGATTGAGCAGGTGGGCGTCGATGCGCGCGACCTGGGGCGTGATATCGGCCCGCACGCCCATCATGCGGCCCGAGAGCTGGTCGACCAGCTTGAAGGTGCGCAGATCGAGGTCGTGCCCGGTGCCGGTGAGCAGCGACTCGACGTATTCGAGCAGCGGCGGCATGACCAGCTCGTAGCCGCGGCCCGCGAACAGGTCGAGCAGCGTGCGGCGCAGCCGCTCGATGCGCGCGGCCTCCTCCGGCAGGATGTCCTCGAAGTACTCCGGTAGCAGCCAGCGCAGCGGCATGCGCTCAGCTCACCAGCACGAACAGCAGCAGGCCGAGCGCCATGGACGCCAGACCGACGAAGCGGATCTGGCCATCGCTCAGCAACATGATGCGGCGAAAGGTGTCGCGCCAGACGCTAGGCGCGAGAAACGGGAGCGCGCCCTCGATGACGAGCATCAGGGCAAACGCCATGATCAGCGTCGTGCCCATCGCTCATTTCTTCACCGCGGGCGGACGGCCGGTCGAGTCCCGGAGGTAGCGGAAGAAATCGGAATTCGGCTCGATCAGCATGAGGTCTTTCTGGCCCTGGAAGGTGCCGCGATAGGCTTCCATGCTGCGGTAGAACGAGTAGAACTCGGCGTTCTTGGAGAACGCCTTGGCGTAGATCGAGGCGGCCTGCGCGTCGCCATCTCCCTTGACGCGCTGCGCGTCGCGGTAGGCGTTCGCCAGGATGACCTCGCGCTGCCGATCGGCATCGGCGCGGATACGCTCGGCCTCGGCGGCACCCTCGGAACGCTGTTCATTGGCGATCCGCTTGCGCTCGGCCTGCATCCGCCCGTAGACCGACTCGCTCACTTCCTGCGGCAAATCGACGCGCTTCAGGCGCACGTCGACGATCTCGACGCCGATGCGGCGCAGGTCCAGGTCGGCCTTGGCGCGCACCTCGGCCATGATCTCGTCGCGCGCGCCGGAGACCACGTCGTGCACCGTGCGCCGGCCGAACTCGGCCTGCAGCAGGTTGGAAATCGTCTGGCGCAAGCGCGTGGCCGCGCGGAACTCGTCGCCCTGCACGCTGACGTAGAACTGTCGCACGTCGACGATGCGCCACTTGACGTACGAATCCACCAGCACCGGCTTCTTCTCCGAGGTGATGAAGCGCAGCGGCTCGACGTCATCGTAGGACAGGATGCGCATGTCGAAGAAGCGCACGTCCTGGATCATCGGCCACTTGAAGTTGAGACCCGGCTTGATGATGACGTCCTTGACCTCGCCGAGCTGGAAGACGATCGCGTTCTGGCGCTGGTCGACGGTGAACAGCGCCCCCTTAATGACCAGGCCGACCGCGATCAGGGCGGCGACCAGCGGCCCGAGCGCCCTCATGGCCGCTCTCCCCGGCCGCGCCCGCGCAGGCTGTCGCGCGAACGCGGGCTGCCCTCCGTTGCCGGGGGCGCGTCGACCTGCGCGCTGCGCGGCACGCCGGCCACCGACCCACCCGGCTCGATGCCGGCACGGTCCATCAGCTGATCGAGCGGCAGGTAGAGCAGGTTTCCGCCACTGCGGTAGTCCATCATGATCTTCGAGGTCGAGCCGAGCACCTGCTGCATGGTCTCGATGTAGATCCGCTCGCGCGTCACCGTCGGCGCCTTGGAATATTCCGCCAGCACCTGCTCGAAGCGCGACGCATCACCCTGGGCATTCGCGATGACGCGCTGCCGGTAGCCCGCCGCCTCCTCCGACAGACGCGCGGCCGTACCGCGCGCCTTGGGGATGACGTCGTTGGCGTAGGCCTGGCCCTCGTTCTTCAGCCGTTCGCGGTCCTGCCCCGCCTTGACCGCATCGTCGAACGCCGCCTGGACCTGCTCGGGAGGCTGCGCCGCCTGGATCGTCACCGCGCTCATCAGGATGCCGGTGCCATAGCGGTCGTGAATCTCCTGCATCAGCTTGGTCGCCTTCAGCGCGATCTCTTCGCGCGATTCGTAAAGGATCGCGTCCATCTTGCTCTTGCCGATGATCTCGCGCATCGCCGTCTCGGCCACCTGCATCGCGGTGTCGTCCGGCCGGCGCGTGTTGAACAGGTAGTCCTTCGGATTGTTCAGGATGTACTGCACCGCGAACTGAAGGTCGACGATGTTTTCGTCGTCGGTCAGCATCAGCGATTCCTTGAGCACCTTGGTGCGCACGTTGTTGCGGTAGCCGATCTCGAGCGTGCGTACCTGCGAAATGTTGACGATCTCGTGCGACTGGATCGGCCAGGGCCAGCGCCAGCTCAGGCCCGGCAGCGTTTCCTTCGAGAACTTGCCGAAGCTCAGGACCACGCCGCGCTGACCCTCGACCACGATGTAGAAGCCGCTCGCGATCCAGACCACAAGCACGAGGAGAATCAGCACGATCGCACCGCCGCCCAGCCGGCGCGCCGACGGCGGCTCGGGCGGGCCGCCGAAATCGCCGCCTCCCCCGCGCCCGCGACCGAACAGGTCGCTCAGGCGTCGGTTGAAGCTGCGCCAGAGTTCATCCAGGTCGGGCGGGCCCTGGTTACCTCCCGACGGTCCCTGCGGACCGCGAGAGCCACCCCGCCCCCAATTCGGGTCGTTCAAAGCCATTGCCAGCCGAAACGTTAGTGAGTTTGAAGGAAGTGCGCTTGATCGATGGCCGCGCCGCGCGTCGCGCCTTTTCGCTTCGCGGCCTCGGCAATCGCGTCGCGCAGCATCTCGAGCCCTGCGCCCGTGCGAGCGCTCACTCGAACCCGGCGGATGCTACCACACTCGTCGCGCTCGACCCCAGGCAGCAGCGGCGTGCGGTCGATCTTGTTCCACACCAGCAACTGGGGTACCTGGTCGGCGCCGATTTCCTTGAGCACCGCGTTCACCTGCTCGGTCTGCGCCTCGCGCACCGGGGACGCGGCGTCGACCACGTGCAGCAGCACGTCGGCGTGTACGGTCTCCTCGAGGGTGGCACGGAACGCCGCCACCAGCGTGTGCGGCAGGTCGCGGATGAAGCCGACCGTGTCGGAGACCACCACCTCGCCCGCGTCCGGCACCCAGACCCGCCGCGTGGTCGTGTCGAGCGTCGCGAACAGCCGGTCCGCCGCGAGGGCCCGTGCGTTGGTCAGGGCGTTGAACAGCGTGGTCTTGCCGGCATTGGTGTAGCCGACGAGCGAAACCGAAAGCACCTCGCGCCGCACGCGGGCGCGGCGCTGCACCTGGCGCCGGCGGCGCAGCTGCTCAAGCTTGCCGCGCAGCAGCCGCACGCGGCTGCCGATCAGGCGGCGGTCGAGCTCGATCTGCTTCTCGCCGGGGCCGCCGGTCTTGCCCAGGCCGCCGCGCTGGCGCTCGAGGTGGGACCAGCCGC
>LJTQ01000107.1:5778-32856 GCA_001303445.1 Betaproteobacteria bacterium SG8_39 | reverse complement strand
ATGTCCTGCGCGAAGAACGGGTTCGACGTATCGACCACCGGCACGCGCTGGAAGTTGATGTGCGTGCGTGCGAACTGCGGGCAGATGTAGTGCACGTAGTCGTGCATGCGGCGCAGGATGGTGTCGGTGACCGCCTCGGTGCTGTGCCGCCGCGCGATGCGGTCGCGGTGCAGCTTCTGGATCCACTCGAGATTGATCACTGGCACCACGCCGATCATCAGGTCGACGTGCTGCGCGATGTTGACCGTTTCGCTGACCACCGCACCATGCAGACCCTCGTAAAACAGCAGATCGGTGCCGCCCGGCATCGTCTCCCAAGGCGTGAAGGTGCCGGCCGGCTGGCGATAGGACGCCGCCTCCTCGTCGTTGTGCAGGTACTTGCGCGTTCGCCCCTGCCCGCTCTCCCCGTAGCCGCGGAACAGCGACTCGAGCTCCTCGAACAGATTGGCCTCCGGACCGAAGTGGCTGAGCTGATGATTGCCGCGCGCGATCTCTGCCTCCATGCGCGCTTTCATCTCCTCGCGGTTATAGCGGTGGAAGGCGTCGCCCTCGACGAACGCCGCCTTGACGCCCTCGCGATCGAAAATGCGCTGGAAGGTGCGCATGACCGACGTCGTCCCGGCGCCCGAAGAGCCGGTGATGGCGATGATCGGAAATTTCGCGGACATGCACTTCTCCCTGGGGCTGTGGCCGTGCCGATCAGCCGGTTGCGCGGAACAGGCCGCGCGCGCCGAACAGCGGCGCGTCGTATTCGCGCTCGTTGTAGTCGCGGTGGTAGAGCTCGAGGCGCTCGATCTCGTTCGCGGCGCCGAACATCAGCGCAACGCGCTGATCGAGTGCCTCGGGCGGCAGGTCGAGCACGCGCTGCAGGCCGGTGCTCGCGCGGCCGCCCGCCTGCTCGATGATGAAAGCGGCCGGATTCGCGTCGCACAGCAGGCCCAGACGTCCGGGTGCGGCCGCATCGTGGCGGTCGCGCGGATAGAGAAACACGCCGCCGCGCATCAGAATGCGATGCAGCTCGGCAACGGGTGAAGCCACCCAGCGCATCTCGAAATCCTTGCCACGCGGCCCCGTGCGGCCCGCCATGCACTCGTCGACATAGCGCTTGACGGCGGGCTCCCAGTCGCGGCTGTTCGAGCTGCCGATGGCGAGCGTACCCGTCTCCTGCGGCAGGTGGATGCTCGGATGGGTGAGCACGAATTCGCCCAAGCCGGGGTCGAGCGTGAAGCCGTGCACGCCGCTGCCGACCGTCAGCACGAGCATCGTCGCGGGCCCGTAGATGGCGTACCCGGCGCAGACCTGCTGCGCGCCCGGCTGCAGAAAGTCGGCGGCTTGCGCCTCCGCCCCGGGCCGCTGCGCACGCAGCACCGAGAACAGGCTGCCAAGCGCACCGTTCATCTCGAGGTTCGACGGGCGGTCGATGGCGTCGAACAGCAGCAGATACTTCCCCTTGGGAAACGTCGGCGGAACGCGCAGCGGCGTCGCCCTGTCGGTGGCAAGCAGGCCGGCGAGATGGCCCCCCCACTCGCTGGTATGCAGAAAGATCTCGCGCGCCGCGTGCGCGACGCGGTCCGCCGTCGTCTCGGCATCGGCCTCGCCCGGCTGCGCGCCCGGCACCTTGGCGAGCGCGCCGTGAGCGACCGAGCGCGCGATCGCCTTGCAGGCCAGCGCCACGTCGAGAATCACCGCGTTGAGCTCGCCGCTCGCTTCGGGAAAGCGGCGCCGCTCCTCGATCAGGAACTGGACCAGCGTCGTGTGGTCGGCGAGCAGCATGGCGGGCTCAGGCGCTCTTCAGGCTGCGGCGCCGGTGCAGGCTCTGAATCTCGGCAAGCGGCGCGGCAAGCGCATCGAGCGCCGGTACGACGAGGTCCGCGCCCGACAGGTCCTGCTCCACCGTCCAGCGCGAGGGCACGGCGATGGTGACCAGCTCGGCCGCCTTGGCGGCGCGCACGCCGTTCGCCGAATCCTCCAGCACGACGCAAGCCGCCGCCGGCAGGTGCAGCGCGCCCAGTACGCGCTGGTAGAGGTCCGGCGCCGGCTTCGGCTGCGGCACCATGTCGACCGAAACCACCGCCTCGAACCAGGTCAGCGCGGCCGCGCCGAGCGATGCCGACAGCAGCGCCGTCACGTTCTCGCTCGACGAGGTTGCCGCGATGGCAAGCCGCAGCGACGCGGCGCGCGCCTCGCCGATCAGCCGCACCATGCCGGGCCGCAGCGGCAGACGCCCCGCGGCGACGAGGTCGCGGTAAATCGCCGTCTTGGTGCGGTGAATCGCCGGCACCTGCTCGGACAGCCGCTCGCGTTCGCCCGTCTCGAGCGGCAGCGTCTCGATGTAGCGGCGCAGCCGCTCGACGCCGCCCGAGACCTTGAGCAGCTCCGCGTACAGGTGCGGACCCCAGTCCCAGAACAGCCCCAGCTCGATGAATGCGGCGTTGAACGCCTGGCGATGCAGCTCTTCGGTGTCGATGAGCGTGCCATCCATGTCGAAAATCAGCGCCTGCAGGCTCATGCCGTCGCCTCCATGTGGTCGTCATGCACCGCGCGAATCCGTTCGATCGACGCCAGCCCGAGCCAGGGGCCGCCGGCGCGCCTCGCGTCCGCGCCCTCGAGCGCGTGTCCGGCGTCGCCCAGATGCGGCAGGACCAGCGCGGCGTCCGCAAAATCCTCGGCTGCGCTCCAGTCCGTCGGCGTCACGATCGTGCACAGCCCGGCGGCGCGGGCAGCACGCAGGCCGTTGGCCGAATCCTCCAGCGCCACGCAGTCTGTCGCGCGCAGTCCCAGTTCCGACAGCGCGCGCAGGTAGGCGTCGGGCGCGGGTTTCTTGTTCGCCACCGCGTCGCCGCAGACCCTGCTCGAAAACCAGGTCCGCGCCGCGGGGCCGAGCGTCGCGTCGATCAGCGCCTCCACGTTCTGCGGCGAGGTGGTCGTCGCCAGCGCGAGCCGCACGCCGGCGCCGCGCGCCTCCGTTAACAGGCGCTCGATCCCCGGACGCAGTCCGACCCGACCTGCCGCGACCCGCTGTGCGTAGCGCCGCGTCTTGTCCGCATGCAGCGCAGGCACGCGCGCGCGATGCTGCGCTTTCTCGCTTTCGGCGAGCGGCAGCGTATCGATGAAGTGCATGATCCGCTCCTTGCCCCCGGTGACGCGCAGCAGCACGCGGTACCGCGCCGCATCCCAGCGCCAGGCGAGCCCGGCCGCTGCGAACGCGTCATTGAAGGCCGCGCAATGCGCGGCCTCGGTATCCGCCAGCGTACCGTCGACGTCGAATATCAGCGCCTTGAGACGCACGCGCCCTCCCCCCTCGTCGCGCCCGCTGCGCGACCGTCGCCTATTCCGCCTTGCCGCGGTAGATCACCATTGCCGCGCCCTGCGTCTGCCGCGCATTGTCGTAGCCGATCAGTCGCACGTGATCGTCCGGATGCGCCTTGTGGCAGGCTTCGGCCTCCGCCAGGATGCGATCGACGTCGGTCTCGCCGAACATCGGCAGCTTCCACATGTACCAGTAGGCGCCCGTGGCATGCTGCGGCTCGGTGTACTCGATCGCCGGGTTCCAGCCCCGGGCGGCAATATACGCGACCTGCGCGCGGATCTGCGCCTTGCTGAGCGTCGGCAGGTAGGAAAAGGTTTCGAACTTGCGGCTGCCGGCATCCGACAGGCGCGACTTGTACTCCAGGATGTTTGCCATCGCGTGAGTCTCCTTTGATCGCGCGCCGCCGTCAGGCCGCGGCTTTCTTGCCCGCGTCGAGCTTGTCGACGGTGTCGAACTCGAAGCGGATTTCCTTCCAGGTTTCCATCGCAGCCCTCAGCTCGGGACTGGATTTCGCCGCCTGCGTCAGGATCTCCTTGCCCTCGCGCTCCACGTCGCGGCCCTCGTTTCGCGCCTGCACGCAGGCCTCGAGCGCGACGCGGTTGGCCGCGGCCCCGGCGGCGTTGCCCCAGGGATGACCGAGCGTTCCGCCGCCGAACTGGAACACCGCATCGTCGCCGAAAATCGCAACCAGTGCGGGCATGTGCCAGACGTGGATGCCGCCCGAGGCGACGGCCAGCACGCCCGGCATCGTCCCCCAGTCCTGCTCGAAGAAGATGCCGCGCGAGCGGTCTTCCGGAATGCGGCGCTCGCGCAGCAGGTCGATCCAGCCGAGCGTCGCCTGACGGTCGCCTTCGAGCTTGCCGACCACGGTGCCGGTGTGCAGGTGATCGCCGCCCGACAGGCGCAGCGCCTTGGCCAGCACACGGAAATGTATGCCGTGGTGCGGGTTGCGGTCGATCACCGCGTGCATCGCACGGTGGATGTGCAGCAGCATGCCGTTTTCCCGGCACCAGTTGGCCAGACCGGTGTTGGCGCAGAAGCCGCCCGTCAGGTAGTCGTGCATGATGATCGGCGCGCCGAGCTCTTTGGCGAACGCCGCGCGCTTGTACATGTCCTCCGGCGTCGGCGCGGTGACGTTCAGATAGTGGCCCTTTTTCTCGCCGGTTTCCGCCTCGGCCTTCTTCACCGCCTCCATGACGAAGGCAAAGCGGTCGCGCCAGCGCATGAAGGGCTGCGAGTTGACGTTTTCGTCGTCCTTGGTGAAATCCAGCCCGCCGCGCAGGCACTCGTACACCGCGCGGCCGTAGTTCTTCGCCGACAGGCCCAGCTTGGGCTTGATGGTGCAGCCGAGCAGCGGGCGGCCGTACTTGTTCAGCTTGTCGCGCTCGACCTGGATGCCGTTCGGCGGTCCGCCACAGGTCATCACATAGGCGATCGGGAAGCGCACGTCTTCGAGCCGCAGCGCGCGGATCGCCTTGAAGCCGAACACGTTGCCGACGAGCGAGGTGAAGACGTTGACGACGGAGCCTTCCTCGAACAGGTCGATCGGGTACGCGACGAAGGCGTAGAAGCAGCTGTCATCGCCCGGCACGTCCTCGATGCGGTAAGCGCGTCCCTTGTAATGCGCAAGGTCGGTCAGCAGGTCGGTCCACACCGTGGTCCAGGTCCCGGTCGAGGATTCCGCCGCGACCGCCGCCGCGGCTTCCTCGCGCGGCACGCCGGCCTGCGGCGTAATCTTGAAGCAGGCCAGGAGATCGGTGTCCTTGACCTGGTAGTCCGGCTCCCAGTAGATGCTGCGGTATTCCTTCACGCCTGCGTCGTAGGTTTTCGCGGCCATTGCGCCTCCTTGTTCGAGGGGGTGAAGCCTAGGGCCATCAGATCATAAGCACAATTCACGATTTCTTATTGCTACTATAAGGATCAGTCGATACCTGAAAGAGCCCCGCGTGTCCCTGCGTCACATCACCCTGCGCCAGCTGGTCGTGTTCGAAGCGCTGGCGCGCCACCGCTCGTTCTCGGCCGCGGCCAAGGCACTGCATCTTACGCAGCCGGCGGTCTCGATGCAGGTCCGGCAGCTCGAGGACGCGGCCGGCGTCGCCCTCGTCGAGCGCTTCGGAAAGAGAATCGATCTCACCGAAGCCGGGGCCGAGCTCGCGCGCTGCGCGCGCGACGTCGAGGCCCGTCTCAAGGACGCCGACGATGCGCTTGCCACTATTCGTGGGCTGCGCGGCGGCACGCTCGACATCGCGGTGCTCAGCACGGCGAAGTACTTCGCGCCCCATCTGCTGGCCGAGTTTCGGCGGCGCCACCCCGACGTCAGCCTGCGCCTCGCGGTCAGCAACCGCGAAGCGGTGCTGACCGCGCTTGCCGAAAACCGCACCGATCTGGCAATCATGGGGCAGCCGCCGAAAGGACTCGAGGTGGAGGCGCAGGTATTCGCGCCGCACCCACTGGTGATCATTGCGCCGCCGGCGCACCCTCTGGCCCGCAACAAGCGCCTGCGACTCGCCGACCTGGCGAAGGAAAACATGCTGATCCGCGAGCCGGGGTCGGGCACGCGCAGCGCAATGGAACGTCTGTTCGCGCAGCAGGGTGTCCGGCTGCGCTCGAGCACCGAGATGTCGAGCAACGAAACCATCAAGCAGGCGGTGATGGCGGGGATGGGGATCGCCTTTATTTCACTGCATACGATCGGGCTCGAAGTGAAGGCCCGCCGCCTGGTGACGCTGCCGGTCGCAGGCACGCCGGTGATGCGCAACTGGCACGTGATCCATCTTGCGCGCAAGCGGCTCTCGCCGATCGCGCAGTCCTTCAAGGACTTCCTGCTCGAGGAGGGCACGGATCTCCTGCGCCGCGCGGTCGGTTTCGAAGGACGTGCAGCGCGCGCGCACAGCGGGCGGGTACACTCGGGCTCCCGATGATCGCGCTGCCGTTTCACAGTCCCGAGACCTTCGAGTACCTCGTCGCGTCGCCCGCGCCGTCCGACGCCGGGCACTGGTTCGCATTCTGTGGCGACCGGCTGCTGGTGGAGATCGGCCCGCCGAGCGGCGCGCCGAGCGATGATCTGCGCGTAGCGACGCGGCCGCAATGGGCGCGGCTGCCGTTTGGCACGTCGCCGGGGGTGGCAACCGAGTCGCTGCGCACGCTCTACCTCGGGCGGCTCGGTGAGGCGCATTGCTTCGCGGCCGAGTTTGCGGCCGACACGCCGGCGCCGGCGGGGGCAAGCTGGGAGAACCTGAGGACGCTGTTCTCGGTGCTCGACGATGCGCACTTCGGCATCGCCGGGCGCGCACTGCAGCTGGTCGACTGGGACCGCACGCATCAGTTCTGCGGGCGCTGCGGAACGCCGACTCTCGCCAAGGCAGATGAGCGCGTGCGCAGCTGCCCGTCCTGCCGGCTGTCCGCCTACCCGCGCGTTGCGCCGGCCATCATGGCGCTCATCTGCCGCGGCCGCGAGGTGCTGCTTGGCCGGGGGCCGCACTTTCCGCGCGGGATGTACAGCGCGCTGGCAGGGTTTGCCGGGCCCGGTGAGTCGCTCGAGCAGTGCCTGGCGCGCGAAGTGGCCGAGGAAGTCAACCTTCGTATGCGACTGGACGGGGGGCGAAATCCGGCCAGATCCGGCCGAAATCGAAGATGCGGCCTGGTTCGACGTGTTCCAATTGCCCAAGCTTCCAAGTAGAATTTCCATCGCGCGTGCCCTGATCGACGCCGTCACGGGAGAGATGAGGCGGGCGCACGCCGGCAGCGCCTAAAGCCGCCCTCGGGGCGATCGCCACGGACCACCCGGCTTTCGATTTCTGTATTTAAAGCAGCAGGTTAGCGAAAGGCGTGACCAGGAACCCCAGGTTGCGCCTTCGTGTTTTGAGGGGACCGATCATGAAGGGCATGCATCTCGTCGGCGACCTGACCGGATGCCAGTGCGCGCCCGGGACGTTGCGGGCCGGCGCCGATTTTGAGGCCAGATGCACTGATTTGGTGCGAGAGGCTGGCCTGCATGTCGTCGGGACGCGGTTTCACCAGTTCGAGGGCGGCGGGTTCACGGGCGCTGTCCTGCTGAGCGAGTCGCATGTCGCCATTCACACCTGGCCCGATCAGGCGGGTGTCACCCTCGATATCTACGTGGCTCGCGCCGAGCCCGGCACCGTCGAGCGCGCCCGGCGCCTGTTCGATGCCCTCGTTGCGCATTTCGCGCCCGCTGAGACCGCGCGCCGTGCGATCGAGCGCGGCGACCACCTGCTGATGGAATCGCTCAACGACAGCACCGGTTTCTACATCCGCGCCGATCGCCAGCTCGGCGAATGGCAGACGCGCCATCAGCGCATGGCGGTCTACGACACGCCCGCCTTCGGCAAGGTCTTTCGCCGGGACGACAGCAACGCGGTGTCCGAGCGCGAAGAGTTCGTCTATCACGAGAATCTCGTGCACCCCACCCTGTCGGCGCACAACGCCCCGCGCAACGTGCTGATCATCGGCGGCGGCGACGGCGGTGCGGCCGAGGAAGTGCTCAAGCACCCCACGGTTGAGCAGGTCACGCTGGTGGAATCCGACGACGCCGTGCTGCGCGTGGCGAAGGACCATTTCGAGAGCGTGCATCGCGGCGTGTTCGAACACCCGAAGCTGCGCGTCGTGATCCGCGATGGCCTGCAGTTCCTTCACGAAACGAAGGAAAAGTACGACTGCATCGCGCTCGACCTTTACGATGTCGATGCGGCCGGATCCGCCCAGGCGTTGTTCACCGTCGAGGCGCTGCAACGCATGCGACAGGCGCTTGCCCCCGGCGGCGCGCTGGTGCTGCATCTCGGCGCGCCGAGCGCGCAGGCCGAGCGCGTCGGCGAACTCGCGCAGCGCCTGAATAGCGTATTCCGCATCGTGCGTCCGTATACGGTGTTCGCGCCGCTCTTCGGCGCGCAATGGGCGATGGCCGTGTGCTCCGACAAGCTCGACCCCAAGGCCTACACCGCCGACGAGATCGACCGCCGCATCGAGCAGCGTCGACTGCAGGACCTGCGCTTCTTCAACGGTGAAACTCACGAGGGCGTGTTCGCATTGCCGAACTTCCTGCGCGACCTGGTCGCGCCGCCGCGCGTCAAGCTGTCGACGCGCGGGCGCCGGCTGAACGTGGTGCGCTCGGCTGCGAAGTAGTCCGCGCCGCGTCTTCGGACGCGGCCGAATCAGTGCGGGCCGATCGGCCTGCGGTCGTTGAGCGCGATCCAGCCTCGCACGACGCGGTAGACGAACCAGATTGCCGCGCCCAGCAGGATCAGAAGGCCGACGAACACGATCGCGCTCGCCAGGCCGAGCACGCCCCACAGCAGCAACCACCAGAACGTCCGGATCTGCCAGTCGAAGTGCGACTCGAGCCAGGTTCCCGCGACCTCGGGCCGCTTGAGGTAGTTGACGATGACGCCGGCGATGAGCGTCAGGCCGAAAACCAGCGACAGCGCCTGCAATGCGTAGACGACCGCCGTGAGGTCGCGCAGGCGCTTCTCGCTGTCATCGGTCGCGCCCGGCGCCGCAAGCGGCGCCTGCGCGGCATCCGTTGCCGCGGTCGGCGCGCGGCGCAGAAGTGCGTACAGGCCGAGCGCGAGCCCCGCGCCAAGCCCGATCACGGCAGCCGCAATCGCCCCGCCGAGGGCCCTGACGAGCGGCCAGGTGAAATCGGCGCCGATCGCGAGCACGAACGGCTTTGCGTCGCCCCGCGCGACGATGACATAGCGACCGGCTGCCGCAGCGTCGAACGCGACGACGGCGGTGCGCTCCACGCTGCCCCATCTCACCGTGACCGCGGCCGGCTCGGTCGCCACCGCGGCGCCATCCGGCCCCGTCACCTCGAGCCGCACGCCGTGTGGCAGGGGCGGCGGCAGGTCGAATGACCTGCCGTCGAACAGCGTACGATGCTCGTGCCACACGATGGTGCGCCCGGGCCGTTCGATCTCGACGCTCTGCGTACCGGGCGCAAGGAAGCGCGTCGGCGCCTCCTGGGTCGAGAAAAAATGCAGGACCAGCGCAGCCGCGACCAGGAGGCCTCCGAGCGCGAGCGCGCCCGCGGCGAGAAACCACCCGGTCGAGGACGATGCGCGCATGCTCATGCGCGCGCTGCCGGTTCGATGCGCGTGGCTAGCGAATCTCCTTCAGCACCCCGCGCAGGCAATCGAACAGCGCGTCGATCTGCGGCTTCTCGATGATCAGCGGCGGCGCAAGGGCAATGATGTCGCCGGTCACGCGCATGTAGGCGCCCCGCTCCCAGGCCTTCAGGTGCACCTCGAAGCCGCGCGCGCCGACCGCAGCCTCGCGCGGCGCGAGCTCGATCGCCGCAATCAGGCCGATGTTCCGGATGTCGATGACGTTGGGCAGGCCCTTCAATGCATGCGCCTGCTCCTGCCAATAGGGCTCGAGTTCTTTCACCCGCGTCAACAGGCCTTCGTCCTCGTATACCTTGAGCGTCGCGAGGCCCGCCGCGCAGGCCACGGGGTGCGCCGAGTAGGTGTAGCCGTGCGGCATCTCGATCGCGGTGTCGGGGCCGGTCTGGAACGCCTGATAGAGCGCTTCCTTCATGAACACCGCGCCCATCGGCACCGTGCCGTTGGTGATGCCCTTCGCCGTGGTGATCAGGTCGGGCGTCACCTTGAAGCGCAGTGCGGCGAACGGCTCGCCCAGCCGGCCCCAGGCGGTGATCACCTCGTCGAAGATCAGCAGGATGCCGTGGCGGTCGCAGATCTCGCGCAGGCGCTTGAGGTAGCCCACCGGCGGCACCAGCACGCCGGTCGAGCAGGCGACCGGCTCGACGATCACCGCGGCGATGGTCGACGGATCGTGCAGCTGGCAGAGCCGCTCGAGGTCATCGGCGAGCTCCGCGCCGTGCTGCGGCTCACCCTTGGAGAAGGCATTGCGCGCCAGGTCGTGCGTGTGGCGCATGTGATCGACACCGGCCAGCAGCGCACCGAAGATCTTGCGGTTGCCGACGATGCCGCCCACCGCCGTACCGCCGAAATTGACGCCGTGATAGCCGCGCTCGCGGCCGATCAGCCGCGTACGATGGCCTTCGCCGCGAACGCGGTGATAGGCGAGGGCGAGCTTCAGCGCGGTCTCGACCGACTCGGAGCCGGAATTGGTGAAAAACACCTTCGACAGGCCCTCGGGCGCGAGCGCCGCGACCTTGTCGGCGAATTCGAAGGCCAGCGGATGCCCGAGTTGGAACGGCGGCGCGAAATCGAGCGTCGCGACGCCCTTGGCGACGCCTTCGGCGATCGCCGGCCGGCAGTGACCGGCGTTCACGCACCACAGCCCGGAGGTGCCATCGATGATCTTGCGGCCCTCCGGCGTGTAGTAGTGAATGCCCTCGGCGCGCGATACCAGGCGCGGCGCTTTCTTGAACTGCCGGTTCATGCTGAACGGCATGAAGAAAGCGGAATTTTCGAGTGACTGGCCGACGGTTTCGGGGCGTGCGCGTTCGTTCATGTAAGTTCCTTTGCGTATCCGTAATGAGCGTGTTCGAACCCGGCCGCTTCAGGCGGCCTTGGCCTTGTCCCGGACGATGCCCGCGCGCGACAGCACCGCGTGCAACAGCACGTCGGCGCCGGCTGCGACGTCGGCGGGCGTCGCGTTTTCGATTTCGTTGTGGCTGATGCCGCCCTCGCAGGGCACGAACACCATCGCCGCCGGCGCGACGCGCGACACATAGACCGCGTCGTGCGCTGCGCCCGACACGATGTCGCGGTGCGAGTAGCCCAGAGCGGCGGCCGCCGCGCGCACGCTGTCGACGAGCGCCGGCGTAAATTCGGACGGCGGAAAGGTCACCACCTCCTCGAGTTGCGTCGACACGCGGCAGTCGGCTTCGATCGTCGCGAGCGCCGCCCGCAAGGCCTCGGCCATGCCGTCCAGCGTCTTTTGCCTGGCATTGCGCAGATCGATGGTCATGCGGACCTCGCCCGGCACGACGTTTCTCGAATTCGGCTGCACCCGCATCTGACCGACCGTGCCGCGCGCGGTGTCGGGGAAAGTCATCGCGATGCGATTGACCTCGAGCACCACGCGGCTCGCCGCCAGCAGCGCGTCCTTGCGCATCTCCATCGGCGTCGGCCCGGCGTGCGCGTCCTGGCCAGTGATCGTCAGATCGAACCAGCGCTGGCCGAGCGCACCCTGGACCACGCCGATCGTAGTGCCGGTCTGCTCGAGCACCGGCCCCTGTTCGATGTGCACCTCGAAGTACGCGCCGAGCGGCTGCGGCTGCGCGCGGCCCGCGTAGCCGATCGCCTCGAGCGCATCGCGCACGCTGACGCCGGCGATGTCGGTCTGCGCAAGCGCATAGTCGAGCGTGTGGACGCCGGCAAACACGCCGGAGCCCATCATCGTCGGCACGAAGCGCGAGCCCTCTTCGTTGGTCCACGCGATCACGTCGAGCGGCGCGCGCGTCGCCACACCGGCGTCGTTCAGCGACCGCACCGCTTCGAGCCCCGCCATGACGCCGTAGGCACCGTCGAATTTGCCGCCCGAGGGTTGCGAATCGAGGTGGCTGCCCATCGCGACCGGCGCTGCGCGCGGATCGGTGCCCGCACGACGCGCATACATGTTGCCGATCGCATCCACGCTGACCGACATTCCCGCCTCGCGTGCCCAGCGCGCGAACAGGTCACGGCCTTCACGATCGGTCTCGGTCAGTGTCAGACGGCGAACGCCGCCCTTCGGCGTCGCGCCGATGCGGGCAAGGTCCATAAGCGAGCGCCACAGGCGCTCGCGGTTGACGCGGGGAATCTCCATGGGCGGCCATGGTCCAGACAGGTCGATGTAAGCTTACTCCAAGGTCTTCGCGACGGCAGCCCGCCGGCTGCGAAACCCCTGCGCCGTTGAAGCTGACGTCACGTTTAAGAACCAGGAGACCCCGCCCATGCGCTCAATCGTTCCACCCGAGCTGGTCACTGCCCTGCTCGACGTCGCCGGCGTTGCCCCGGATGCCGCCCGGCCTGACGCGGCCGCCACCTGGGTCGGGGCGCAGTTGCGGGCCACACAGGCCACGTTCGACGCCCTTGCCTTCGAAGACGAGCCGGCCGGATTCGCCCTCGAGATCCGCGGGCAGGCGCGGTGACTCAGGCCGAGCTGCTCGCGCTTTCCGCAACCGGGCTCGCCGCGCAGATCCGCGCGGGGCGTGTGCGCTGCGTACAGGCGATGGAGGCGGTGCTCGCGCGCGCGGGCGAGATCCAGCCCCGGGTTAACGGTTTCATCCGCATCGACGCCGATCGCGCGCTCGGCGCCGCGCACGCGGCCGACCGTGACGCGGCCGCCGGCCGCTGGCGCGGCCCGCTGCACGGGGTGCCGATGGCGCACAAGGACATGTACTACCGTGCCGGCGAGATTTCGACCTGCGGCTCGAAGATCCTGCGCGAGCGCCCCGCGCCGCGCACCGCGAGCGCGCTGGCCCGGCTCGACGCCGCCGGCGCGATCCAGTTCGCGACGCTCAACATGTCGGAGTTCGCCTTCAACCCGGCCGGCCACAACTGGCACTTCGGACATTGCCGCAACGCCTGGCACCCGGATTACATCACCGGCGGCTCGTCTTCGGGGTCGGGCACCACCGTGGCGGCACGCGCGAATTTCGCCGCGCTCGGCTCGGACACCGGCGGCTCGATCCGGCTGCCGGCAAGCTTCTGCGGCACCGTCGGCATCATGGCCACCTACGGTCGAGTCTCGCGCGCGGGGGCGATGCCCCTGTCGCATTCGCTGGATCGCGTCGGCCCGCTGGCGCGCAGCGTCGAGGATGCTGCGCAGATTCTCGCGGTCATCGCGGGGACGGATCCAGATGACCCGACCTGCGAAACCGCGCCCGTGCCCGATTTCGTCGCAGCGCTCAAGCAATCCATCAAGGGCCTGCGTATCGGCCGGCCGACGTCCTACTTCTACGAGAATGCGGACGCCGGAATCATCGAGCGCATGGATGCATCGCTGGAGGTGTTCCGCAATCTCGGCGCGGTCGTGGTCGACGTCGACCCACGCGACCTCGCCACCGCATCGGCGGCGTGGTCGATTGTCGCTGCTTCGGAAGCTGCCGCGCTGCACTCGAACTGGCTGAGCCAGCGGCCGCAGGACTACTCCGAGCAGCTGCGTACGCGCCTCGCGCAGGGTCTCGCGATTCCGGCGGCGGCGTACGTCAACGCGCAGCGCCTGCGGGGTCCCGCGCTGCGCGCATTCTGTGACGCGGTGTTTTCCAAGTGCGACGTGCTGCACGCGCCGACGGTCGATTTCGCCACGCCGACGATCGCCGAGACCGAGGTCGGCGACAGCCCGGAAATGATGGTCGTGCTCGGACGCATCACCCGGCTCACGCGGCCGATCAGCTTCCTCGGCCTGCCTGCGCTCGCGGTCCCCGCCGGCTTCCTGCCGAACGGCCTGCCGACGGCGATGCAGCTCGTCGGCCGCCCGTTCGACGAGTCCACGCTCTTCGCGCTGGGCCACGCCTACCAGGGCGCGACCGACTGGCAGCTGCGCGCGCCTGCGATCTAGGGCTCGCGAATCGTCCAGCGATAAAGCGGATTGCCGTGCACGGTGGTCTGCGCGTCGGGCATCCAGTCGCCCATGTCGAAGCGATGCGAGACGACGCGTGCGCCCGGCCGGAGCTGGGCCTGCAGCCGCGGTCGCAGCTCGAGATTCAGCTCGCGAAACAGAAACAGGGTGACCACGCTGGCCTCGCGCAGGTCGGCTTCGAGCGCATCGCCCTGACGGATCTCCACCAGCCGTTCGACGCCGGCACGCCGCACGTTGGCGCGCGCGATCTCGACCATGCGCGGATTGATCTCGATACCGACCGCGCGGATGCCGAATCGCTGTGCGGCGGCGATCGGAATGCGTCCGTCGCCCGCGCCGAGGTCGTAGAGCACGTCCCCGGCTCGCACGCCCGCGAGGTCGAACATGCCGTCGACCACCGCGGGCGGCGTCGGCAGGAAAATGACGTTCGCGTCGAGCGGGTCGAGCGGCGGTGCCTCGTCCGCCGCCGCCGCAGGCGCGAGCGCGGCGCCGATCAGCACCGCGCCCGCGAGTGCGATCAGCCGCGCCAGGCGACGACCTTCTGGCGCTGCTCGCCGAGACCCTGGATGCCGAGCGTCATGACGTCGCCCGGCTTGAGGTAGACCGGATTCGGCTTGATGCCGAGGCCTACCCCCGGCGGCGTGCCGGTGGTGACGATATCGCCCGGCAGCAAGGTCATGTACTCGCTCAGGTGCGAGACCAGCGTCGCCACGTCGAAGATCATGGTGCGGGTGTTGCCGCTCTGCATGCGCTTGCCGTTGACGTCGAGCCACATGTCGAGCGCCTGCGGATCCGGAATCTCGTCGGACGTGACCAGCCACGGCCCGATCGGGCCGGCGGTGTCGAAGCCCTTGCCCTTGTCCCATTGGTTGGTGGCGAACTGGAAGGCACGCTCCGAGACGTCGTTCACCACGCAATAGCCGGCGATGTGCTTGAGCGCGTCCTCCTTCTTGACGTACTGCGCTTTCGTGCCGATGACGAACGCGAGCTCGACCTCCCAGTCGAGCCGGGTCGAGTGCTTCGGCTGCATGACGTCGTCGTCCGGTCCGCTGATGCAAGTGGTCGCCTTCATGAACACGATCGGCTCGGGGCGGAATCGGCGAGCCGGTCTCCTTGGCGTGGTCCGAAAAATTCAGCCCGATGGCGACAAACTTGCCGATGCCGACGTACGGCACGCCGAGCCGCGGTTCGCCCTTCACCAGCGGCAGCGACTCGGGCTTGAGCTTGGCAAGCCGCTTCAAACCCTGCGGCGAGATCTCCTCCGGACCGATCTGCGGCACCACCTTGGACAGGTCGCGCAGTTTGCCCGCGGCGTCGATCATGCCGGGTTTCTCGAAGCCGTTTCTTCCATAGCGGCAGAGCTTCATATCGTCATCCCTCCATCAATTGCGTACGCGTTACCGGTAGCGAACAGCGACTCGTCGCTCGCCAGAAAAACCAGAATCCCGACCATGTCGTCGACCGTGCCGAGCTTGCCCATCGGCTGGCGGGCGATGAAGTCCTTGCGCGCCTGAACCGCATCGGCGAAGGCGTTGATGCGCTCGCCGAGCGAGGGCGTGTCGACGGTGCCGGGGCAGATGGCGTTGCAGCGGATCCCGTGGCGCACGTAATCCGCCGCGATCGCCTTGGTCAGGCCGATCACCGCCGCCTTGGTGGCGCCGTAGACGAAGCGGTTCGGCAGACCCTTGATCGACGAGGCGACCGACGCCATGTTGATGATCGATCCGCCGCCCTTTTTCAGCATGCCGGGCAGGAAAGCGCGCGCCACCAGGTACATCGAGCGCACGTTGATGTTGAAGCTGAAGTCCCAGTCCTTCGGCGTGCAGTCGAGGATCGTGCCGTGATGCACGAAGCCCGCGCAGTTGAACAGCACATCGATGTCGCCGACCTCCGCCGCCACGCGCGCGATCGCCCCTTCGTCGGTGGCGTCGAGCTGACGCGTGCGGATGCCGTCGTGGCCCTCGAGCTCGGCGATCGTCTTGGAATTCAGGTCCGTTGCCCAGACGGTCGCGCCCTCGCGCGCAAAGGCGAGCGCCGCGCCGCGCCCGATGCCCTGTCCGCCCGCGGTGACAAACGCGACCTTGCCTTCGAGCCGACCCGCCATCGCCGCACCTCCCCCTGGGTAAGGCGCGCGATTATAACGACCGCTCAACGGCGTGTCGAAGGCTGCAGGCTGCGGCCACAGCCGGACACGCCACCGAAGCGGTTGACCTGAGTCAATACGCGGAAGGGTCGGCGGCGTATCCATAGTTGGTAGCGGCGTGGAGATCACGCCGGCAAACGGAGTGGCCCGTGAAACCTGTCTTCGCGTTCGCGGACGAACTGGGTCCTGCGAAGGTCATTCACGTGCACAACCCTGCAGTCGGCCTCCAGGGCGTGCTGGTCGTCGACAATGTCGCCACCGGCCCCTCGATCGGCGGGCTGCGCATGGCCCCGGACGCGACCACCGAGGAATGTGCGCGGCTTGCGCGCGCCATGACGCTGAAGAATGCCGCGGCGGGCCTGCCGCACGGTGGCGGCAAGTCGGTCATCTGGGGCGATCCGAAGATGTCGCGCGGTGAAAAAGAGCGCCTGGTGCGCGCGTTCGCCTGTGCGCTGCGCGGCGTCGACGACTACATCTTCGGCCCCGACATGGGGACCGATGAAACCTGCATGGCCTGGGTACGCGACGAGATCGGTCGTTCGGTCGGTCTGCCGCGCGAAGTCGGTGGCATCCCGCTCGACGCGATCGGAGCCACCGGTTGGGGCATCCGTCACGCGGCCGAGGTGGCGTTGCGCTATTGCGATTTCGCGCTCAAGGGCGCACGCGTCGCGGTGCAGGGCTTCGGTGCCGTTGGACAGCACGCCGCGCGCTTTCTCGCGGCCGAGGGCGCGGTGCTGGTCGCGGCGGCCGATTCGGGCGGCACGCTGGTTGCCGCCGCGGGCCTCGATATCGAAGCCTTGGCGCGCCTCAAGGCGGCCGGCCAGTCGGTGTGCGCGCACCCGCAGGGCGACAAACGCCCGCGCGAGGCCGTGATCGAGGTCGAGTGCGACATCTGGATCCCGGCTGCGCGCCCCGACGTGATTCACGAGGGCAATGTCGATCGCCTGCGGACCCGGCTGATCCTTGAAGGCGCCAACATTCCCATCACAGCGCAGGCCGAGCAACGCCTGCACGACAAGGGCGTGCTGTGCGTGCCCGACTTCATCGCCAACGCCGGCGGCGTCATCTGCGCGGCCACCGAATATCGCGGCGCGGGCGAGACGGAAGCGCTCGCCATCATCGAAGACAAGCTGCGCAGCAATACCGCGGCCGTGCTCGAGCGCGCGGCGCGCGACGCGATGCCGCCGCGCGCGGCGGCGATGGCGCTCGCGGTCGAGCGCGTGCAGGGCGCCATGCAACTGCGCCGCTGGTCGCTGTATCGCTAGGCGTCGACCATGTATCGCATCCGGTTTCACGGTCGCGGCGGTCAGGGCATGAAGACCGCATCCCGCATTCTCGGCAGCGCGTTCTTTCGTGAGGGCTATGAGGTGCAGGACGCGCCGCGTTACGGCGCGGAGCGGCGCGGCGCGCCCATCTTCGCGTACGTGCGCGCGGCGCAACGGCCGATCCACGAGCGCGGCGGTATCGCGCAACCCGACCTGGTCGTCGTTGCCGATGAAACGCTGACGCCGATCCCGGCGGCCGGTGTGCTCGCGGGTGTGTCGGCCCGCACCGTTTTGCTCATCAATAGCGCGGAATCCGAAGACGCCTGGAAAGCGCGCCTGAACTATGCCGGCCGCATTGTCCGACTGCCCGGCGGCGGCGAAACACGCGAGCGCGCGGAGACCGCAACCATCGGCGCGATCTGCGCGGGGGCGGCGGCACGCCTCGTCGGCCGGATCTCTCGCGAAGCGCTCGCGCTCGCAGTCGATGACGAAATTGCGGCCTTGGGAAGGGAGGCGGCCGAGAAAAGTCGCGAGCGTGCGCTCGCCGCATTTGACGCCCTCGACTTCGCAGAGGGCTGCGTGATGGAAGGCGAGGCGCACGACGCGCGCGGCTACGCGGCGCCGGAATGGGTCGAGCTCGCGGCCGAAGCCGCGCTGGCCGCGGCGCCCGACATTCGTGCCGTGGCGACGAGCGTCGAAGTGCGCACCGGACTGTGGCGCACCCTGCGTCCGGTCATCGACTACGATCATTGCAAAGGCTGCAGCTGGGTGTGCAGCACGCTGTGCCCGGACAGCGCGATTCAGGTCGACGCCGAGGGCGCACCGCGCATCGACTACGACCACTGCAAGGGCTGTCTGGTCTGCGTCGCGGTCTGCCCGCCGCACGCGATCCGCGCGCTACCCGAGAAGGACGTGCAGCAGGCACAGGAGGCGACCGCATGACGCGCGTATTGCTCACCGGCAACGGTGCGGCGGCCTGGGGCGCACGGCTCGCCCGCGTCGACTACGTTCCTGCGTTTCCGATCACGCCGCAGACCGAGATCATCGAGACGCTCGCGCGCTGGTACGACACGGGCGAGATGCGGGGACGGCTGACGCTGCTCGAGTCCGAGCACTCGATGATCACCGCGGCCGGCGCAGCCGCTGCAACCGGGGTGCGCGTGTTCAGCGCGACCTCGAGCCAGGGCCTGCTCTACGGCATGGAGATGATCTACACGGTCGCCGGCTGGCGCGTGCCCTTCGTCCTGGTGAACGTGTCGCGCGGTCTGGCCAGCCCGATCACGCTCGAGTCCGACCACAACGACCTGCTCGCGGCACGCGACTCAGGCTTTCTCGCCATTGTCTGCGCGACCTGCCAGGAAGTGCTCGACTCGGTGCTGCTCGCCTACCGCCTGGGCGAGGATCCCCGCGTACGCCTGCCCGTGATCGTCAACCTGGACGGCTTCACCCTGTCGTTCACGCGCGAGCCGGTCGAAATTCCAGAAGCGGCGCGCGCCGCAGACTTCCTGCCCGCGTTTGACCCGCAGGGCATCAGCTTCCGCGCCTCGCAACCCAGCAGCCAGGCGGTCGCCGTGCTCGGTGGCACGCCGTATTCGTACTTCCGTTACGAGACGCATCTCGCTGCGCTCAATGCGCTGCCGGTCTACGACGAAATCGCGGGCGCGTTCGAACAATGCTTCGGGCGCGCGCATCCCGCGGTCGAGACCTATCGCGCCGACGACGCCGACGTGGTGTTCTTCATGATGGGCGCCTTCGCCACCAAGGCCAAGGCGGCGGTCGACGGCTTGCGCGAGGCGGGCGAACGCGTCGGTCTGCTGCGCCTGCGCCTGCTGCGCCCGTTCCCCGAAGCGCGCCTGCGCGCGCTGCTGGCGGGCACGCGCGGGGTCGCGGTGATCGACCAGAACCTGTCCAACGGCAAGGGTGGCGTGCTCCACACCGAGCTGGCCTCTGCGCTGTACGGCATGCGCGATGCGCCGCTGCTTGCCAGCTTCGTTGGCGGACTCGGCGGGCGCGACATTGGCGCCGAGGAGTTCTACGAGATGGCGGCGGTCACCCGGCGCGCAGCGCAAGGCGGCGTGGCGCCTGCGCCCCGGCTGCTCTATACGGCGACCGAGCTGCGCGAAATGCGAAAGCTGCAGGCCGTGGCTGCGGTGGAGCGCCTGGAGACCGGGGGTGGGCAATGAGCGAGCACGTCATCCAGCGCATGAAGGACCTGCCTTCGACCCATCTGCTCGGCTCGGGCACGCCGATGTGCGCCGGCTGCGGCGGGCTCGGGGCGCTGCACGAGATTTACGACCTCCTCGGAACGCGGACGGTGTTCGTCAACGCCGCCGGCTGCATGACCCTGCTGTCGGTCTATCCCTTCACGCCGTTCCGCGGCTCCTGGCTCTACACCGCGATGGCGTCCGCGCCCGCCGGCGCGCAGGGCGTGCGCGATGCGCTCGACATCCTGCTCGAGCACAAGCGCATCCCGCCCGAGGACGATCTCTCGACGGTCGTCCTCACCGGTGACGGCGCCGCGTACGGCATGGGACTGTCGGCGACCTCGGGCGCGATCGAGCGCGGGCTCGATTTCCTCTACCTCTGCTACGACAACGAGGGCTACGGCAATACCGGCCAGCAGTTCTCGGGTGCCACGCCGCACGCGGCGCGCACCTCGACCAGCGCCGGTGCGCGCGGCTACAGCGGAGAGAAAAAGGACCTGTTCTCGATCTGGACCGCGCACCGGCCCGTCTATGCCGCGACCGTAATCGGTGCCGAGCCGCTCGACCTGGCGAAGAAGATCGAAAAGGCGAAGCGCCTGACGGGTCCCCGGCTGGTGCTGGCGCTCGCGCCGTGCCCGACGGGCTGGGATTTCGATCCTCAGCAGACGGTCGAGATCGGGCGGCTCGCGGTACGCACCGGCATCTGGCCGCTGAAGGAATACCTCGACGGCAAGGTCGTTCACACCCGCGTTCCGCACCCGCGCCAGCCGGTCGAGGACTATCTGAAGACCCAGGGGCGCTTCCGCCACCTGTTCGAACCGGCGCGCAACGAGGCGCTGCTCGGCGAAATCCAGGCGCGGGTCGACGCCTACTGGGCGAACGTCGAGTAGCGCATGAACGCGCCGGCGCAAAGCTACCGTCGCGCGCTTCGCCGAGCGCGAGGCGGTCGTCGCCCTGCCGCAGCAGCGCCGACTGAGCTATCGGGCGTTCTCCGAGGCCGTCGACGAACTGGCGCGCGGACTCGCCGGCCTGGGCTTCGTGCGCGGGGCGCGCATCGGCGTGTGGTCGACCAACAACGTCGAGTGGTTGCTGCTGCAGATGGCCACCGCACGCATCGGCGCGGTGCTGGTCAACATCAATCCGGCGAACCGGACGCGCGAGCTCGGCTACGCGCTGCAGCGCTCGGAGGTGCAGGGCCTGTTCCTCATCCCGCGCTTTCGCTCGAGCGATTACGTCGCCATGGTGCTCGAGCTGATCCCCGAGCTCCGCAAAGCGCGCGCCCAACTGGAAAGCGCGGCGTTTCCGCATCTGCGCAAGGTCATCGTCTACGACCCCGCCGCACCGCGCGAGACGCAGCGTCCGGCCGACGGGTTCGTCACCTGGCAGGCGCTCATCGCCGCAGCGGACGCCGTATCGCCCGAGCAGCTCGACGCGCTCAGCGCATCGCTCGACCGCGACGATCCGATCAACATTCAGTACACCTCGGGCACCACCGGCTTTCCCAAGGCCGTGGTGCTCACGCACCACAACCTCCTCAACAACGCCTATTTCACTGCCCGCGCAATGCGCTTTACCGAGGCCGACCGGCTGTGCATTCCGGTGCCGTTCTATCACTGCTTCGGCATGGTGCTCGCCAACCTGGTGTGCTTTTCGGTCGGCGCCTGCGCCGTGGTGCCGAGCGAGCACTTCGACCCCGAAGCCTGTCTGCGCGCGGTGCAGGACGCGCGCTGCACCGCGATCCATGGCGTGCCGACGATGTTCATCGCGCAGCTCGAGCACCCACGCTTCGCCCAGTTCGACGTCGGCAGCCTGCGCACCGGCATCATGGCCGGCGCGCCCTGCCCGCCGGCGCTCATGAAGCGCGTGATGCAGGAAATGCACTGTCGCGAAATCCTCATCGGCTACGGCCAGACCGAGGCCTCGCCGCTCACGCATCTCACCTCGCACGACGACAGCCTCGAGCGGCGCACCGAGACCGTGGGCACCAATCTGCCGCACCAGGAAGTCAAGGTGATCGACGTGAAAAGCGGCGCCACCCTGCCCTGCGGCGCGGTGGGCGAGGTCTGCTTTCGCGGCTATCACGTCATGCAGGGCTACTACGGCGACGCCGAAGCCACGCGCAAGACGGTCGACCCCAGCGGCTGGCTGCACAGCGGCGACCTCGGCACGATGGACGCAGACGGCTACCTGCGCATCACCGGGCGGCTCAAGGAGATGATCATCCGCGGCGGCGAGAATATTTATCCGGCCGAGATCGAGGAGTTCCTCTTTTCGCATCCCAAGATCGCGCAGGTCGGCGTGTTCGGCATTCCCGATGAACGCTATGGCGAAAGCGTCATGGCCTGGGTGCAGCTGCACGCGGGCGCGCAGGCCACCGAAGACGAGATTCGCGAGTACTGCAAGGGCAAGATCGCCCACTTCAAGATCCCGCAGCAGGTCTGGTTCGTCGACGAATTTCCGATGACCGTCACCGGCAAGCTGCAGAAATTCCGCATGCGCGAGCAGGCGCTCGAGAAGCTGAAGGCCGCATAGGGCCGCGAACGTCGATTGCCGGGTCGCGAGATCTTCCTTTAGACTCGTTCGCCTGCCCTGCGCGCAGGCGTCGCGCGGGCGCCACCACCAGGAGGAGGGGGCTTGAACCAGCTCGATTTCAAGGGCCGCACGGCGATCGTGACCGGCGGCGCGCAGGGCATCGGCCTTGCCATCACGCAGCGCCTGATCGCCTCCGGGGCCACGGTGCGCATCTGGGACCGCGACGACAGGCTGCTCGCCAAGAGCATTGCCGCGATCGGCAGCCAGGCGAGCGGCGACGCGCTCGACGTGACCGATCCCGCGGCCGTCGAACGCGGCGCGAAGACGGCGCTCGAGGCGCTTGGCCGCATCGACGTGCTGGTCAACAACGCCGGCATCGCCGGGCTCAACAAGCCGACGGTCGACTATCCGATCGACGAATGGGAGCGCGTGCTGCGCATCAACCTGACGAGCCAGTTCCTCTGCTGCCGCGCGGTCGCGCCGCAGATGGTAAAAGCCGGCTACGGCCGCATCGTCAACATCGCCTCGATCGCCGGCAAGGAGGGCAATCCGAACGCGGTGGCCTACAGCGCCTCGAAGGCGGGCGTCATCGCGCTCACCAAGTCGCTCGGCAAGGAGCTCGCGCAGAGCGGCGTGCTGGTCAACTGCGTCACACCGGCGGCCGCGAAGACGGCGATTTTCGACCAGATGACCGAGACGCACATCAACTTCATGCTCTCCAAGATCCCGATGGGCCGCTTCGTGACGGTCGACGAGATCGCTTCGCTGGTGTGCTGGCTCGCCTCCACGGATTGCGCGTTTTCCACCGGCGGCGTATTCGACATTTCCGGCGGTCGCGCCACTTACTGAGATCACCATGGCAAAGAAAAAGGCGAAGAAACCCGTTCCGCAGCGCTCGATTCAATGGTTCGGGCGCCAGGACATCTACGGCTTCCTCTACCGCTCCTGGGTGAAGAACCGCGGCGTGCCGCAGGACCAGTTCGACGGCCGGCCGGTGATCGGCATCTGCAACACCTACTCGGAGCTGGTGCCCTGCAACTCGCACTTTCGCACCCTCGCCGAGCACGTGCGGGCCGGCATCCTCGAGGCCGGCGGGTTCCCGGTCGAGTTTCCGGTGATGTCGCTCGGCGAGACGCTGTTGCGGCCCACCGCCATGCTGTATCGCAACCTGGCGAGCATGGACGTCGAGGAATCGATCCGCGCCAACCCGCTCGACGGCGTGATCCTGCTGGTCGGCTGCGACAAGACGACGCCCGCGCTGCTGATGGGCGCTGCGAGCGTCGACCTGCCGACCATCGCCGTCTCCGGCGGGCCGATGCTCTCGGGCAAGTACCGCGGCAAAGACATCGGCTCGGGCACCAACACCTGGTCGATGTCGGAAGACCTGCGCGCCGGCCGCATCACGCTCGAGGACTTCCACGAAGCGGAGTCCTGCATGCACCGCTCGCACGGCCACTGCATGACCATGGGCACGGCCTCGACCATGGCGTCGATGGTCGAGTCGCTCGGCATCGGCATGCCGGGCAACGCCGCGATCCCGGCGGTGGATGCGCGCCGTAACGTCCTCGCGCGCATGGCCGGACGGCGCATCGTCGACATGGTGAAGGAACAGCTCCTCATGTCGAAGGTCCTCACCCGGCAGAACTTCCTCAACGCGATCCGCACCAACGCCGCGATCGGCGGCTCGACCAACGCCGTGATCCACCTGATCGCGGTGGCGCGGCGCCTCGGCGTCAAGCTGGACCTCGAAGACTGGGACCGCTACGGGCGCGGGGTGCACACGCTCGTCAACCTCATGCCCTCGGGCAAGTACCTGATGGAGGATTTCTACTATGCCGGCGGGCTGCCGGCGGTGCTGCGCGAGCTCGGCCGCGCGGGCAAGCTCTACAAGGACGCGCTGACGGTCAACGGCAAGACCCTCTGGGAGAACAATCGCAGCGCGCCGTGCTGGAATCGCGACGTCATCCACAGTTTCGACAAGCCGTTCAAGAAGAACACCGGCATTGCCGTGCTGCGCGGCAACCTGTGCCCGGATGGCGCGATCATCAAGCCTTCTGCGGCGACGCCGAAGCTGATGAAGCACCGCGGCCGCGCGGTCGTGTTCAAGAGCATCGAGGAATTCCATCGCCGCATCGACGATCCCAAGCTCAAGATCGACGCCAACTCGGTGATGGTGCTGCAGAACTGCGGCCCGAAGGGCTATCCGGGCATGGCCGAGGTCGGCAACATGCCGCTGCCGCCACGGCTGCTCAAGAAAGGCATCACCGACATGGTGCGCATCTCGGACGCGCGCATGAGCGGCACCGCCTACGGCACGGTGATCCTGCACGTTGCGCCCGAAGCGGCTGCCGGCGGCACGCTCGCGCTGGTCCGGGAGGGCGACGAAATCGAGCTCGACGTCGCCAAGCGCAGGCTCGAGCTGCTGGTTGACGATGCCGAGCTGGCACGGCGGCGCGCGCGCTGGAAGCCACCCGCCGCACCGCTGCAGCGCGGCTACTGGAAGCTGTACTTCGATCACGTCGGGCAGGCGAACGAGGGTGCCGATCTGGATTTCCTGGTCGGCAAGAGCGGCTCGTTCGTGCCTCGCGACAACCACTAAAAGTAGGAGGACGCCATGCTTCAGGCGGCTGATCTGACGATTCGGCTTCACGCCAACGACCACGTCGTCATCGCACGCGGCGAGATTGCGGCCGACACCGTGCTGACGCGCGAGAACAATGTGCGCGTGGCGGGCAAGATTCCGGCGGGTCACAAAATCGCGGTGCGCCCGGTCGAGGCCGGCAAGCCGGTCAAGCGCTACGACCAGATCATCGGCTTCGCCACCCGGCCGATCAAGCCGGGCGAGCACGTGCACGTGCACAACCTGGCGATGGGCGACTTCGAGCGCGACTACGCGTACTGCAAGGACGTCAAGCCGACCGAGATGATCGCGCCGCAGGCGACCTTCGAGGGCATCGTGCGGCCGGACGGTCGCATCGCGACGCGCAACTACATCGGCATCCTGACCAGCGTCAACTGCTCGGCGACCGTGGCACGCATGGTGGCCGACCACTTCCGCAACAATCTGCAGGACTACCCCAATGTCGACGGCGTGGTCGCGCTGACGCACAAAACGGGCTGCGGCATGGCGAGCGAAGGCGAGCCGATGGACATGCTGCACCGGACGATCACCGGCTACGCCCAGCACCCGAATTTCTTCGCCGTGCTGAACCTTGGCCTCGGCTGCGAGGCGAACCAGATCAACTTCTGGCTCAACGCCGCCAAGCTGAAGATCAACGACAAGCTGCAGGCCTTCACCATCCAGGAAAAGGGCGGCACGACGAAGACCGTGCGCGAGGGCATCGCGCGGGTGAAGGACTGGCTGTCGGAGGCAAACAAGATCGAGCGCCGCACGGTGCCGGCGAGCCACCTGATCCTGGGTCTGGAATGCGGCGGATCGGACGGCTATTCGGGCATCAGCGCGAACCCCGCGCTCGGCGCGGCAGCCGACCTGCTGGTGCGCCACGGTGGCACCGCGATCCTGTCCGAGACGCCCGAGATCTACGGTGCCGAGCACCTGCTCACGCGGCGTGCCATCTCGCGCGAGGTCGGTGAAAAGCTGATCCGCCGCATCCGCTGGTGGGAGGACTACACGCAGCGCAACGGCAACGAGATGAACAACAATCCGTCGCCGGGTAACAAGGCCGGCGGACTGACGACGATCCTGGAAAAATCGCTTGGCGCCGCCGCCAAGGGCGGCACGACGAACCTGGTCGATGTCTACGAGTACGCGGAAAAGGTGTCCGCCAAAGGATTCGTTTTCATGGACACCCCGGGCTACGACCCGGTGTCGGTGACCGGCCACGTCGCCGGCGGCGCCAACGTGGTGTGCTTCACCACCGGCCGTGGCTCGGTCTACGGCTGCAAGCCCTCGCCCTCGCTCAAGCTGGCCACCAACTCGCGCCTTTACAACCACATGGAAGAAGACATGGACGTGAACTGCGGCACCGTGGTCGACGGCTCGGAGAGCGTGGAGGCCGTAGGTGAACGCATCTTCCGCCTGATCCTCGAGACGGCCTCGGGCAGGCGCAGCAAATCGGAGTTGCTCGGGTTCGGCGAGGACGAGTTCGCACCCTGGGTCATCGGCGCGACGATGTAAGCGTTAAGTGGACGTGACGTCCCTATGACGGAGCGCTCCATGAAAGCCCTTCTCTTCGCGGCCTGCGCCGCCCTGCTCGCCGCGCAGGTCCACGCGGCGAAACCGAAGAAGCCTGCGTTCTACGGCGCGATCGCCTACCACCGCGACTCGCACAGCTGGGGAACGAGCCACGAGGCCCAAACGGCGCGCGACGCCAAGGTCGGCGCGCTGCAGCGCTGCGGCGACAGGCGCTGCGAAGTGGTCCTCGACATCCGCAACGGCTGTGGGGCGCTGGCCGATGGGCCGAAGCGCTACGCCGCGGCACCCGGCGCGACGCGCGACGAGGCACAGACCAAGGCGCTGCGCAAATGCGGCGGCGACGCCTGTCGCATCGTCGCCTGGTCTTGCACCCGGTAGGCACCGGCGCCGGACGCATGACGACCTTGCTGGAGCACCTGCCTGAGCTCGCCATCGCGCTGGCGCTCGCCTGGGGCAGCGGGGTGCGCGTCTACGTGGTGCTGTTTGTCCTCGGCCTGGCCGGGGCGCTCGACTGGATCGAACTGCCCGCGCATCTCGCATTGCTCGAGCATCCGCTGGTGCTCGCCGCAAGCGGCCTGATGACCTGCGTCGAGTTCTTTGCCGACAAGCTGCCGTGGCTCGATTCGGTCTGGGACGCGGTGCACACCTTCATCCGCATCCCCGCGGGCGCCGCGCTCGCCGCCGCGATGTTCGAGGATTCGGGTGCGGCAGTGGCACTCGCCGCGGCGATTCTCGGCGGCACGGTCGCCGCGGGCGCACATTTCACCAAGGCCGGTACGCGTGCGGCGATCAACATCTCGCCCGAGCCGTTCAGCAACTGGGCGATGTCGCTTTCCGAGGATCTTGCGGTGCCGCTCGCGCTGTGGCTCGCATTCGCCAAGCCGCTGCTGCTGATCGGGCTCGTGCTGCTGTTCTTCCTCGCGGCCGCGCTCGGCGCGCGCTGGCTGTGGCGC
>LJTQ01000107.1:0-5765 GCA_001303445.1 Betaproteobacteria bacterium SG8_39 | reverse complement strand
CGCGCCGCGTCCCGCCTCAGATGAACGGGTTTTCGCGCTCGCCGCCCGCCGGGCCATAGAACAGCACCCAGGTCGCGAAGTCGGGGCTGAAGTCCTCGAAGCGGTGCTCCACCTGCGCCGGAACGAAGAGCATGTCGCCCGGCTCGAACGCCACGCGCTCGGCGCCGCGCACGAAAAAGCCGCGCCCGCTGGCGACGATATAGACCTCATCGCGATCGTGCGGCGTCTGCGGGTCGGTTTCCCGGGGCGCGTAGTAGCGCACCTCGAGGCTGCCGTAGCGCAGCGCCTCTGCCGAGCGCCGGCCCTCGGGCGGGGACAGCGCTGCCGCGTCGCTCGTACTGACGTGCCAGCTGCCCTTCATCGTCCTCGCCTGCCGCGCGCGGCGGCCCTCAGGCCTTCCACTTGATCGAGCAGCCGATCGAGGCGACCTGATCCTTCGGTCCCGTGCCGGTGCGGGCAACCTGCAGCATCGCTTCGAACAGGTCGCGGCGGGCATCCGGCACCGGGCTGGTGCGCGAGGCGTCCAGCCGCCCGCGGTACTGCAACTCGAGCTTGGCATTGAAGCCGAAAAAGTCCGGCGTGCATTGCGCGTCGTAGGCCTTCGCCACCGCCTGCGTCTCGTCGAACGCGTAGGGGAAGGAAAATTTCCTTTCGCGCGCCACACGCTGCATGTTGTCGAACGAATCCTCGGCATAGGCAGCCGGATCGTTCGACATGATCGCGATCGAGCCGATGCCGTGCGTGGCGAGCTCGGTGCAGTCGCGCACGATGCGATCGAGCACCGCTTTCACGTAGGGGCAGTGGTTGCAGATGAACATCACCAGCAGGCCGTTCGGGCCACGCACACTCGCCAGGCTGTGGCGCTTGCCGTCGACGCCGGGCAGATCGAAATCGACCGCCTGCCAGCCGAAATCGCAGACCTTGGTTTCAGTCGAGACCATGGGAGAATCCTAGCATGCGCGTCGCGCGCTTCTTCGTCGACCCACCGCTCGAGACCGGCGCGCGGCTCGCGCTGCCCGAGCGCGCCGCGCACCATGCCGCGCGCGTGCTGCGGCTGCGGGTGGGCGACCCGCTGACGCTGTTCGACGGACGCGGCGGCGAATACGCCGCGACCCTCGTCGAGCGCACGCGCGAGGAGATCTCGGTCGAGGTCGGCGCATGGCACGAGGTCGAACGCGAGGCGCCGCTCGGCATCGTCCTCGCGCAGGGCATCTCGAGCGCCGAGCGCATGGACCTCACCGTACAGAAGGCGGTCGAGCTCGGCGTCGCGGCGATCCAGCCGCTCGATTGCGAGAAGTCCGTCGTGCGGCTCGATGCAAGGCGCGCGGAGTCGAGGCGCGCGCACTGGCAACGCGTCGTCGTGGCTGCCTGCGAGCAGTGCGGGCGCAACCGGTTGCCGGAGGTTCGACCGCCGCTCAGGGTGAGCGCCTTGTGCGAGTCGACACCCGCCGCGCCTGCCAAGTGGCTGCTTGCGCCAGAGGCGCCGACCCGACTGCGCGATGTAGCGCACGCGATCGGCAAAGGCCTGGTGATGGCGGCAGGGCCGGAGGCGGGATTTTCCGCAGCGGAAACGCGCGCCCTGCTCGACGCCGGCTACATGCCGGTGCGTCTTGGACCACGGATATTGCGTACGGAAACGGCGGCGCTGGCGGCGCTCGCAGCGCTCAATGCGATTGCGGGGGACGGGTAAAGCGACGGCGGCGCTTTGATCTCGCGCGGTCGCTCGGCAGCGGAAATCCATCTCGCGACTTTGTGGTGTCGAGCGTTCAGCGGCATCGCTCAAATTGAACGCCGTGCCGCTTGACACCACAAAGTCGCGAGACCGAAGAAGCCCCGTTGTGCCTGCGGCTCCGATCAGGTCTCGGAGCCCTCCGCGAGCAGCCTACTGCCCCCCGCCCAGCATCCCGACGATCTGCCGGTTGCCCCGGGTCTGCGCGATCTCCAGCGCGGTCCGCCCGTCTGCATCGCGCGCCGCAAGGTTTACGCCACGCCCCTCGATGTAGAGCGCAACCGCCAGCGCGTCGTCGCGCTTCACGGCGTCGAGAAACTGCTCGGCGTCGTAGTAGCGCAGGCCCATCGCGTTCAATTCCTTCCTCGCCGCCAGCGCCCGCGTCGTATCGAAGGTCGCCAGAGGGCGGGCGAGGACCACGAGGTCACGCGCCAGCGCGAGAAAGCTCTGCCGCTCGGCGTCGCTCATGTCGCGCGTCATGTCCTCGAGCAGCGCCTCGGCAGCGCGGTTGGCCTCGGGGTTCTGCCCGGCGAAAACCTCGTCCATGCGCCGCTCGACGGCCTTCGGGTCCTCGGATTGCGCGGCGATGCTGACCACCGACTGCATCAGCGCGAGCATGTGGGCGAAGCCGTCGTCCTCGTCGGCGCTCGAACCGAAGCCGAGTGCAGCGGCCGGCGCCCAGGCCAGAACGGCGGCAAACAGTAGGTTGATCAGTCGCATGACAACCTCCACCAGCTGACAGTCACTGGCTGTACCTTACCCCGATCGCCGATCCGGCGCACGTGATCTTTGCCCGCCTGCCTCGCGCCAAGCACCTGAAGTCGCTTAGAATTTCCGCATCGCCGCGACGCCGACTGAGTCCTACAACCACACGATCATGGTTACACAGGCCCATCCCGAAGCCTTCGTGCGCTGGCTGCGCCAGGTCACGCCGTACGTGCACGCGTTCCGCGGCAGGACATTTGTCATCGCCACCGGTGGCGAAGTGATGGCCGAGCGCTCCCGGTTCGTGCACTTCGTGCACGACATCAACCTGCTCGCAGCGCTCGGCATCCGGCTCGTGCTGGTGCACGGCGCGCGCCCACAGATTGACGCCGAACTGAAGGCCAAGCGGCTGCGCGGTCGCTTCGTCAAGGGCCTGCGCGTCACCGACAGCACGGCGCTCACCGCAGTGAAGCATGCCGCTGGCGTGCTGCGCGTGGAGATCGAGGCGCTGCTGTCGCAGGGCCTGCCGAACTCGCCGATGGCAGGCGCGCGGATTCGGGTGGCCTCGGGGAACTACATCACGGCGCGGCCGATCGGCGTCGTCAACGGCACCGACTTCCAGTACACCGGGCAGGTGCGCCGGGTCGACGCGCAGGCGATCGCCGCGCGCCTCAACGCCGGCGAAGTGGTGCTCATTCCGCACATCGGCTATTCGCCGACCGGCGAAGTGTTCAACCTCGCCTGGGAAGACGTTGCGGAGAGCGTCGCTGTCGCGCTGAAGGCGGACAAGCTGCTGCTGGTCACCGACCGGCTGCCGACCAACCGCAAGGGCGAGGTGCGCGGCGAGCTGACCGCGCGCGAGGCGAGCGCACTGCTCAAGAAGAGCGATCTCGGCGCCGCCACCACGCGCGCGATCGAGCACGCGCTGCGCGCGCTCGAAGGCGGGGTGGCGCGCGCGCACCTGGTCTCGCGCCGCACCTGGGGCGCGACGCTGCTCGAGCTGTTCACGCACTGGGGCGTCGGCACGATGCTCACCGCCGATCCGGTGGAGCGGCTGCGAGAGGCGACGATCGAGGACATCGGCGGCGTGATCGCGCTGCTTGAGCCGCTCGAGGCAGACGGCACGCTGGTCAAGCGCAACCGCGAGCTGATCGAGGCGGAGATCCCGAACTTCCTGGTGCTCGAGCACGATGGCGTGATCCTCGGTTGCGCAGCGCTGCACCCCTATCCGGACGCGAAAAGCGCCGAGTTCGCCTGCCTCGCGGTCGCCGCGGAGCGGCGCGACGCGGGTTATGGCGAGCGCCTGCTCGCCGCCTGCGAGGAGCGCGCGCGCGAACGGCGCATCCGCAGGCTGTTCGCGCTGACGACGCGCACCGCACACTGGTTCCTTGACCAGGGCTTCGTCGAGGCGCCGATCACGGCGCTGCCGGCGCAGCGCCAGGCGCTCTACAACTGGAAGCGCGGCTCGAAGGTGTTCGTCAAGAAGCTCTAGCGGTCGTGCGCGGCGCCGACTGCGCCGAGCACCTATAATTCGCCGATCAGCAACGGAGACTGTCCCCATGGCACGCATGGTGAAGTGCATCAAGCTCGGCCGCGAGGCGGAAGGGCTCGACTTTCCGCCCTACCCGGGCGAGCTCGGCAAGCGCATCTGGGAAAGCGTTTCCAAGGAGGCGTGGCAGCAGTGGCTGCGGCACCAGACGATGCTGGTGAACGAGAACCGTCTCAACCTTGCCGATCCGCGGGCACGCAAGTATCTGACCGAGCAGACCGAGGCGCATTTCTTCGGCAGCGGCGCCGACATCGCAGAGGGCTACGTGCCCCCCGCCGAAGAGAAGTAGTCGCGGGGCTGTCGCTCAGCCGATCGCGCCGCAGGCGCGCAGCGCGGCGAGACGTTCGGCGTCGTAGCCGAGAGAACCGAGCAGCACATCGGTGTCCGCGCCGAGCGCCGGTGCGGCCTGCATCGGCAAGGTGACCTCCGGCATCCGCAGCGGGTTGGCCACCATGCGCACGGGCGCACCGTCGGTACGCGTGTAGTCGGCGACGTCGGCGCGCTCGTGCACGAACGCATTGTCGAGCGCCTCCCCCACGTCGCGCACCGGGGCGACGGGCACCTTGCCGGAGAGCCGCTCGAGCCACTCGGCCGTCGTCCGTTCGGCAAACGCGGCGTCGAGCAGCGCCTGCAGAGCGGCTCGGTGCTCCAGTCGCGCCGCAAAGTCCGCAAAGCGCGGATCCGCGCACCACTCCGGATGGCCGAGCGCTTCCGCGAGCACGCGCCAGAATTTCTCCTTGTTGCACATCACGAAGATCCAGCCGTCCTGAGTCGTGTAGAGCTGGCTGGGCACCATCGAGGGATGCGCCGAGCGCGGCTGGCGGCCGGTGACCGCGCCCGCATTGAGGTACCAGGTCGCCGGGTAGTTCAAGTGATGCAGGGCGACGTCGAACAGGCTCGTGTCGAGGTCGCAGCCGCGGCCGGTCGCGCGCGCCTTCATGACGGCGGCAAGCAGGCCAAGCGCGCAGGCCAGGCCGGAGGCCAGGTCGATCATCGACAGGCCGAACTTGGCAGGCGGCGTGCCCGGCTCGCCGGTCAGCGTGAGGTAGCCGGCCTCGGCCTGCATCAGGAAGTCGTAACCCGGCCAGGCGGCACGCGAGCCCTCGCGGCCGTAGGCCGAAAGGTGCGCGCAGACGAGGCGCGGATTGACGGCTTTCAGCTGCGCATAGGTCAGGCCGATCTTCGCCGGCACATCGCCGCGCAAGTTGTCGAGCAGCGCATCGGCACTTGCCGCCAGGTCACGGAACACGGCCGCACCCTCGGGATGCTTCAGATCGAGCGCAATGCTCTTCTTGTTGCGATTGAAGGTATGGAAGAACTGGCTGTCGCCGGGCGCGAAGAAGTGCGGTCCGACGCGCCGGCTGACGTCGCCGCCATCCTGCGGGTTTTCGATCTTGATGACCTCCGCACCGAGGTCGGCGAGGTAGAGCGAACCCCAGGGCCCGGCGCCGTACTGCTCGACCGCGAGCACGCGCAGGCCCTCGAGCGGCGCACTGCCGGGTCGTTCTTCGGCGGCCATCAGATCACGCCGTCGCGCGCGAGCGTCTCGATCTCGGCCTCTGCGTAGCCCAGTCCGGCGAGAATCTGGCCGCCGTGCTCGCCGTATTCCGGCAGACGGAACTCGGGCTGCGCCGGCTCCCGCGCGAACTTGATCGGTACGCCCACGTGCTCATTGCCCTCGGCATCGCGCAGCAGCATGCCGCGCTCGGCGGTCGCCGGATCGAAGAACGCCTCGGACAGCGTGCGCACCGGCGCGTACGCGCACTCCACGTCCGCCAGCCA
>LJTQ01000141.1 GCA_001303445.1 Betaproteobacteria bacterium SG8_39 | reverse complement strand
TGCCGCCGCCGCACACCATCGTGAAGGGCGTGAAGAAGCTGCCGCCCGCCACGTTGCGCGTGATCGAGCCGGACGGCCGCACGCAGGACCGCGTGTACTGGACGCTGTCGTACGCGCGCAGCGCCGAGGACCGGCTGACCGAGACCGCAGCCTGGCGCGAGCAGCTCGCCGCGGCGCTGCGCCTTGCGGTCGAGCGGCGCATGGTCGCCGATGTGCCGGTCGGCGTGCTGCTCTCGGGGGGCGTCGATTCCAGCCTGATCGTCGGCCTGCTCACCGAGGCCGGCCAGGTCGGCCTGAAGACCTTTTCCATCGGCTTCGAGGCGGCGCACGGCGAATCGGGCGACGAGTTCCGCTACTCGGACATCGTCGCCGAGCGCTTCGAGACCGAGCATCACAAGATCTTCATCGAGTCGGCGCGGCTGATCGACGCCCTGCCAGGGACGATCGCGGCGATGTCCGAGCCGATGGTGTCTTACGACAACGTCGGCTTCTACCTGCTGTCGCAGGAGGTGGCGCGCCACGTCAAGGTGGTGCAGAGCGGGCAGGGCGCCGACGAGGTGTTCGGCGGCTACCACTGGTACCCGAAGCTCGTCGGCTCGGGCGACCCGGCCGGCGACTACGCGCGCGCCTTCATGGACCGCGACTACGCCCGCTACCAGCAGCAGGTGTCGGCCGACTACGTCGGCGGCGACCACGCGCGCGCGCTGGTCGAGCAGCACATGGCCGGCAACGGCGGCATCGATCCGGTCGATCGCGCGCTGCGCCTCGACACCACGGTGATGCTGGTCGACGATCCGGTGAAGCGGGTCGACAACATGACCATGGCCGCGGGGCTCGAAGCGCGCGTGCCGTTCCTCGATCACGAGCTGGTCGAGCTGGCGGCGCGCATTCCGCCGGACCAGAAGCTGCGCGACGGCGGCAAGGGCATCCTCAAGGACGTCGCACGCCAGGTGGTGCCGAACCAGGTGATCGACCGACCGAAGGGGTACTTCCCGGTGCCGGCGCTGAAGTACCTCGAAGGACCGTTTCTCGAGCTGGCACGCGACGCGCTCGGTGCGCGTGCCGCGCGCGAGCGGGGCATTTTCCGGCGCGAGTACCTCGACGCGCTGTTCGCCGATCCCAAGGGGCACATCACGCCGCTGCGCGGCTCGGAGCTGTGGCAGGCGGCGCTGCTGGAGCTCTGGCTGCAGGCGCAAGGCGCCTGAGATGGCGGCGACCGGACGCGCGACACGCAGCACGCGCCGACGGCGCGAGCGCGGCGCCTATGCGCACCGCATCCAGCGCCTGCATCGGCGCAGCCCCGACCAGACCGCGCGGCACAATGTGACGCTCGACTGCGGCTGGGGCCGGCTGCTGTTCGGCCAGACCTTCACCGAGCCATCGGCGGTGGCTGCTGCGCTGCTCGAGGAGGACCTCGAGCGGCGCGACATCGCGGCCTACGTGCGCGACCCGCACGTCGTGCTCGCCGCGGCGCCGCAGCACCTGTTCCTCGATCCGTCGCATACCTTCCGTCTCGACCTGACCACCTACCGCGCCTCGGGCCGCGGGCCGCGCGGCTTCGTCGTGCGCCTGCTCTCGAGCGAGGCCGACGGCGACGCGGTCAACCGCATCTATCTGGCGCGCTCGATGGTGCCGGTGCCGCCGGGTTTCATGTTCGGCAAGCGCGACAGCCGCACCATCGTCTATCTGGTGGCCGAGGACGCGCGCAGCGGCGCGGTCATCGGCACGGTGACCGGGGTCGATCACCAGCGTGCCTTCGGTGACCCGGAGCGCGGCGCCTCGCTGTGGTGCCTCGCGGTCGATCCGCAGGCGGTGCATCCGCGCGTCGGCGAGACCCTGGTGCGCCAGCTGGCCGAATACTTCCAGGCGCGCGGCGCGCTGCACCTCGATCTTTCGGTGATGCACGACAACCGCGAGGCGATCGAGCTGTACGACAAGCTCGGCTTCGTGCGCATTCCCGAGTTCTCGGTGAAGCACAAGAACCCGATCAACGAGAAGCTGTTCGTCGGCCGGCCACCCGAGCAGGCGCTGAATCCCTACGCGCGCCTGCTGACCGAGGAGGCGCGTCGCCGCGGCATCGGCGTCGAGGTGATCGACGCCGAGGGCGGATTTTTCCGCCTCACCTCGGGCGGGCGTTCGATTCTGTGCCGTGAAAGCCTGTCCGAGCTGACCAGCGGCGTCGCAGTGAGCATCTGCGACGACAAGGCCGTGACGCGGCGTGTGGTCGAGCATGCCGGCGTGCGCGTGCCGGCGCAGATCGAGTTCGAGAGCCGCGCGCAGCTCGCCGAGTTTCTCGAGCACCACGGGACGGTCGTCGTCAAGCCGGCGCGCGGCGAGCAGGGGCGCGGCATCGCGGTCGGCGTCGAGGATCTCGACGAGGCCATGGCCGCCGTCGAGCGCGCGCGTGCGCACTGCGATCGCGTGCTGATCGAAGCCTGCGTGCAGGGCGAGGACCTGCGCGTGGTGGTGATCGACTACAAGGTGGTCGCCGCGGCGCTGCGCCGCCCGGCGCGCATCGTCGGCGACGGGCAGAGCACGGTGCGCACACTGATCGAGCGCCAGAGCCGCCGGCGCGCGGCGGCGACCGGCGGCGAATCGAAGATCCCGCTCGATGCCGAGACCGAACGCTGCCTGGCGGGTGCCGAGCTCACGCTGGACGACGTGCCGGGCAAGGGTGCGGAAATCCAGGTGCGCCGCACCGCCAACTTGCACACCGGCGGAACCATCCACGATGTCACCGACGAGGTGCACCCGGAGCTGGTCGCCGCGGCGGTGCGCGCCGCGCGTGCGATCGACATCCCCGTGACCGGCATCGATTTCATCGTGCGATCGCCGCGTGCGCCGGGCTACGCGTTCATCGAGGCGAACGAGCGGCCCGGACTGGCGAATCACGAGCCGCAGCCCACCGCGGAGCGTTTCATCGACCTGCTGTTCCCGCTGTCGATGCCGGCTGCGGCGCGGCAGGCCACCACCGGATAAGCTGAGGAGCCGAGACCGTCACCATGGCCAGACTGAACATCGACGTCGAGTATCTCGCCGGCATCCTGCGGCGCCTGCTCGAGACCCCCAGCCCTTCGGGCTACACGGACGCCATCGCGCGCCTGGCCTGCGAGGAGCTGGGCGCGCTCGGCATCGAGTACGAGATGACGCGGCGCGGCGCGATCCGCGCACGCATGCCCGGCCGCCAGGCGAAGCCGGCGCGCGCGCTGATCGCGCACCTCGACACGCTCGGCGCGCAGGTCAAGAACCTGAAGCCGAACGGGCGGCTCGAGCTCGCCCGGGTCGGACACTGGTCCTCGCGCTTCGCCGAGGGTGCGCGCTGCACCCTGTTCACCGACGCCGGCACCTACCGCGGCACCATCCTGCCGCTAAAGGCCTCGGGGCACACCTATAACGAGCAGGTCGACAACCAGCCGACCGGCTGGGAGCACGTCGAGCTGCGCGTCGATGCGCTGACGCGCGACGCGCGCGACCTGACGCGGCTCGGCATTGCGATCGGCGACATGGTGTCGATCGATCCGCAGCCGGAGTTCCTCGACAACGGCTTCATCGTCAGCCGCCACCTCGACGACAAGGCGGGCTGCGCGTCGCTGTTCGCTGCGATGAAGTCGCTCGCCGCAACCGGCAAGCAGCTGCCGGTCGACACGCTGTTCCTGTTCAGCATCTCCGAGGAGGTCGGCGTCGGCGCCTCGTCGGTGCTGACGCACGACGTGGCCTCGATGATCACCATCGACAACGGCACGACCGCGCCAGGGCAGAACAGCAGCGAGTTCGGCGTGACCATCGCAATGGCCGACATGACCGGCCCGTTCGACTATCACCTCACCCGCAAGCTGATCCGCCTGTGCCGCGAGCAGGACATCTCGTTTCAGCGCGACCTGTTCCGCTACTACCGCTCCGACTGCGCCTCCGCGGTCGAGGCGGGCGACGACGTGCGCACCGCACTGATCACCTTCGGCATCGACGCCTCGCACGGCTACGAGCGCATCCACATGCACGCGCTGCGCTCGCTCGCCGAGCTGGTCACCGCCTACGCCACGAGCGAGGTCGAGATCCCGCGCGACCGCGAGGAGACCGGCACGCTCAAGGGCTTCACCGAGCAGCCGCTGGAGGAAGCCGCCGACACGCTGGTGACGACCGCCGGCCCGGTGGCGGGCGGCGGCAGCGCCCCGCGGCGCGCCTGAGCCGGTCGCGGCGGCGCTGCGGCGGATGCAGCGGCATCTGCGCCCGCGCGTTTTTGGCGCACCATCGGGTCTTCGGGATGTGCCGCGCTCGACCTACGGCGGCTGAGCCCTGTGGCGCGGTCCGCGACTGACGCATGAGCGAGGAACAGCAGATTCTCTACCGCCTCGGCGCCGCCCTCGCCATCGGGCTGCTGATCGGCGTCGAGCGCGGCTGGCACGAGCGCGACGCGCAGGAGGGCGCCCGCATCGCGGGCGTGCGCACCTACGGCCTGGTCGGACTGCTCGGCGGCGGCATGGCGCTGATCGCGGAGCGCTTCGGCGCACTCGTCATCGGGCTCGCCTTCGTCGGGCTCGCCGGCCTGCTCGCCGCGGTCTATGTCGAGAACCTGCGCCGCGGCCGCGCGGATGTCGGCATCACCAGCCTGGTCGCGGCGCTGCTCACCTTCGCGCTCGGCGCGCTTGCGGCCATGGGCGAGGTGGTGATCGCGGCGGCGAGCGCGGTGCTGACCGCGCTGCTGCTCGGCTACAAGCCGCAGCTGCACCGCTGGGTCAACGCGCTCGAGGGCGACGAGCTGCGCGCGGGCATCAAGCTGCTGCTCATCTCCGTGGTCCTGCTGCCGATCCTGCCGAACCGCGGCTTCGGCCCCTGGCAGGCGCTCAATCCCTATGCCATCTGGTGGATGGTGGTGCTGATCGCGGGGATTTCCTTCGTGGGCTACTTCGCGGTCAAGATCGGCGGTGCGGCGCGCGGCACGGTGTTCACCGGCCTGGCCGGCGGGCTCGCCTCGTCGACCGCGGTGACGCTGCACTTCTCGCGCCTCGCGGCGCGCGATGCCGGCCTCGCGCCGGTGCTGGCGACCGGCATCCTGCTGGCCTGCGGCACGATGTTCCCGCGCATGCTGCTGGTGGCGAGCCTGCTCAATCGCGAGCTGTTCCAGCTCCTGCTGGTGCCGGCGCTCGCCATGGCGGGCTGCGTCTATCTGCCTGCGCTGCTGTTCCTGCGCTCGCAGTCGCGCGCGCAGCCCTATGCCGCGTCCCCTCTCAGGAACCCGCTCGAGCTGAAGACCGCGCTCGGCTTCGGCGCGCTGCTCGCCGCGGTGATGCTGCTCGGCAAGGCGCTGCAGCATGTCGCCGGCGACGCCGGCCTGCTCGCGCTCGCCGCCGCCTCGGGCGTCGGCGACGTCGATGCGATCACGCTGTCGCTTGCGCGCATGAGCCAGGAAGACCTCCCGCTCGCAGTCGCGGCGGGCGGCGCGGTGGTCGCGGGGGCGGTGAACAGCCTGGTGAAGGGCGCGATGGCGGGCGCGATAGGCGGCCGCGCGATCGGCCTGCGCGTCGGGCCGCCGCTGCTCGGCGCGGCGAGCGCGGGGCTCGCTGCGGCCTGGCTGTGGATCGCCTGAGGCGGCGCGCATGGCAAGCGGATCGAAAACCGTCATCTACGCCGCGCTCGCCGGCAACGGCCTGATCGCGGCGACCAAGTTCACCGCCGCGGCGGTGACCGGCAGCTCGGCGATGCTCTCGGAAGGCATCCACTCGCTGGTCGACACCGGCAACCAGGTGTTGCTGCTGTTCGGCCTGCACCAGGCAAAAAAGCCGCCCGACGAGCGCTTTCCCTTTGGCCACGGCAAGGAGGTCTACTTCTGGAGCTTCGTGGTGGCGATCCTGATTTTCGGCCTCGGCGCCGGCATTTCGATCTATGAAGGCGTGGCCCATCTGCTCGCGCCGACCGAGCTGCGCAACCCGCTCGTCAACTACGTCGTGCTGGGGCTGGCGCTCGTGTTCGAGGGCGCGGCATGGACCTTTGCGTATCGCGAGTTCCGCAAGACCAAGGGCAAGCTCGGCTGGCTGCGCGCGGTGCAATCCAGCAAGGACCCGACCGTGCTGGTGGTGCTGTTCGAGGACAGCGCCGCGATGCTCGGGCTGCTGATCGCGCTCGCCGGCGTCGGGCTGAGCCAGATCACGGGCGATCCGACCTATGATGCCGCCGCCTCGATCGGCATCGGTGGCGTGCTGGCCGTCACCGCGGCCTGGCTGGCCGCGGAGACCAAGGGCCTGCTGATTGGCGAGCGCGCGCGGCCCGACGTGGTCGAAAATATTCGCCGCATTTGCCGCGACCTGGGCAAGGTGGAGCGGGTGAACGAGGTGCTGACCATGCACATGGGCCCGGAGTACGTGCTGGCGACGCTGAGCCTCGAGTTCGCCGACGCGCTGACGATCACCGAGCTCGAGCGCACCATCGAGGACCTCAATCAGCGTATCCGCGCGGCGCACCCCGAAGTGAAGAAGGTGTTCATCGAGGCCGAGTCGGTGGCCAAGCCGAGCGACGCGCCGCGACGCTCAGTAAAATAGGCGCAGCGCAGGAGAACCGTTGCCCATGGCCCTCGACAAGCCCTACACCGACATTCCCGGAACGACGATCTTCGATGCCGAGCAGTCGCGCCGCGGCTATCACCTCAACCAGTTCTGCATGTCGCTGATGAAGCCGGAAAACCGCGCCCGCTTCAAGGCCGACGAGCGCGCCTACCTGGACGAATGGCCGATGAGCGAGGCGCAGAAGCAGGCGGTGCTCGATCGCGACCTCAACCGCTGCATCGCGCTGGGCGGCAACATCTACTTCCTCGCCAAGATCGGCGCCACCGACGGCAAGAGCTTTCAGCAGATGGCCGGCAGCATGACCGGCCTGAGCGAGGAGGAATACCGCGACATGATGGTGAAGGGCGGGCGCTCGGTCGAGGGCAACCGCAGGATCGGGGAGAAGCGCTGATGGCCCGCGTCAGCGCCAGCGTCTACACCTCGCACGTGCCGGCGATCGGCGCGGCGCTCGATCTCGGCAAGACCGGCGAGCCCTATTGGCAGAAGGTCTTCGGCGGCTACGAAGTTTCCAAGCAGTGGATGAAAGCGCACCGGCCGGACGTGATCTTCCTCGTCTACAACGACCACGCCACCGCCTTCAGCCTGGAGATCATCCCGACCTTCGCGATCGGCACTGCGGCCGAGTTCGCCGTGGCGGACGAGGGCTGGGGCCCGCGGCCGGTGCCGAAGGTGATCGGCCATCCCGAGCTCGCTTCGCACATCGCGCAGTCGGTGATCCAGGACGACTTCGACCTCACCCTCGTCAACAAGATGGACGTCGATCACGGCCTCACCGTGCCGCTGTCGCTGATGTTCGGCCAGCCGGATGCCTGGCCCTGCCGCATCATTCCCTTCGCGGTGAACGTCGTGCAGTATCCGCCGCCCTCGGGCCGGCGCTGCTACCAGCTCGGCCGCGCGATCCGCACCGCGATCGAGTCCTACGACGAGGACCTCGACGTGCAGGTCTGGGGCACCGGCGGCATGAGCCACCAGCTGCAGGGACCGCGCGCCGGACTCATCAACAAGGCGTTCGACAACGCCTTCCTCGACCGGCTGATCGCCGACCCGGCGGACCTGGCGCAGATGCCGCACATCGACTACGTGCGCGAGGCGGGCTCGGAGGGCATCGAGCTGGTGATGTGGCTGATCGCGCGCGGCGCGATGAGCGATGCACCACCCGAGGTGGTGCACCGCTTCTATCACGTGCCCGCCTCGAACACCGCGGTCGGGCATCTGATCCTCGAAAACCGCTAGAGGCTCAAGACCTCGCGCAGAAACGCCGTCACCGCGGCGTTGAAGCCTTCCGCGTTCTCCAGATTGACGGCGTGCCCGCCGTCGATGTCGGCGATGCGCACGTTGCGGATGCGGCGCTCGACGATGTCGCGCAGCGGCTGGAAGGCGCGCTCGCTGCGGCCGTTGACGAGCAGCGTCGGACAGACGATGTGCTGCAGATCGCCGAGCACCGACAGCCGCGGGCCCGCCATGCGCGTCAGGCGCGCGACCGCGCGCGGGTC
>LJTQ01000140.1 GCA_001303445.1 Betaproteobacteria bacterium SG8_39 | reverse complement strand
GCATGTGCCGGGCCAACGCTCAACTCGCTGCTCGAACTTGGTCGCGGGCACTGGAGCGCGCTGCGCCACGCACTGTCGCGCGCGCTGGCGCTCGGCGAGCCCGGCTGGGAGGCGCGCAAGGCGAATCTTTCTGCGCATCTCGTGCCGATGGCCGAAGCCGAGCTGCTGCTGCCGGTCGCGATCGGCGACTACACCGACTTCTACACCTCGGTTTTCCATGCGACCAACATCGGTCGCATGTTCCGCCCCGACAACCCGCTGATGCCGAACTACAAGTGGGTGCCGATCGGCTATCACGGTCGCGCCTCCTCGGTGGTGGTATCCGGCACGCCGGTCGTTCGCCCGAGCGGGCAGACCAAGGCCCCCGATGCCGCGGCGCCGAGCTTCGGCCCGTGCAAGCGGCTCGATTACGAAGTCGAGCTCGGCTTCGTCGTCGGCGCAGGTAACCGCCTCGGCGAAGCCATCCCACTCGCCGCCGCGCTCGATCACGTGTTCGGCGTGGTGCTGCTCAACGACTGGTCGGCGCGCGACATCCAGGCCTGGGAATACCAGCCGCTCGGCCCGTTCCTTGCCAAGAGCTTCGCCACCACGGTGTCGCCGTGGATCGTGACCATGGAGGCGCTCGAACCCTACCGCGTGCCCGCGTTCAGACGCGAGGCAGGCGATCCCGCGCCGCTGCCGCATCTGTTCGACGCAACCGATCAGTCCGAAGGGGGCTACGCGATCGAGGTGGAGATGTGGCTGCGCTCGGCGAAGATGCGTGATGCGCAGCTGCCGCCGCATCGACTGTCGCTGGGCAGCTACGCCAGCTGCTACTGGACGCTGGCGCAGACCGTGGCGCACCACGCCTCCAACGGCTGCAATCTGCGCGCCGGCGACCTGCTCGGCTCGGGGACGATCTCGGGGCCCGAGCCGGGTTCGCAGGGCGCGCTGATCGAGATCACCCAGGGCGGCAAGAACCCGGTGTCCCTGCCCGGCGGCGAGACGCGGACCTTCGTCGAGGACGGCGACGAGGTCGTCCAGCGCGGCCGTTGCGCGCGCGACGGATATGCGACCATAGGATTCGGCGAGGCCGCCGGCCTCGTCCTTCCGGCAAAGTTATCCACAGGGGTCTGACCCCGTTATTGTTAAATGAAGCTCGCCACACTCAAGGATGGAACGCGCGACGGCGCATTGCTCGTCGTCTCGCGCGACCTGAAAAAGGCCGTTCCGGCCGACCACATCGCGCCGACGCTGCAGGCGGCGCTCGACGATTGGGATTACCTCGCGCCGCAGTTGCAGGCGCTCTACGAAGAGCTGAACGCGGCGCGGTCCAATCGCGCGTTCCGCTTCGATCCCGCACATGCGATGGCGCCGCTGCCGCGCGCGCACCAGTTCGCCGACGGCTCAAGCTATCTGATCCACGCCGAGCTCATCCGCCGTTCGCGCGGCCAGAAGGAATTTCCCGGCTGGTGGAAGAAGGAGCCGCTCATGTACCAGGGCTGCTCCGATCCCTTCCTCGGCCCACGCGACGACATCGTGGTCGCCGACGAGGACGACGGCATCGATCTCGAGATGGAACTGGCGATCATCACCGGCGACGTGCCGATGGGCATCGAGCGCGACAAGGCCTCGCAGCATATTCGCCTCTTCATGGTGATGAACGATGTCAGTCTGCGCAACCTCGTCGGCCACGAGCTTGAAAAAGGCTTTGGCTTTCTGCATGCCAAGCCGCCTTCGGCGCTCTCGCCGGTCGCGCTCACCCCCGACGAGCTCGGCGATGCCTGGGACGGCCGCAAGCTGCACGGCACGATCCGCGCCTGGGTGAACGGCGAGCTGCTCGGCGAGCCCGATGCGGGTGACGACATGCAGTTCGATTTCCTGCGCCTCATCGTGCACGCCGCGAAGACGCGGCCGCTGCCCGCGGGCACCGTGATCGGGTCGGGCACGGTGTCGAACCGCGATCGCAAGCGCGGCGCGGGCTGCCTGTTCGAGCGCCGCGCCGAAGAGATCCTGAAGAAGAAGGAAGCGAAGACGCCGTTCCTCAAGTACGGCGACACGGTGAAGATCGAGATGCGCGACGCCGACGACCGGCCGCTGTTCGGTGCGATCGAGCAGTCCGTCGCCGCGCCCGCCAGGCGCGGCGCGGCGCAGCCCGAGGCCGGGGCCGAAGAATCCGCCGAGAACGACTCGCCCGAGGCCGCGACCGCCGAATGAATCCACGCTTCGCCTGCGCCTTGGCAGCGCTCGCGGGTGCGGGCCTGCTCGGTTTCGGCTACTTCCTGCAGCACGTGAAGGGCCTGGAGCCCTGCCCGCTGTGCCTCGTGCAGCGCGCCTTCTTCTACCTGCTGATCGTCGTCTTCATGCTGTGCGCGATTCACGGGCCGCTCGGCTGGGGCCGGCGCATCTACGGATTCGTCGCCATGCTGTTCGCCGCCGGCGGCTTCGCCACCGCGTCGCGCCAGGTGTGGCTGCAGCACCTGCCGGCCGACAAAGTGCCCGCCTGCGGGCCCGACCTCGCCTTCATGCTCGAGAACCTGCCGCTCGCGCGCACGCTGGAAAAACTCTTCGCCGGATCGGGACAATGCGCCGAAGTGCAGTGGACCTTTCTCAGCCTGTCGATCGCCGAGTGGGCCCTCGCGTGGTTCGCGGCGTTTTTCCTGCTCGGTCTCTGGCTTCTTATCCGGAGGGAGAAAATGCCCGTGGATAAGCTGACGCGGGCGATTCGCTCCTAAGCCTTCAACAGATTGCCGAACGAGGCGCTCGCCCGCGAGTACGACTCGCCTCGCCCCCCGTCAAGCCGCCTCGGTCGCGCCCCGGTGTGCCACGAGGACGACCTCGGGTTCAAAGAACTTCTCGAAATGGCGCAGCAGTCGCGTTTGCGGCGCTTCGTTGCCCGCCTCTTGGTAGACGATCCTCTGGTCGTGCTGCTTCAGGATCAGGCACGGCGTCGAAATCGAACCGGCGATGCTTCGCGTGGCGGCTGGACGCAGGAAAGCGATGAGCGGAACCGGCAGCTCGCCGATTTTCTTGCCCGCGTACGAGGCGAGTGCGAATCGAAAACCGAATACACGCAGCGCCTCGAACAGCTTCTCGCGATCGTGCGGCGGCGGAAACTGTCGCAGCAGCGCTGCGCCATCGAACGGCAGGTAATGGCGCTTGCACAGATGGTCGATCAGCCAGACGAATTCTCCAGCCTCAATTGCAGACCCGCGCGCATTCGGCGCCGACAGCACCGCCGCGTTAGCTTGTGGCATCGTGACTTCCCCCTCGCCACGGAATCTACCGCACCCATGCCAACTTTCAAGCTGGCCGAAAGGATGAACCCACGAGGCGAAACAGATATCAGACAACGCGATAAATAAGATGCCAAGCGCATGCGATTGATGCACTCAAATCGCGCATGACCAACCTTCAGGAAACGTGCGCCAGTGGCTTACGTGGCACCGGGAATCCACGGGGGTGTGACCCCGCTGTTCACCCCGCCGTGCGTCAACGCGCCTTGCGGATGAACTCTCGCACGCGGGGATAGATCAGCTCGCGCCAGCGACGCCCGCTGAAGATGCCGTAGTGACCGACACGCGGTACGCGGTAGTGCTCGCGGTGCTCCATTGCGATGCTCTTGCACAGCTGATGCGCGGCTTCGGTCTGACCGTAGCCGGAGATATCGTCGAGCGCGCCCTCGATGGTGAGCAGCGCGGTCTGGGTGATCGCCTCGGGACGCACGAGCGTGTCGCGCACCACCATTTGCCCCTTGGGCAGCGCGAAGTCCTGAAACACGGTCTTCACGGTGTCGAGGTAGTACTCGGCCGGCAGGTCGAGCACGGCGTTGTACTCGTCGTAGAAGCGGCGGTGCGACTCCGCGGAATCGTCGTCGCCCTCGAGCAGGTGGTTGAAGTAGTCATAGTGCGCGTTCAGATGCCGATCCGGGTTCATCGCGACGAAACCGAGGTGCTGCATGAAGCCCGGGTAGACGCGGCGCATGTAGCCGGGGTACTTCGCCGGCACGCGGCTGATCAGGTTCTGCTCGAACCACGAATGCGGTTTCTTGGTGGCGAGGTTGTTGACCACCGTCACGCCGCGCCGCGCGTCGATCGGGCCGCCCATCATCACCATGGTCTTGGGCGCGAACGTCTCGCCGGCGTCGGCCATCAGCGAGATCGCCGCGAGCACCGGCACGGTCGGCTGGCAGACCGAGATGACGTTCAGCTCGGGCGAGAGCAGCCGGATGAAGCTGCGCACGTAGTCGACGTAGTCGTCGAGGTGGAACACGCCCTCGGCGAGCGGCACCATGCGCGCGTCGATCCAGTCGGTGACCCAGACCTCATGGTCGGGCAGCAGGGTGCGCACGGTATCGCGCAGCAGCGTGGCGTGGTGTCCCGAGAGCGGCGCGACGACCAGCACGCGCGGGTCGTTACGCCAGGTCGGCAGCTCGCGGCGGAAGTGGATCAGGCGGCAGAAGGGCATTTCCTGGGCGACCTCGATCGACACCGGCACCGACGCGCCGTCGATGATCACGTCTTCGATTCCCCAGGCAGGTTTCTCGTAGCGCTGCGTGACGCGCAGGAACAGATCGCTACCCGCGGTGACGCGGTTCGAGCCCGGCAGGTGTGCGAGCGGGCTGAACGGATGCCCGAACCAGCCGCGCGACACCTCGGCCATCAAACGCAGCGGCGCAAGCGCTGCATGCTGCGCTTCGTACAGGCTGTAGAGCACTCAAAGCCCTCCAAAAACCTGATGTAACTAGCTGCTTATAGCAGATTTGCGGCGGCGCCGCATTTCCGACCGACAGGCTGAAACGGTATCCTCCGCGCATGCGATTCGTGCTGAAGACCCTCGCCGCGCTGGTGCTGCTCGCCGTGGTCGTGGCGGGCGGTGGCTACGCCTACCTGCACCGTTCGCTGCCGCAGGTCGAGGGCACGCTGCGCCTGCCCGGACTGAAGGCCGAGATCACGGTGCTGCGCGACGCCTGGCGCATTCCGCACATTTACGCCGCCTCGGTCGACGACGCCATGTTCGGCCTCGGATTCGTGCACGCGCAGGATCGCCTCTGGCAGATGGAAATGAACCGTCGTATCGGCGCCGGGCGGCTCGCTGAGGTGCTCGGCCCGGGGGCGCTCGACACGGACAAGTTTCTGCGCACCCTCGGCGTGCGGCGCGCGGCGCAGGCGAGCCTGGAGGCGCTCGATGGCAAGACGCGCGACACGCTCGACGCCTATGCGGCGGGCGTGAACGCCTTTCTCGCGACCAACCCGGTGCTGCCGCCCGAATTCTGGCTGCTGCGCGTCGAGCCGCAGCCCTGGATGCCGGTCGACTCGGTCGCCTGGACCAAGATGATGGCCTGGGATCTCGGCGGCAACTGGAAGAACGAGGTGCTGCGCATGCGGCTGGCGAAAAACTTCTCGCTGGCGCGCATCAACGAGTTCCTGCCGCCCTATCCGGGCGAAGCACCGCCGCAGATCCAGGACCTGAAGGAGCTCTACCGCGCGCTCGGGGTCGACACCGTACGACTCGCGCAGAGCGCGGAAAACATCGCCACGCAGACCTCGAGCTACCTCATCGAGGCCGCCGGCTCGAATAACTGGGTGGTGAGTGGCGAGCACACCGCGTCGGGCAAGCCGCTGCTCGCCAATGATCCGCACCTGGGCCTCACCGCGCCCCCGGTGTGGTACTTCGCGCACCTCGTAGCACCCGGGCTGAATGCGATCGGCGCCACGCTTCCGGGCGTGCCGGCGATCGTGCTCGGGCGCAACCAGCGTATCGCCTGGGGCTTCACCAACACCGGGCCCGACGTGCAGGACCTCTACATCGAAAAGCTCGAAGGCGACGGCAAGTACCTCGCGCCGGACGGGCCACGCACCTTCGAGACGCTGCGCGAAACCATCCGCGTGCGCGGCGCGGAGGACGTGCAGTTGACGGTACGCCGCACGCGTCACGGTCCGGTGCTTTCCGAGGTGTCGCAAAGCGCCGGTGCGGTGACGCCGCGCGGCCACGTGCTCGCCTTTTCCTGGACCGCGCTCGCAAAGGACGACCGCACGATGCAGAGCGCGCTGAAGATCGCGCGCGCCGGTAACTGGCGCGAGTTCCTCACCGCGGCCGAGGACCTTCACGCCCCGCAGCAGAACATCGTCTACGCCGACGTCGACGGCAACATCGGCTTCGTCGCGGCCGGACGCGTCCCGGTGCGCAAGCCGGACAACGACCTCAGGGGCCTCGCGCCGGCCCCCGGCTGGCTGGCGAAGTACGACTGGGACGGCTACCTGCCCTTCGGCGCGCTGCCGCGCGTGCTCAACCCACGCAAGGGAACCATCGTCACCGCGAACCACAAGATCGTGCCGCCCGACTATCCGCATTACATCACCGCCGAATGGCAGCCGCCCTATCGCGCCGAGCGAATCGAGGCCCTGCTCGAGGCCGAGCCGAAGCACTCGTCGTCGAGCTTCGCGCGCATGCAGGCGGACTCGGCCTCGCTCGCCGTGCGCGAGTTGCTGCCGCACTTCAGGGCGACGCGTCCGCGCAGCGAAGCGGCGCGCCGCGCGCTCGCGCGCCTCTCTGCCTGGGACGGCACCATGGCCAAGAATCTGCCTGAGCCGCTCATCGTGGTCGCCTGGTGGCGCGAGCTGACGCGTGCGATCTACGCCGACGAGCTGGGCGACGCGTTCCGACTCAATTGGCGCCCGCGCGCCCAGTTCGTCGCCAATGTGCTCGCCGACCGTGACGGCCAGTCGCGCTGGTGTGACGACGTCAACACGCCCGCGCGCGAGACCTGCGCCGAGGTGCTTGCGCTTTCGCTCGAGGCGGCGCTCGCCGACCTGCGCAACCGCTTCGGCGACGACCTGGCCCAGTGGCGCTGGGGTGCCGCGCACACCGCACGCCACGAGCATCGCCCGCTCGGTCGACAGAAGTGGCTCGCCCCGCTTTTCGACATCGCCGTGCCGAGTGCGGGCGACGCCTACACGGTGAACGTCGGACGCAGTGATTTCTTCGATGACGCCGAGCCCTTCACCAACCGTCATTCGGCAAGCCTGCGTGCGATCTACGATCTGAGCGATCTCGACAAATCGCTCTTCATCCACTCCGGCGGCCAGTCGGGCAATCCGCTCTCGCCGCATTACGCCGCGTTCAGCGAAGCCTGGGCGAAAACCGAGTACATCCCGATGCGCACCGATCGCGCGATGATCGAGGCGGGCGAGGTGAAGAAGCTGGTTCTGCTGCCGCGTTAAAGGCGTCAGACCCTTGTGGATAAGTCCGGCGTCAGACCCCTTTTCGACTTATCCACAAGGGTCTGACCCCGGCGTCGCAGCGATCAACGTCTGCGCAGGTAGAGGTTATTCGCGACCAATGCGCCGATCACCATCGCCGCGCCGAACAACTCGATCGGCGCGAAAGCCCGGCCGAGCGCGGCCTCGATGGCGAACACCGACACCGGGATGACGTTGAGCATCAGCATGACGTTGAGTGGGCCGAGATGCTTCACGCTGGCGTTGAAACCAAGCACGCCGAGCACCACAGTGCCAACGGCGAAGTAGACGATCTGCGGTGCGATCGACGCCACCGCGGCGGGGCTCGGCATCAGCGCAACGCCGGCACCGAGCGCCGCGGCATTCACCGCGAGCAGACCGACACCGCCCGGGATGATGGTGAGTGCGGTGAAGCGCAGCGCAGACCAACCGGGGAAGGTGCCGCTGCCCATGGTGTAGGCCACCCAGCACAGCGCACCACAGAAGACCAGGATGTCACCGAACAGCTCGTCGCCCTTGCCGAGGCTGGCGATCGCGCCCAGCGGATCGCCACGCGTGACGACGATCAGCACGCCGGCGATCGCCACCGCGATGCAGGCGACGGTGAAGTTCGCCGGGCGCTGGCCGCGCAGCACCCAGACCAGCAACGCGGTAAGCGGGGTCTGGATCGCCATGATGATCGCCGCGTGCTCGGGTCGCGCGTAGGTCAGGCCGACCCAGACGAACGAGTTGAAGCCCGTGATGCCGACCAGCCCGAGCACGATCGCCGGGACGATGCGATCGCCGAAGCGCAGCGCGCGCCGCCCCTCGATCGCGACGACCAGCACGACAAAGATCGCGCCCCCGAGCAGG
>LJTQ01000139.1 GCA_001303445.1 Betaproteobacteria bacterium SG8_39 | reverse complement strand
AAAGCTCGACATCAGGCAGACCGCGACCCCGGCGCCGATGAGGGCGCGTGCCGCGACCGCCTCGAGCGCCGAACCCGCCGTCGCAAACCACAGACCGCCCGCGGCCGCGACGAGCAGCAGCGTCGCGTTGACACGGCGCGGACCGAAGCGATCGAGCAGCACCCCGCCCGGCAACTGCAGGAACATGAACGCAAGGAAGTACACGCTCGAGAGCAGGCCGAGCATGCCGGCGGTGAGCGCGAACTCCTGGGCGAGGGTCGGCGCGAGAACCGCGTTGACCGCGCGGTACGAATACGAAACGAAGTAGCCGGCGATGAACGGGCCGCCGACCCGCGCCGCCAGCCAGCCGGCGCTCGGCGCCGGCTCCGATTCCGTCGCCGGGGCGCTCAACCCTTGGGCGCTTCGAGTCCGCCCGTGTAGAAACGGTTCAGCGTCGGACTGATGATCAGTTCGTTGACGCAGGTGCGCTTCGGCATCTTGGCGAGATAGAGGATGGTTTCGCCCAGATCCTCGGCCTGCACCATCTCGGCCATGCGCTCGGGCGAGGGCGGCACGGGACGCTTCGCCATGATCGGTGTCGCGACTTCGCCCGGAAGAATCGAGGTCGCGCGGATGCCGTTGATGCACTCCTCCATGTTGATCGACTCGGTTATCGCGACCACGGCGCGCTTGGTGGCGTTGTAGGCCGGCCCGGTGAGCACGCTCGCGTAGCGTCCCGCCCAGGAGGAGATGTTGATGATCACGCCGTCCTTGCGTTCGCGCATCCCCGGGATGACCGCGTAGCAGCAGTAGAACAGGCCGTTCAGGTTGATGCGCACGACGTCGTCCCAGCCATCGAGCGACATGGTCGCGAGGTTGCGCTTGGCGCCGCTGATGTTGGTGCCCGCACTGGCGACGAGGATGTCGATCCGTCGGTGGCGCTTCTCGATGTCGGCCGCGGCGCGTATCACGGCATCGCGGTCTGCAACGTCGAGCAGCAGTGCTTCGGCGGAGCCGGCCTTCTTGACCTCCGCCAAGCCGCTGTCGAGCGACTGCTTGGACCGCCCCGAAATCACCACATGCGCGCCTTCGCGCGCGAGCGACACCGCGCCCGCGAGTCCGATGCCCGAGCCGCCGCCCGTGATCCAGGCAACCTTGCCTTTCAATGCCGTCATGCCGGCCTCCGCTGAAACTGCGTCGAGCCAAACAGGTTCTCGCGCTCCTTGTCGGTCTGCGGCCCGGTGCGGCGCCGGTCGGCGAGCACCTGCAGCGCGCGCTGCACGGCCGGACGAGCGGCGATGCCGTCGCGCCAGCGCTTCACGTTCGGATAATCGTCGATCTCGACGCCCTGGCGCTCGGGAAACCGCAGCCAGGGCATGACCGCCATGTCGGCGATGGTGTAGGCGCCACAGGCCATGAACTTCGACTCTGCGAGCCGCCGCTCCATCACACCGTAAAGGCGGTTCGCCTCGTTTTTGTAGCGGTTCATCGCGTAGGGGATCTTCTCCTGCGCGTAGCCGAGGAAGTGGTGCGCCTGCCCGAGCATCGGGCCGACGTGGCCCATCTGGAACATGACCCACTGCATCACCTGCCAGCGCTCGCGCAGGTCTTCGGGCAGAAAGCGCCCGGTCTTCGAAGCCAGATAGAACAGCATCGCGCCCGACTCGGCGAGCGCGAAGGGCTTTCCGCCCGGCCCGTCGGGATCGATCATCGCCGGCATCTTGTTGTTTGGCGAGATCTTGAGGAACTCGGGCTTGAATTGGTCGCCCGCGCCGATGTCGATCGGGTGCACCCGGTAGGGCAGACCCGTTTCTTCCAGCATGATGTGGACCTTGTGGCCGTTGGGCGTCGGCCAGGTGTAAAGCTCGATCATGCGCGGTCTCCGGGAGGGCAAGGGCCGGTAGTGTCGCATCCACCCGCGCGCCACGCCACGCGCAACGCGAAACCGCGCCGGTCAGACGAGCTTGACGAGCTGCTTGCCGAAGTTCCGGCCCTTGACCAGATCAATGAACCCCTGGGGGGCGCGCTCGATGCCTTCGACGATCGATTCCCGGGTCTTCAGCTTGCCCTGCGCGACGTAGCCCGCGAGCGCCTTGTTTGCCTCGGCATAGCGGTCCACCCAGTCGAACACCAGAATACCCTGCATGCGCACGCGGTTCGGAATCAAGGTCCCCAGGTTCTTGACGCCGTAGGGCTCGGTCGCGTGGTAGCCCGAGATGCGCCCGCAGACGATGATGCGCGAGAAGAGGTTGACCAGCCTGAGCACGATGTCGAGCGTCTCGCCGCCCACGTTGTCGAAGTAGATGTCGATGCCTTTCGGGCAGGCTTCCTTCAGGTCGCGGTACAGGTTGCCCGCCTTGTAATCGACGCAGACGTCGAAGCCGAGCTCGCCGGTCACGTAGTCGCACTTTTCCTTGCCCCCGGCGATACCCACGACGCGGCAGCCGGCGACTTTGCCGAGCTGACCGACGACGCTGCCCACTGCGCCCGACGCCGCGGAGACCACCAGCGTTTCACCGGCCTTCGGTTTGCCGACCTCGTTCAATCCGAAATAGGCGGTGCGCCCCGGCATGCCGAGGCAGCCGAGGTAATACGACAGCGGCGCGCGTGCGGATGGGTCGAGCTTGGTCAGCAACTCACCCCTCACCGCGGCGTACAGCTGCCAGCCTGCGGGCGCCGCCACCTTCTCGCCCGGCGCAAAACCGGGATGCTTCGACTCGACCACCTCGCCGATCGTCTCGCCGGTCATCACCTCGCCGATTTCGACGCCCTTGGCGTAGCTTTTCTGCTGCGTCATGCGCCCGAGCATGTACGGGTCGAGCGACAGCCACAGATTCTTCACCAGCACCTCGCCGTCGCCCGGCACGGGCGCGGGCGATTCGACCAGACGGAAGTTGTCCGCCGTCGGCAGGCCGCTGAGGTGGGCCGCAAGCGCCCAGGCCTTGTTGTTCGCCATATCCGCTCCTCAGGCGAGCGCCGCAAAGCGCTCGAGATGGTGGTCGGCATCGCCGAACTGCTGCGCGATCATCGTCAGCCGACGGAACGCGTGCGACACCTTCATTTCCTCGGTCATGCCCATGCCCCCGTGCAGCTGGATCGACTCCTGGCTGACATGCCGGCAGGCATCCGCGATCTTGATCTTCGCTGCCGAGATCGCGCGGCGGCGGTCGTCGGCATCGGCCGCCACGTCGGCCTTGCTCGCCGCCAGGCAGGCCATCGAGCGCGCCTGCTCGCCGGTGATGAACATGTCGACCATGCGGTGCTGCAGTGCCTGGAAGGTGCCGATGGTCACGCCGAACTGCTTGCGCGTCTTGAGATACTCCAGGGTCGACTCGTTGGCGGACTTGATCACGCCGACCGCTTCGGCGCAGACCAGCGCGGTGGCGAAGTCGACCACTTCGTCGACCAGCGCCAGCCCGGCGTTTTTCTTTCCGACCAGCGCCTTCTTGTCGACCTGGACATTCTCCAGCGCGACGTCGCCCGCGCGCATCTCGTCGAAGGTGCGGTACGCCTTGACCTCGACGCCCGGTGCGCCGCGGTCGACCAGAAACAGGCTGAAGCCGCGCTTGCTGGTGGCCGCCGAGACGACCAGCTTGTCGGCGAGCGGCGCGCCCAGCACGACGCGCTTCTCGCCCGAGAGCAGCCAGCCGCCCTCGTTCGGCGTCACCGTGGTTTCGACCTGCGCGAGGTTGTAGCGCGCCTTGGATTCGGTGTGCGCGAACGCCAGCTTCATGCGACCTTCGGCCACCGCCGGCAGGATCGTCTTGCGCTGCGCCTTGCTGCCGGCGCGCGCGATGAACTGCGCGCCCAGTCCGACCGTCGCGAGATAGGGCTCGACGACCAGCCCTTCGCCGAAGGCTTCCATCACCGCCATCAGGTCGAGCGCACCGCCACCGAAGCCGCCATGGTCCTGCGGGATCGGCAGGCCGAGCAGTCCCATTTCGGCGAACGTGCGCCAGGCGTTCTCGCTAGACCCGGTCTCGGAGGCGACGATCTTCTTGCGCGCCTCGAAATCGTAGTCCTTCTGGATGAAGCGCTGCACCGAGTCGGCGAGCAGCTGCTGCTCTTCGCTGTATTCGAAATCCATGGCTACAAACCCAGAGTCATTTTGGAGATGATGTTGCGCTGGATCTCGTTCGACCCGGCGTAGATCGTCGTCTTGCGCATGTTGCCGTAGCGCGGCGCGAGCGAGGCAACGAAGGGGTCGAAATCGTCGCGCGCCGCGACCGGCGCATCGACCGGCCGGAACGGCTGCGCGAGCGGCCCGACGGCCTGCAGCATCAGCTCCGAGAGCGACTGCTGAATCTCGGTGCCCTTGATCTTGAGCATCGAGACATCGGCGCCCGGCGGGTTGCCAGAGCGGCGCATCTGGTCGAGGAAGCGCAGGTTGGTGATCTCGAGCGCCATCAGCTCGACTTCGACGCGCGAAAGCCTGTCGCGAAAACGCGCATCCTCGATCAGCGGCCGGCCGTTCTTGCTCTGCGCAGCCGCGAATTCCTTCAATTTGGCGAGCTCGCGCTTCGAGCCGCCGATGCGTCCGGTGTTCATGCGCTCATGGCCGAGCAGATACTTGGCAACCGTCCAGCCCTTGCCTTCCTCGTAGACGAGGTTCTCGACCGGCACCTTGACGTCGTCGAAGAACACCTCGTTCACCTCGTGCCCGCCGTCGAGCAGGACCAGCGGCCGCACCGTGATGCCCGGCGTCTTCATGTCGAACAGCAGGAACGAGATGCCTTCCTGGCGCTTTGCGCTTTCCGAATCGGTGCGCACCAGGCAGAAAATCCAGTCCGCGTAATGCGCGAGCGTGGTCCAGGTCTTCTGCCCGTTCACCAGGTAGTGATCGCCCTGGCGCACCGCCTTGGTCTTCAGCGAGGCCAGGTCCGAGCCCGAACCCGGCTCCGAGTAGCCCTGGCACCAGAAATCGTCGCCGTTGTAGATGCGCGGCAGGAAGCGCTTCTTCTGTTCTTCGGAGCCGAACTTGAGCAGCACCGGCGCGCACATCGACAGTCCGAAAGGAATCAGCGGCGGCGTGCCGGCATAACCGCACTCTTCCTCGAAGAGATAGCGCTGCACCACGTTCCATCCGTTGCCGCCCCATTCCTTCGGCCACGACGGCGCGACCCAGCCCTTCTTGGCGAGGATGCGATGCCAGCGCAAGAGGTCATCGCGGCTGAGCTCCTCGTATTCCGCGACCTTGCGGCGCAGATCCTCGGGCAGGTTGTCCTTAAGCCAGCCGCGCACTTCGTCGCGAAAGGCCAGTTCCTCGGGCGAGTAGCTGAGATCCATCGGGATGCCTCCAGAGGCGCCGATCGGGCGGCGCAAACGAAAAGTCTAGCGCAGCGAGAAATCGACCACCATGCGTCCGCACACCCGCGCCGCAAGGAGATCGTCGAACGCCTGCGGCAGTGTTTCAAACGCGATCCGGCGTGCGATCCGGTCGAGATGCCGCGGCCGCAGGTCGGTTGCCAGCCGCTGCCAGATGGCCTTCTTGCGCTCGAGCGGGTTGTCGACGTTCACCCCCAGCAGGCGCACACCGCGCAGGATGAACGGCAGCACGCTGCCCTTGAACTCGACGCCACCCGCGTTGCCGAACGAGGCGATCACGCCGTCCTTCTGCATGGTGCGCGCGATCCAGGCGAGCTGCTCGCCGCCGACCGAATCGAGCGCACCCGCCCACAGCATGGTTTCGAGCGGCCGGGTACCGAATTCCATGGCATTGCGGTCGAGCACCTCCGTCGCGCCGAGCGCGGTCAGGTAGCCCGCCTCCTCGCTCTTGCCGGTCAGCGCCGCCACGTGATAACCGAGACGGGACAGGATATCGATCGCGATGCTCGCCACGCCGCCGGTAGCGCCGTTGACCAGCACCTTGCCGCTGTCGCGCTTCAGGCCGTTCAACTGCAGCAGGTCGATGGCGAGTCCTGCGGTGTGCCCCGCGACACCGAGTGCGGCCGCGTCGAACAGGCTCAGGCCCTGGGGCAATGGAATCAGCCAGTCGGCCGGAAAGCGGCCAAACTCGGCGTAGCCGCCGTCATGGTCGACTGCGAGACCGAAGCTGTGCGTCAGCACTTCGTCGCCCGGCTTGAAGCGCGCATCCGTCGATTCCTCGACCGTGCCGCTCAGATCAATGCCCGCGACGAGCGGGAACTTGCGCGCGATCTTGGCGCGCCCGCGCGCCGTGAGCGCGTCCTTGTAATTCACCGAGGCGTAGGCAACGCGCACCACCACGTTGCCGTGGTCGAACTCGGCGCGGGTCATGGTCTCGAGCCGGCCTTCGCCAAAGCGGCCGTTGTCGTGCACGCGGTAGGCGCGGATTACGGGGTCAGACCCCGATTGCGTTGTCATCTATTCACCCGTCGATGTCGTCGATTTCGGGGTCTGACCCCAAGGTCGCGCAAGCCGAGTTCATACGATTGTTACCCCGCCGTCGGCGACGATCGTCTGGCCGGTGATGAACGAGCCCGCCTTCGAGGCGAGGAACACCGCGATGCCGCCGATCTCCTCGGGTGCGCCGATACGCCGCAGCGGCGTCGTTGCCTCGCGCGACGTCCGAAGCTTCTCGTCTTCCCAGAGAGCGCGCGCGAAATCGGTCTTGATCAGGCCTGGCGCAATCGCGTTGACGCGTACGTTCTTCGGGCCCCACTCGACCGCGAGGTTGCGCGCCAGCGCATGGTCGGCCGCTTTCGACATGCCGTAGATTCCCAGCGTACCGGTGCCGAGAATGCCGCCGATCGACCCGACCAGGATGATGCAACCGCCGCCGCGCTCGGCCATGCCGGGCGCTACCAATGCGCTCAGCCAGATGCTCGACTGCAGGTTCGCAGCCATCACCTTGCTGAAGGTCTCGTCGGGCAGTTTGGCGAGCGGTCCGTAGTACGGATTGACCGCCGCGTTGCACACCAGGATGTCGATCTTTCCCCAGGTCGACAGGCTGTGCTCCACCAGTGCCTGCACCTCGTCCTTGCGCGAGACGTTGCACGGCTTGGCGATCGCAGTGAGGCCCTCACGTTCGAACTCGGCGCGCACCGCCTCGCAGGCCTCGGCCTTGCGGCTCGAGATCACCACCTTGGCGCCGGCGCGCGCCAGTTCCTGGGCGATCGATTTGCCGATCCCCTTGGTCGAGCCGGTGACGAGCGCGACCTGCCCGCTCAGATCGAATAGGGTGGACGGCATCGCGGATCTCCGGCGCAGGGGAAAGGGCGCAAAGGGTAATCCATGCGCGCGCCACCCGGATCGGGACATGCCCTGCGTTTCACCATGCGGCGAACAGGGGGGAAAAAGGGCCTGTCGTTCCGCAATGCGAAATTTCGTATGATTAAATTGACAATAAAACCCGCTGAACCGAATATCGAAACGCGAACTGGATCGCATTGGTTCGCTATGTTCCCTCCCGGCGACAACAAAACCTCCCAGAGCCGGGGAAAACCGACGCTACTGAGGATACCGAGGAGACCCCTATGGGCGCATCTGAGTCCGCAGCCCCGCTTTCCGTTCCGGCCGGCAACTTCAGCTACGAGCACGAAGGCGACCGCCAATTTGCCACCACGCTCGCGCGCGGCCTCGAGGTACTGCGCTGCTTCACCCCCGTCGAGCCGATGCTCGGCAACAAGGAAATTTCCGTGCGCACCGGGCTGCCCAAGCCGACGGTCTCGCGCCTGACCTACACGTTGACCAAGCTCGGCTACTTGCGCCACAACATGCGCATGGGCAAGTACCAGCTGGGATCGGCCGTGCTGTCGATCGGCTATCCCCTGCTCGCCTCGATGAACCTGCGCCAGGCGGCGCGCCCGCACATGAAGGAGCTCGCTGATCACTGCAAGGGCTCGGTGTCGATGGGCATTCGCGACCGCCTCAACATGGTCTACGTCGAGACCAGCCGCAACGGCAATGCGGTCATTACCCTGCCCGACATCGGCACCTCGGTGCCGATCGCCCAGGCCTGCATCGGACGTGCGTTCCTCGCGGCCTGCACGCCGCCCGAGCGCGAGGCGATTCTCAACCAGTTGAAGGTCAAGGATCCCGAGCTGCACCGCAAGTATCGTGCGCAGATCGACAAGTCGATCGAGGACATCCGCATGCGCGGCTTCTGCGTGTCCTACGGCGAGCTGCGGCG
>LJTQ01000138.1 GCA_001303445.1 Betaproteobacteria bacterium SG8_39 | reverse complement strand
CGCCGGTGCGGAACTTCATCAGCACCGGGTGGCGGCCGCGATGCTGGTAGAACACCTCCTCGCGGGTCAGGCAGATCTTCACCGGTCGGCCCAGCACCAGCGCCGCCTTGCACACCACGAACTCGTGATTGCCCGGGTCGCACTTGCCGCCGAAGCCGCCGCCATTCGGCGTCGCAATCACCCGGATCTGCGAGGCCGGCATCTGCAGCACCCGCGCGAGCTGCCGGTGCAGGTAGTGCGGATTCTGCGTGCTCGAGGACAGCAGCAGCTTGCCGTCGCCGTCCACCGAGGCGAGCGAGGCCTGCTGTTCCATCGGCAGGTGGGTGTTGCCTTCGTAGAAGAAGAGGTCCTCGAAAACCTGGTCCGAGCCCGCCAACGCCGCCTCGACGTCGCCAAACTCGTAGGCTTGGTTGCGATGGATATTGCCCTGCTCGCCGTAGTCGTGAATGCGCGGCTCGGGATTGTCGAGCGCCTCTTCGGGCGAGGCGATGGTCGGCAGCGGCCGGTACTTCACCTCGATCAGCTCGAGCGCCTCGGTCGCGGTCTGCTCGTCCTTCGCGATCACCGCCGCCACCGGGTCACCGACGTAGCGCACACGCTCGCGTGCCAGCGGATGCTCGTCCTGCGAGACCGGCATGATGCCGTAGGGCACCGGAAAGGCCTCGCCGGTAAGCACCAGGTGCACGCCCGGGCTGCGCTCGGCGCGCGAGATGTCGACCGATTCGACCACGGCATGCGGATGCGGCGAGCGCAGCAGCTTCGCGTACAGCATGCGCGGCAACACCAGGTCGTCGGCGAAGCGCAGCTGGCCAACCACTTTGCTGCGCCCATCGACGCGGCGCCGCCGCTTGCCGACGACGTCGAAACGCCTCTTTTCGCCGCTCATGCCGAAGCCTCGTCGGCGGCACGCAGCTCGCGCGCCGCGCTCTCGATGGCGTCCACGATCTGCTGGTAGCCGGTGCAGCGACAGATGTTGCCGGCGATGGCTTCGCGGATGCGCTCGCGCGACGGGTTCGGCTCCCGGTCGAGCAGCGCCTTGGCGGTCATCAGCATGCCGGGCGTGCAGTAGCCGCACTGCGAGCCACCCAGATCCGTGAGCGCCGCCTGCAGCGGATGCAGTTCGGGTCCGCGCGCCAGGCCCTCCACCGTCTCGATCGAACGGCCGGCACATTCGACCGCCAGCACCAGGCAGGACAGCACCGGCACGCCGTCGAGCAGCACCGCACAGGCGCCGCATTCGCCGAGCTCGCAGCCGTGCTTGGTCCCGGGCAGGCCGAGGTCCTCGCGCAGCACCTCGAGCAGGGTCTTGTAGGGGGCGAACGAAACTTCGGTCGGCTCGCCGTTCAGTTGCAGCTCGATCTGGACCTTGCGCCGCAGCGCGATGCCCTTGTCCTGGCCGGCATTCATTTGTTTGGTCCCCAAACAATTGCCTGAGCGCACTCTACTCCCGCACCCGGGCGATTGCAAAGGCGCAACTTGTGCTGGATCAAGACTCTGTTTCACAGTGCCCGGGCGGGCGGGCAACGCGGTTTGCTAGCATTCGCGCCCAGCGCCTGCCACGCGCGCCTGATCGGGCCGCGACGGCACCCCGCCCCCTTCACTCATGGAGAACTCCGCATGAAAACCCTACGCAGCGCAGCGCTCGCCGCCGCGGCGGTGGTCGCAGCCCTCGCCGCCGGCCCGAGCGCCGGTGAAACGCGCGTCACCTACAAGTCGGCCAAGTCGACCTCGTCCTACTATCAGATGGCGGTGCAGATCGCCGAGGCCGTCAAGGCCGGCTCCAGCGGCGGGGTGATCGTCACGGTCGAGGAAAGCCAGGGCTCGGTGCAGAACGTGAAGGAAGCGGCCGGGCGCAGCGGCGCCTACGTCTTCACCACGCCGCCGGCGCTCATCAAGCAGGCCATGGCGGGCGAAAAGGCCTTTGCACCCAAGAACCCGGCCTTCGACAACATCCGCGCGCTGTTCCCGATCCCGGCGCTCACCATGCACTACGTCGTGCGCGCGGATTCCGGCGTGAAGGCCTTTGCCGACCTCGCCGGCAAGGACTTCATCATCGGCAAGGGCAGCTTTGGCGCACGCGAGGCCGAGGCCAATTTCAAGCTCTTCGGACTTGCGGGCAAGGTCAACCTCGCCAACGTCGAGCTCAACGCTGCGGTTCCCGCGCTGAAGAATGGCCAGGTGCACGGCTTCGCCACGGCAGGCTCCTATCCGGCGCCGAACGTGCTGGAGGCCGCCGCGAGCCTGCCGGTGCGGCTGCTCTCGATGAGCGAAGACCAGGTCAAGGCGACCAAGCGCACGCGGCTGGTGATCCCGAAAGGCACCTATCCGGGCGTGGACGAGGACGTCGTGACGACCTCGCTTCCGGTCGGTGCGTACGCCACGACCGGGATGGACGAGCAGACCGCCTACCTGCTGACCAAGATCTTCTGGACGCGCAAGGCCGAGATGGCCAAGGCCAACCCCTGGTGGGGCGGCGTCAAGCCCGAGATGCTCGACACCCTCGCGGGCAAGCTGCATCCCGGCGCGCTGCGCTATTACAGCGAAGCCGGCGTGAACGTTCCGGACGCGCTCAAGTAAGCGCCGGGCCGCGGCACGGCCGCCGCGATGAGCGACGTCAAGGCGGCCCGCCCCCGGTGGCTGCAGCGCAGCGCGCCGCCGCTCGCGCTCGCGGCGGTTGCCTTTCACCTGTGGCTGATCTTCTCGGGGCTGATCCCGAACCTGGTCAGTCGGCCGGTGCACATGGCGCTCGCCCTGCCCTGGGTGTTCCTCTACGAGCCGCGCGGGGGACGCGTCGCGCGCGCGGCCGGGGCGCTGCTCTGCGTCGCGGGCCTCGTCGCCTGCGCCTGGATCGTGCTGCGGCGCGAGGCGCTCGACGCGCAGTACGGCGCCCTGCAGGGCGCGCTGCAGTTCGTCGTCGCCGCCACGCTCATCGTGGTCGTGCTCGACATGGCGCGGCGCGCGATCAAGCTCGCGCTTCCATCGATCGCCGTCATCGCGCTCGGCTACGGCCTGTTCGGTCAGCACCTGCCGGGCGAGTTCGGTCACCCGGGCATTCCGGTAGCGAGCCTGCTCGGCACGCTGACCATCGCGGAGGGCGGACTGTGGGGTCCGCTCACCGGCGTGTCGGTCAACGTGGTGGCGGTGTTTGTCATGCTCGGCGCCTTCGTCGGTGCGGGACGCGGCGGGACCGGTTTCATGGCGCTCGCCACCTGGCTTGCAGGCGGCCTGCGCGCCGGTGCCGCGAAGGTCGCGGTCCTGGCCTCAGCGCTGTTCGGCTCGATCTCAGGCTCGGCCTCCGCGAACGTGGCCTCGACCGGCGCGATCACCCTGCCCGCAATGCGCCGCCTGGGCTATCCCCCGGCGCTCGCCGCGGCGGTCGAGGCGGTGGCTTCGAGCGGCGGGCAGATCATGCCGCCGCTGATGGGCGCCGGCGCATTCGTCATGGTCGAGTTGCTCGGCCTGCGTTACGCCGACATCATGCTCGCCGCGCTGCTGCCGGCGCTGTTGTTTTTCTGGTGCACCTGGATCGGCGTCGACCGCTTCGCGCAAGCGCTCGGCCTCGGCGCAATGCGACGCGAAGACCGCGCAACGGGCGCCGAGGTACGCGCGACGCTGCCGTTCTTTCTGGTGCCATTCGGCATCCTGCTCGGCGTGCTGTTTCTCACCGCATACACCGCGCAGTACGCGGCTGCGTTTGCGATTCTCGCCGCCGCTGCGCTGCTGTTTGTCGGCCCGGGGCTGCGACCTGAGCCCGAGGGCGGGCGGCGCTTCATGCAAGGCTGCATCGACGCGGCACGGCAGATCGCCGGCATTGCATCGATCATCCTCTGCGCCGGCATCGTCATTGGCGTGCTCAACCTGACCGGCCTCGGCGTGAAGATCACCTCGGTGATCATCGGCTTCTCGGGCGGCGATCTGTGGACCGCGCTGCTGCTCACCGCGCTCGCCTGCCTGATCCTTGGCATGGAGGTGCCCACCACGGCCGCGTACGTGATCTGCATATCGGTCGCGGGGCCGGCGCTGCAGGAACTCGGCCTGCCGGCGCTGCACGCGCACCTGTTCGTGTTCTGGTACGCCCTGCTCTCGACCATCACGCCCCCCGTCTGCGGCACGGTGTTCATCGCCGCCGGCATGATTGAAACGCCGTGGGTGCCGGTCGCACTGCGGGCGATGCGGCTCGGCATCGGCCTGTACCTGGTGCCGCTGGCCTTCGTCGCCAACCCCGCGCTCATCCACCCGGGCAGCGCCCCGCTCGGCGCCCTCGCCGCATTCGCCAAGATCGCGCTCGGCCTGTGGCTCATCAGCCGCGCGCTGATTCCCGCCGACGAAGGCGCAACGCTTCGCCTCGTCGCGCTCGCCGCGGGCCTCGGCGCAATCTTCGCGTTCGGCGCAGGCGCCTGAGAGGATCGACCGGGCCCGGGAAAGGAGTACTCTCGGCGGCTGGGCCCAACGCGAGAGCGACTCGATGACACCCGATCTGAAGTATCTGGCCTTTACTGCGATGCTGACGGCAGCGCTATGGATTCCCTACGTCATCGCGCAGGTGTCAACCAACGGTCTGCCGAAGCCCGAAAACTATGTTGATCCGACGCCCCGACCGCTACCCCCGTGGGGAAGGCGTGCGGACCGCACCTACCTCAACGCGGTGGAGGTATTTGCGCCCTTTGCCGCGCTCGTGCTGATCGCGCATGCACTGGACAAGGCGAATTCCATGACCGCCTTTTGGGCCGCGTGTTTCTTCTGGCTGCGACTGACGCACGCCGTGGTCTACCTGCTGGGTATCGCGTACGTCCGAACAGTTGTCTTTACGCTGGGTTTCGTCGCGATCGCCGGAATTTTCTGGGAGATCGTCAAGTAGAGCGGTTATCGCGACGGAGACGCCGAACCGGCAGACACGAACACGCAGATGACCGCCACTGGCCGCTAGCAGCTGGCCCCGGGAGGACTCGAAAGGGCCCGACGGGATCCCGTTTGCGGCGCCACGGTCCTGGCCGTGACACCCAGCATCGGCTGCGCCCCCGAAGCTAGGCCGCTGCCGCGTCCTCGAGGATCATGTCGGCGCCCTTCTCGGCCACCATCATCACCGCCGCGTTGATGTTGCCCGACGGCATGCTCGGCATGACGGAAGCGTCGACCACGCGCAGTCCCGACAACCCCCGCACTGAGAGCCGCTCGTCGACCACCGCCATCGGGTCGTGCGCCGGCCCCATCGCGCAGGTGCCCATGACATGGTAGGTCGTGCTGCCGGTGCGCCGCGCGTAGTCGATGAGCGCTGCGTCGCTCGTGCAGTCGGCGCCGGGCTTGAACTCGACGCCGCGGTAGGGCGCGAGCGCGGCGGCCTCGCCGATCTCGCGTGCGACGCGCATGCCGCCGACCAGCACTTCGCAGTCGAGTGCCTCGCCGAGAAAGTTCGGCCGGATCCTGGGCGGCGCGAAGGGGTCGCGCGAGCCGAGGTGGATGCTGCCGCGGCTCTCGGGCCGGCACTGGTAGACCCCGATCGTCATGCCGGGCTGGCGTTCGAACTTGCGCGTGTTGGCGTCGAAGCTGCCGTGCGCGAAGAAGAGCTGGCAGTCCGGCGTCTCGAGTCCGGGGCGGCTGCGCACGAAGCCATGGCCGATGCCAGCGGTCCAGGTGAGCACGCCGCGGCGGAAGAGAAAATACTTCAGCACCTCGCCCACCAGCCGCCAGCCGCGCGTGTCCTCGTTCAGCGTGATGGGACGCGTCACGCGCCAGGCGATGCGCGCGGCGTAGTGGTCGCGGTAGTTCTCACCGACGCCCGGCAACGCGTGACGCACCTCGACGCCGTGCGCGCGCAGGAGCTCGGGCGCACCGACGCCGGAGAGCTCGAGGAGCTGCGGCGATTTCACCGCGCCCGCGCTGAGTATGACCGAGCGTGATGCGCGCACGGTTTCCGTCTTTCCTTGGCGATCGAACTCGACGCCAACGGCGCGCCGGCCTTCCATGAGCACGCGCCGCACCTGCGCGCCGGTACGCAGCTCGAGGTTCGGGCGTCCGCGCACCGGATCGAGGTAGGCGTTCGCAGCGCTCACGCGCCGGCCGTCGCGCTGCGTGACTTGGTAGTAGCCGACGCCGTCCTGCCGTTCGCCGTTGTAGTCCGGGTTGCGCGGATAGCCGCACTCGACGCCCGCGGCGATGAAGGCGTCGACCAGCGCGTGACGCTCGCGCATGTCGGCGATGTTGAGCAGGCCGTCGCCACCGCGCAGCGCATCGCCGCCGCGCTCGAAGTGCTCGACCTTCCGGAAATAGGGCAGCACCTCGCTCCACGACCAGCCGCGATTCCCCTTCCTGTGCCAGCTGTCGTAGTCGAACGGCTGGCCGCGCACCTGTAGCATGCCGTTGATCGCGCTCGAACCGCCAACGACGCGGCCGCGCGGAATGGGGATGCGCCGGCCGTGCGTGCCGTCCTCAGGCTCGGTCTCGAAGCACCAGTTGTAGCCCGGGTGGTCGATCAGCTTCTGAAAGCCCGCGGGAATCGTGATCCACGGGCTGCGCGCTTCGCCGCCGGCCTCGAGCAGCAGGACGCGGCTGCGCGGGTCGGCACTGAGGCGATTCGCGAGCACGCAACCCGCGGAGCCGGCACCGACAATGACGTAATCCCAGGTCATAAATCTCGCGTGGCAGTGCTCATTCGGCACGCCCGCGTCGCGCAGACACGCTCGTGCGCCTCGGGGCTGTGACGTTTTTCGCCGAGCGAGGATGTTACTCCCCGTCACCGGCAAATCGGCAAATGACCGGAACTACTGGATCAGATCGAGCACCGCCGCCTCATCCCTGCGGAGAACGGCCCGCGGGCTCTTTCGCTGGTATTTCTTCTGCGCGAGCGGTGCACTGATCACTTGGCCCGCCCGATACTTCTTCAGCACCATCGGGTGCACGTAATAGTGCAGGCAGACGGCTCGTGTATTGCCGAGATGACGGGCCACCTGATCGAGGGCGCGGCGAATGTTGCGCTCCGCCTCGCGTTTAGAGTGGGCCACGCCGAAATCCCGGAGCGCCGCCGCAGCGAGCACGGTTCCGGCCCAGGTACGCACATCCTTGGCGGTGAAATCGCCGCCCGTAATCTCGGCCAGGTAGGCGTTAATGTCGCCGGAATCGATCGACTGCAGCCCGCCCTCGTCATCCTCGTACTTGAAAAGCTGCTCGCCGGGCAAGTCCTGACAGCGCTGGATGATGCGCGCCAACCGATGATCGGAAAACGAAATGGCGTGGTCCACGCCACTCTTGCCCGGGAACGCGAACGTGATCCGGCCACCCTCAACTTCGGCATGATGGTCCTGTAGCGTGGTCAGTCCGTAGGATTCGTTGTCGCGGGCGTATTCCTCGTTACCCACGCGGATGAGCGTGGTCTCGAGTAAATAGACGACGACCGCGAACATCTTGCGTCGATCGACACCCGGGCGCCGCAGGTCGCGTTCGACGCGCCTGCGCAGCTTGGGAAACACCTTGCTGAACTTGAGGACACGCTCGAACTTGGTTTCGTCCCGAACCGCGCGGTACTTCGGGTGATAGCGATACTGCTTCCTTCGCTTCGCATCGCTGCCGGTGGCCTGAATGTGTCCCTGCGGGCTGGGACAGATCCAGACATCGTTCCACGCGGGCGGGATGACGATCTTCTTGATTCGCTCGATCGTTTTGCGATCGGAGATGCGGCGCCCCTGCGGGTCGAGATAGATGAATCCCTTGCCGGCGCCCCGCCGCCGAATGCCGGGCGACGCGTCCGTCACGTAACGCAGTCCGGCGGCGCGGGCTGACGCGATGAATTCGGTGTCGTCGTTCGGCAAAGCGATAAGCCAGTTTAACTGCAGCCCTGACCGGATTCCCGGGCGCGGACGGGGATCTCGAGTCCGGCGCAATCTACCCCGCCGCCACGGTCCAGGCAAACCGTCGCGCGGGAAATCCATTTGTCGCGCGCCGCGCCATCGGGTAGCCTGATTCGCATGCCGCGCGCACGTCGAAAATGGGGCCGACGCTATTCCTGGGCGCGCCTCGATCACCGCGACCTGCTCGATCTGCGGATCAGCGACCTGGGGTTGCGCATCGAGCGCACCTGGCTGCAGACCTGCATCGAGCGCGTGATCGCCGAACTGGAACG
>LJTQ01000137.1 GCA_001303445.1 Betaproteobacteria bacterium SG8_39 | reverse complement strand
CAACCAGAACCTGGACGCCTACCGCGCCTTCGGCTATCCGGTGGTGAGCGATGCGGTCGGCGGCTTCGCCGGCCCGCTCGCCGGTCTGCACGCCGGGCTGCAGGCGACGCACAGCGCGCTCGCGGTCACCGTGCCCTGCGACTCCCCCTTCCTGCCGCGCGACCTGGTCACGCGGCTGCGCGGCGCGCTCGACGCGCGCAACGCCGACCTCGCGGTCGCCAAGACCGGTACGCAGGCGCAGCCGGTGTTTTCCCTGGTGCGGCGCAGCGTGCTGCCGCACCTCGAGACCTTCCTGCAATCGGGCGGGCGCAAGATCGACGCCTGGTACGCGAGCCTCGCCGTGGTCGAGGTATCCTTCGACGACCAGCCGGACGCCTTCAGCAACATCAATACGCGCGAGGAGCTCGCGCGCTTCGAAGCCCAGGAAAAATGAACCCACGCATCGCCTCGATCAACGCGGTCGCGAGCTGCGTGGACGGCTACGATCCCGACGCGCTGCCGGTCGACGCCGCACGCGCCGCGATCCGCGCCTGCCTCGCGCCGGTCGGCGGCATCGAGCGCATCGCGACGCGCAGCGTGCTCGGCCGCGTGCTGGCCGAGGCCATCGTGCCGGCGATCGACGTGCCGGCGCACGACAACTCGGCGATGGACGGCTGGGCACTGCGTGCTGCCGACCTGAAGCACGACGCCGAGACCGTGCTGAGCGAGGTCGGCACCGCGCTCGCCGGCAGGGCCTACGCCGGGACCGTCGGCCCGGGCGAGTGCGTGCGCATCATGACCGGCGCGGTGCTGCCGCGCGGCGCCGACACCGTGGTCATTCAGGAGATCGTCAAGGCGGACGGCCCGCGGATCAGCGTCCCCAGCGGCCAGAAGCCGGGGCAGAACGTGCGCGCGGCGGGCGAGGACCTGAAGACCGGCATTCCGGTGCTGCGGCCGGGGCGCGCATTGACGCCGGCGGATCTCGGACTGATCGCTTCGCTCGGCATCGGGGAGGTCGCGGTTCGCAGAAAGCTGCGCGTCGCCTTCTTCTCCACCGGCGACGAGCTCGCCTCGATCGGCCAGCCACTCGCCGAGGGACAGGTCTACGACTCGAACCGCTACACGCTGCACGGCATGCTGACGCGCCTCGGCGTCGAGCTCGTCGACATGGGCGTGGTGCGCGACGATCCGCGCGCGCTGGAGGCGGCCTTTCGCAGCGCTGCGGCGAGCGCCGATGCGATCGTGACCTCGGGCGGGGTGTCGGTCGGCGAGGCCGATTTCGTCAAGCAGATGATGGGCACGCTCGGCGAAGTGCTGTTCTGGAAGATCGCCATGCGCCCCGGCCGGCCGATGGCCTTCGGCCGCATCGGCAGCGCGTTCCTGTTCGGCCTGCCCGGCAACCCGGTCGCGGTGATGGTGACCTTCTACGCCTTCGTGCGCGAGGCGCTGCTCGTGCTCGGCGGGCGCGGCGACGACAGCGCGCTGCCGCTGCTGCAGGCTCCGGCCGCGCACCCCATGCGCAAGGTGCCGGGGCGCACCGAGTATCAGCGCGGCATCCTGTATCGCGACGGCACGCACTGGAAGGTGAAGTCCACCGGCCAGCAGGGCTCGGGCGTGCTGCGCTCGATGTCGGAGGCGAACTGCTTCATCGTCCTGGAGCACGCGCGCGGCCGGGTCGAGGCCGGCGAGCCGGTGCCGGTGCAGCTCTTCGACGGCCTGATCTAGGCAGGGCCTCGTTGCTCTAGCGCGGGCGCTCGAGACCCTCGCGCATCAGCGGCACGAGCACGGCGTCGAAGGCATCGTTCCAGGCCTTCTCCGCCTCCGCGCTCCACTGCCTGCCGAGCCGCTCGCCGAGCACCTCGACGAAGGTGCGCTTGAAATTGTCGAAATCGCGCGCGCTCAGGTCATAGGCCTTGTGCGCCTGGCCGAGCGTGTGCATGTGCGGCGCGATGCGGCCGCGGTCCTGCGACTGGTCCGCCATCAGCGCGATCGTCTGCACCATCTTTTCGAGGTGCCGTGGATTCAGCTCGAGGGGGAACAGCGGCCGGTAATCGGGATAGCGCTCGAAAAAGCGCTGGTAGAACGCCTCGACGAATGCGCGCTGGCCCGCGCCCAGCGCATTCCAGGATTCGGTGATGAGCCCGGTCTTCACGGCAGTTTCTTGTCGCAGCCCGTCGGCCACGGATACGCATAGCCTCTGCCGGAGCGCGCATCCGGCGCTTGACCTGCGTCAACCCTCCCGTGCGGCCCACGGCGCTGCACCGGATTTCGTCGGTCGCGGCGGGCGTCGTAACATGCCGCCCGACGAGCCCGACTCACTTTCGTGGAGACGACATGAGCCCAGTGACCCGGATTCTGGAAGGCGGCTGCCAGTGTGGCCACGTGCGCTACCGCATCAGCGGCGCGCCCGACGGGCTGGTGGTCTGCCATTGCAGCGCCTGCCAGCGGCAGACCGGCAGCGCGTTCGCCATGTCGCTGATCGTGCGCAAGCAAGACTTCGCGCTGCAGCAGGGCACGCTGAAATCCTTCACCCGTGTCGCCGACAGCGGCAACCGGCTCGAGGGGCACTTCTGCCCCGACTGCGGGGTGCGCATCTTCCATTCGACGGCGGCGGTGCCTGACAAGATCCGCGTACGGCCTGGCACGCTCGACGACCGTTCCTGGCTCAAGCCCGACAAGCAGATCTGGACGCGCAGCCGCCAGCCCTGGCTCGCCGCGGAACTGAAACCGCTTCCGGCCCATGAGGGCCAGGCCTGAAACCGGCGCGGCACGCATGATCGATCCCGACAGCCGGGTGCATCCGGATGCCCGGCTCGCCGCCGGGGTCGAGGTCGGCCCCTGGACGACGATCGGCGCCGGCGTCGAGCTGGGTGCGGGCACGCGCGTCGGCGCGCACGTGGTCATCGCCGGCGCGGTACGCATCGGTCGCAACAACCAGATTCATCCCTATTGCTCGATCGGCGAGCCGGCGCAGATCAAGGGCCTGGCGGACGACCCGGGGACGCGCCTCGAGATCGGCGACGGCAACGTGTTTCGCGAATACTGCAGCATCAACCGCGGCTCGCCGAAGGATCAGGGTCTGACGCGCATCGGCGACGACAACTACTTCATGACCGGCGCGCACGTCGCGCACGACTGCGTGGTGGGCAACCATACGATCTTCGCCAACAACGCGACGCTCGCCGGGCACGTCGAGGTCGGCGACCATGCCTTCCTCTCCGGCTTTTGCGGCATCCACCAGTTCTGCCGCGTCGGCGAGAGCGCCTTCGTCGGGCCGTCGGCGGTGGTGCTGAAGGACGTGCCGCCCTTCGTCACCGTCGCCGGCAACACCGCGCAGCCGCACGGCCTGAACCGCGTCGGCCTGCGCCGCCGCGGCTTCAGCGCCGAGGACATCGACGCGCTGCGGCGGGCCTACAAGCTGCTGTACCGCAAGGGCCTGACGCGCGCCGAAGCGCAGGCGCGGCTCGATGCACTGGCGCCGGCCAGCATGCATCTGCAGCGCTTCGCCGAGTTCCTGCGCGCCTCGAAGCGCGGGATCGTGCGCTGATGTGCGCTGAGGGTGCGCTGAGGGCGCGCTGATGCGTATCGGCATCCTCGCCGGCGAGCCCTCGGGCGATCGCCTCGCCGCCGGGCTGATCGAGGCGATCCGGCGCCGCGTGCCGCAGGCGCAGTTTTACGGCATGGCCGGCCCGCGCATGGTCGCCGCGGGCTGCACGCAACGCTTTTCCATCGAACAGCTCTCGGTGGTCGGCTTCGTCGAGGTGCTGCGCCAGTACCCGCGGCTGCGGCGGCTGCGCGCCGACGTGGTGCAGAGCTTCCTCGACGATCCGCCGGACGTGTTCGTCGGCGTCGACGTGCCGGATTTCGTGCTCGAGGTCGAGACGCGGCTGCGCGCCGCCGGCATCCGCACGGCCCATCTCGTCAGCCCGACCGTCTGGGCCTGGCGCCCGGGCCGCGTGACGACCGTGGCGCGCGCCGTCGACCTCTTGTTGTGCATCTTTCCCTTCGAGCCGGCGTATTACGCGGGGCTCGATCTGCGCTGCGCGTTCGTCGGCCATCCGCTGGCCGACGAGTTCCCGCTGGAGCCCGACCGCGCCGCGCAGCGCAGCGCGCTGGGCATCGCAGACGACGCGCGCGTGCTCGCGTTGCTGCCCGGCAGCCGCATGCAGGAGCTGCGCCTGTGCACGCGCAGCTTCCTCGAGACCGCGCAGCGGGTACAGGCGCAGGATCCGTCGCTGCGCGTGCTGTGTGCGCCGCTTGACGCGCGCGCCGAGGCGTTCATCGAAGCCGAGCGCGCGCGCTGGACGCCGCAGCTCGCGCTCGAACTGCACACCGGCGCGTCGCGCGAGCTGCTGTGCGCCGCCGATGCCGCGCTGATCACCTCCGGCACCACCACCGTCGAAGCGCTGCTCGCCAAATGTCCCTCGGTGGTCGCCTACCGCATGAGCTGGGCGAGCTACCTCATTGCCCGGCTGCTGGTGCGCACGCCGTTCATCGCCATGGCCAACATCATCGCCGGGCGGGAACTGTTTCCGGAGTTCGTGCAGGGCGCGATGCGGCCCGAAGCCATGGCGCAGGCACTGCAGGCCTGGCTCGGGAATGCGGCGCGCGGGGACGCGTTGCGCGCGACCTGCGGCGCGCTGCACGCCGAGATGCGCTGCGGCGCCGCCGACCGGGCGGCCGAGGCGCTGCTCGAACTCGCCGCAGCGCCGGCCGCCGCCGGAAATTAGGAACGCGCGCGGTTGCGCGCCAGCATGCTCTGCGTGTTCGGCACGTGGAGCAGATGCGCGATCTTGCGTACGTAGTGGTCTTCGTAGTAATCGAGCCTGCCGTCGGCGTAGGACACGCGCCACAGGTGCTCGACCAGCCGAATGCGGTCCTCGAGCGAGAACTCGCGCTTGATGGCGCTCACCGGCGCATAGAAGCTGGTCAGCTGCTGCGCCTTGGCGCGGCCCTCCTCGAGCAGCGCTGCGGCCGCAGCAGGCTCGAGGCCGAACAGCTCGGCGAGCGCGCGCTCCGCCGGCGCGCGCTCGTCCGCGGCCTCGACGTAATCCGCGCGGCGCGCTTCGTGCACCAGCACCGCGACGGCGACCTGCAGCTGGCGGCGCTCGAAGCTCGAAGACGGACGGGCGTCCACCTGCGCGCCCTCGAATAGGTTCTTCAGGGCTTTCAGCATGCGGTGGGGCCGTGTCGCATCGCGTCCGCCGATTCAGGCCTGGCTGCGCAGCAGCCGCGCAGCCTCAACCATCGCCCGCAGCTTGCCGTCGGCCACGTCGCGCGGCAGGTACTTCATGCCGCAGTCCGGCGCGAGGATCACATCCTCCTGGGCGACGTAGGGCAGCGCGCGCCGGATGCGCGCCACCACGGTCTGCGGCGTCTCGACCGTCATGTCGTTCAGATCGAGGCAGCCGACCATGATCTTCTTGCCCGGCAGCGTGGCCAGCACGGAACAGTCGAGCCCGGACTGCGCGGTCTCGATCGACAGCTGCCGGCAGGCGCAGCCCGCGAGCTCGGGCAGGAACGAGTAGCCCGTGGGACGCTCGTGGATGATCGCCGCGTAGCCGAAGCAGATGTGCACGGCGGTCGTGCCCTCGACGCCGTCGAGCGCCGCGTTGAGCGCCTTGAGGCCGTACTGGCGCGCCCGTTCCGGTCGCGCCTGCATGTAGGGCTCGTCGATCTGCACGATGTCGGCGCCGGCGGCGAACAGATCCTTGATCTCCGCGTTCACCGCCGCGGCGTAGTCCATCGCCGCCGCCTCTTCGCTCGGGTAGAACGCGTTCTGCGCCTGCTGGCTCATGGTGAACGGCCCCGGCACCGTCATCTTCACCAGCCGGCGGGTATGGCGCTTGAGGAACTTCAGGTCGTCGACTTCCACCGGGTGCTTGCGGCGGATGCGGCCGACGATGCGCGGCACCGGATTGGGGTGGCCCGAGCGGTCGAGCGCGGTGCCCGGATTGTCGATGTCGATGCCCTCGAGCGCCGTGGCGAAGCGGTTGGAGTAGCTTTCGCGCCGGATCTCGCCATCGGTGACGATGTCCAGCCCGGCATCTTCCTGCGCCCGGATGGCGAGGCGCGTCGCGTCGTCCTGGGCCTCGGCGAGGAAGGCCTCGGGGATGCGCCACAGCTCGCGCGCGCGCACCCGGGGCGGAAAGCGCCCGGCGAGCTTCTTGCGGTCGATCAGCCATTCAGGCTGGGGATAACTGCCGACGAGCGTGGTGGGAAACAGCATCCTGTCCTCCTTCTGGCGGGCATTCTACTGAGCCCCCCGAACTTCGCGGTTTCTGGCAGACTGCGCAGCGCCATGAGAGCCCTCCTCGCCGTTGCCGCCGCGCTGCTGCTCGTGCTCGCCGGACCGACCGCGGCACAGACCGCGCCGGGGAAGCTGAAGGGCGGTATCGTCTATTCACTGCCCGGCTGGTTCAAGCCGAGCTTTTTCGACTTCCGCGAGGATGTCGAGGAGGCGCGCAAGGCGAACAAGCACGTCCTGCTTTTCCTGCACCTCGACGAGTGCCCGTACTGCGCGCGCATGCTGGAGGAGAACTTCGTCAGCGGCGACAACCGCGCCTTCATGCAAAAGCACTTCGACGTCATCGGCGTCAACGTGCGCGGCGCCTCGGAAGTAAAGTGGTTCGACGGCAAGACCTACACCGAGCAGTCCTTCGCCCGACAGATGAAGACCTTCGGCACACCGACCCTCGTGTTTCTCGGTGAGAACGGCGACGTGGTGCTCAAGCTGTCCGGCTACCGCGACCCGGCGACCCTGCGCAGCGCGCTGGAATACGTGCAGACATCGAACTACGGCAAGCAGCCGTTCGCCGCCTACGCCGCGGCGCGCGAACGGCCGGCGGTGTACGCGCTGCGCGATCACCCGCAATTCGCCAAGGTCACCGATTTCAAGGGCTACCAAAAGCCGCTCGCCATCCTGTTCGAGGACCGCGGCTGCGTCGACTGCGCGCGCTTCCATGCAAAGACGCTGAATCACCCCGACGTCGTCGCCGAGATGAAGAAGTTCCTCTTCGTGCGGCTCGACACCGGTTCCGGCGCGACGGTCATCGACGTCGCCGGGAAACAGGTGACGCCGGCGCAATGGGCGCAGGCGCTCGGCCTGGCGAATCGCCCGGCCTTCGTGCTCTACAACGAGGGGCGCGAGATCGCGCGCGGCGACGGCATCCTCTATCACTTCCATTTCAAGGAGCGCCTGCGATACGTGAGCGGCGGCTACTACACGCGCGACAGCCCTTCCGCGTACAGCGCGGCGCGGCGCAAGGAACTGCTCCAGCAGGGCGTCAGCATCGACTACTCGGAGTAGCGGCTGCGCGTCGCGGCGTCAGCCGCGCCGCAGATTGAGCCACACCCCGGCGAAGATGATCGCCGCGCCGATGAAGACGTAGATGTTCACCGTCTCGCCGTACATCATCCACGCCACCCCCGCGGCGAGCGGCAGGCGCGCGAAGTCGATCGGCACCACCACGGTGGCATCACCGTAGGCGAGCGCGCGTGACAGGCAGTAGTGCGAGCTCAGGCCGACGATGCCGATCACCATCACCCAGGGCCACAGCGGCGCGCTCGGCCAGACCCAGCCGGCGCCCGTAATCGCCAGCCCGAGCGGCAGCTGCACCGCGTTCATCCACAGGAGGATCGTCAGCGGCCGGTCGGTGGTGACGAGGTTCTTGGTGTAGGCGTAGGTCAGCGCGTAGCCGAAGGCCGCGGCGAGCGCGGCGAGCGAGGCCGCGTCGATCACCGTCGCCCCGGGGCGCAGGATGACGAGCACGCCGGTGAAACCGAGCACCACCGCGGCGATGCGCGCCGGATTCATGCGCTCGCCGAGAAACAGCACCGCGAGCAGCGCGGTCCAGATCGGGGTGGTGAACTCGATCGCGAACACCTCGGCAATCGGGATGTGCGCAATGGCGTAGAACCAGCCGAACTGCGAGGCGAAGTGGATCGTGTTGCGCAGCAGGTGCCGGCCGGGCTTGGCGGTGCGCGCCAGGCGCCAGCCCTTGACGGTCAGAATCGCGGCGAGGATGACCAGGCAGATGATGTTGCGGAACGCGACCGTCTGTGCGGGGCCCACCTCGCTCGAGAGCTCGCGCCCCGCGATCCCCATCAGCAGGAACGAGACGATGGTGGCGAACATCCACGCCGCCGCGCGCGGCACGGACTTGATTGGGGT
>LJTQ01000010.1 GCA_001303445.1 Betaproteobacteria bacterium SG8_39 | reverse complement strand
GCAAAAGGCATAGAATCCGCCGCCGCCGCCCGCATGGCGGCGCGCCACTGTACGCGACCGACTCCGACCACTGGCCTTACCCGACCCGCCAGGCTGCTGCTCGCAGCCGGGCTGTTGTCGGCCGTCATGGGCGTGCTGTTCGCCGCAACCCGCAACCCGTCTGCCGAACCTGCAGCGAAGACCTCGAGTGCGGAGGCGTCCGCCGGCAAGCGCGGCAGCGGCGCCGCGCAGCCGGGCGGCGCGCGGCGCGGAGCGCAGGGACCGGTGCCCGTGCGCATCGTGCCCGCTGCCCGGCAGGCGGTGGCCGTGCGCGTGCAATCCGTCGGCAGCGCCGAAGCCTCGGCGACGGTGGCGGTCAAGGCGCGCGTCGACGGACAGATCGTCGACGTCGGGTTCCGTGAAGGCGCCCCGGTACGCGCCGGTGACGTGCTCTTCGTCATCGACCCAAGGCCGTTCAGCGCGGCCCTGCACCAAGCGCAGGCGAACCATCAGCGCGATCTAGCCCAACTCGCCCAGGCGCGGCGGCAGGAGGCACGCTATCTCGATTTGCTCGAGCGCGGCTTCGTCTCCAAGGAAGCGCATGCCCAGTTTCGCACCGGCGTCGAAACCGCGGCGGCGGCGGCGCGCGCGAGCGAGGCACAGGTCGAAACCGCGCGGCTGCAGCTCGAATACACGACCATCCGCGCACCGATCGACGGCTACGCCGGACGCATCCAGGTCCAGAAAGGCAACCTGGTCAAGGCCAACGACGCCGCACCGCTGGTCGTCGTGAACCAGGTGCACCCGATCCTCGTCGTGTTCTCGGTGCCCGAACAGGTCCTCGCCAGCGTGCGCACGCACCTCGCCGCCGGACCGCTGGAGGTCGAAGCCGTTCCGCAGAACGCGAAGGCTCCGGCACGCGGCGCGCTGGTGTTCATCGACAACGCGGTCGATCCGGCGACCGGAACGATCAAGCTCAAGGGGCAGTTCGACAACCGTGACGACGCGCTCTGGCCGGGCCAGTTCGTCAGTGCCCGGCTCAAGTTGTACGAGCAGAAGGACGCGCTCACGGTCCCGGCGCACGCGGTGCAGACCGGGCCCAAGGGCCAGTACGTGTTCGTCGTGAAGACCGACCAGAGCGTCGAGCTGCGCCCGGTACGGCTTGGCAGCACCGACGGCGATCATGTGGTGATCGTGCAAGGGCTCGTGGCGGACGAAAAGGTCGTCACACACGGTCAGCTGCGCCTGACGCCGGGCGCCAAGGTCGTCGTGCGCGACGACGGCCCGCGCTCGTGAACCTTTCGGAGGTCTTCGTCCGGCGGCCGGTCATGACGCTGCTGGTCATGCTCGCAATCGTCGTGTTCGGCATCGCGGGCTTCCGGCTGCTGCCCGTCAGCGCCCTGCCCAACATCGACTTCCCGACGATTCAGGTCCAGGCGGATCTCTCCGGCGCGAGCCCCGAGACGATGGCGGCGGCGGTCGCCTCGCCGCTCGAAAAGCAGTTCTCGACCATCGCCGGGATCGATTCGATGTCGTCGATCAGCACGCAGGGGCTGACGCGCATCACGGTCCAGTTTTCTCTGGACCGCGATATCGATGCCGCGGCGCTCGACGTCCAGTCGGCGATTGGCGCCGCGATGCGCCAGCTGCCGGCGACCATGACCACTCCGCCTTCGTTCCGCAAGGTCAATCCGGCGGACGCGCCGATTTTCTACATCGGTCTTTCGTCAGACACCCTGCCGCTGTCGAGCGTCAACGAGTACGCGGAAACGGTGCTGACGCAGCGTATTGCGACGATCAACGGCGTCGCCCAGGTGTTGATCTACGGCCAGCAGCAGTATGCGGTGCGCGTGCAGGTCGACCCGAACCGGCTCGCAGCGCGCGGCATCGGCATCGACGAGGTCGAGCGCGCGATCGCGCAGGCCAACGTCAACCTGCCGACCGGCACGCTGTCGGGCACGCACCGGGCCTACGCCGTGCAGGCCACCGGCCAGCTGATGAACGCTGCGGCATTCCGGCCGGTGATCGTCGCCTACCGCAACGGCTCGCCGGTGCAACTGAGCGAGCTCGGCCGCGTGATCGACAGCGTCGCGAACGACAGGGTGGCCGCTTGGACGAACGGCCGCCATTCGATCATTCTCGCGGTCCAGCGCCAGCCGGGCGTCAATACCATCCAGGTCGTCGACCAGATCCGCACCCTGCTGCCGGCCTTTCGCGCGCAGGTGCCGTACGGCATCGACATGCAGATCATCTACGACCGTTCGGCGCCCATCCGCGACTCCGTGGCGGAAGTCGAGTTCACGCTGCTGCTCGCGCTGGTGCTCGTGGTGCTGGTGATCTTCCTGTTCCTGCGCAACCTTTCGGCGACGCTGATCCCGAGCGCGGCCCTGCCGATGTCGATCGTCGGCACCCTGGCGCTGATGTACCTGCTCGGCTACAGCATCGACAACATCTCGCTGATGGCGCTGGTGCTCTGCGTCGGATTCGTGGTGGACGACGCGATCGTCGTGCTGGAGAACATCTCGCGCCACCTCGAGATGGGCAAGTCGCCGCTGCAGGCGACGCTCGACGGCTCGCGGGAAATCGCCTTTACGATCGTGTCGATGACGCTGTCGCTGGCGGCCGTGTTCATCCCGATCCTGTTCATGGGCGGAATCGTCGGCCGCCTGCTGCACGAGTTCGCTGTCGTCATCATCGCCGCGGTACTGATCTCGGGATTCGTCTCGCTCACGCTCTCGCCCCTCATGTGCAGCCGATTGCTGCGTCCCGAGCACGCAACCCGGCACGGCCCTGTCTATGGCGCGATCGAGCGCGGCTTCGTGGCCTCGCGCAACGCCTACGACGCGAGCCTGCGCTGGGTCATGGCGCGTCCGCGCGCAACGCTGCTGCTGTTCGCAGCGATCGTCGTCGCGAACGGCGTGATGTTCGCCAAGATTCCCAAGGGTTTCCTGCCCTCCGAGGACAATGGCCAGATCTTCGGCTTCGTGGAAGCCGCGCAGGACATCTCCTATGAGGCGATGTCGGCGCTGACGCGCCGGGCGGCGGACATCATCCGGCGCGACCCGGCGGTCAACTCGGTGAACGCCATCATCGGTACCACGCCGTTCAACCCGCAGCTCAACATCGGACGCCTGGTTGTCAATCTCAAGCCACACGCGCAGCGCAAAAAGGTCGACGAGGTGCTGCGCGGACTGCGCCCGAAGCTGAACGGCATCCCCGGCGCGCGCGTATTCCTGCAAAACCAGCCCTCGATCCGCATCGGCGGACAGGTCACCAAGAGCCAGTATCAGTACGTCATCCAAGGCACCGATGCCGACGAGCTCTATCACTGGGCGCCGCGGGTCGAGGCCAAGCTCAAGACCCTCCCTGCCCTGGTCGACGTCACCAGCGACCTCGCCATCGCGCGGCCACAGGTGACCGTCGAGATCCTGCGCGACAAGGCATCCGTGCTGGGCGTCACGCCGCAACAGATCGAGGCGGCCCTGAGCAACGCGTTCGGGGCACGTCAGGTTTCGACGATCAATACCGCCACCAACCAGTTCCAGGTCATCCTCGAGCTCGAGCCGCGCTACCAGCGCGATCCGAGCGCCGTGTCTCTGCTCTACGTGCGCGCTTCGAGCGGCGCCCTGGTGCCCCTCGAGGCCGTGGCGAAGCTCAGCTACGGCCTCGGTCCGCTCGGCGTCAACCACCAGGGACAGATGCCGTCGGTGACGCTGTCGTTCGACCTGCGTCCGGGGGTGGCCTTCGGCGAAGCGCTCGACGCGATCGAGGCCGTGGTCGACGAACTGCAGGTGCCGGCCTCGCTCACGCCCTCGTTCCAGGGCACCGCGCAGGCCTTTCAGAGCTCGCTGCGCGGCATGGGTCTGCTGGTCGCCCTTTCGATCTTCGTCATCTACATCGTGCTGGGCATCCTCTACGAAAGCTTCGTGCATCCGCTGACGATTCTCTCGGGACTGCCGGTCGCGGGCCTTGGCGCGCTGCTGACCCTCGCGGCGTTCAACGTGCCGCTGGATCTGTACGGCTTCGTCGGCATCATCATGCTGATCGGAATCGTCAAGAAGAACGCGATCATGATGATCGACTTCGCGATCGAGGCGCAGCGCGTGCACGGCACCCCGCCCGAGCGCGCGATATACGAGGCCTGTCTGGTGCGTTTCCGGCCGATCATGATGACGACGATGGCGGCGCTCGCGGGCAGTCTGCCGATCGCCCTGGCGTTCGGCGCCGGCGGCGATGCGCGTCGCCCGCTCGGCCTCGCGGTGGTCGGCGGTCTCGCGCTCTCTCAGCTGCTTACGCTGTACATCACGCCGGTCATCTACCTCTACTTCGAGTCCCTGCAGCAGTGGCTGCGGGCGCGCCGCGCCCGTCGCGCGCCGGCGTCACAACCGCTCGCCGACGTCGCAGGGCTGCAGCTGCCGAACCCGCCGCCCGCCGCCTAGGCGCGCCTGCGGAAGCTCAGCGCACGTCGGGGCGACGCAGATAGAGCTGTCGCCCGATCATCGACAGCACCACGTCGCCCGACTGGTTGAGCAACTCCCAGCGGAAGGTCACCGTGCCGCGCTCGGCGCGCGACCGGGACGGCGCGCTGTCGAGCACCGTCGCGCGAAAGCGCAGCGTGTCGCCCGGTCGCACCGGCCGCAGGAACCGGATCTCGTCGATGCCCGGAGACCCCACGCAGGACGAGTCGTTCAGGTAGGCATCGCACATCAGGCGCATCGCCACGCCGCAGGACTGCCAGCCCGAGGCGATCAGCCCGCCGAACGGTGTCGCTTTTGCAGCTTCCGGGTCGACGTGGTAGCGCTGCGGATCCCACTCGCGCGCGAAGTCGATGATCTCGCGTTCCTCGAGCCTGCGTGCCCCGTGCTCGTACACATGGCCGGGCTTGAAATCCTCGAACCAGTAGCGAAAGGTCATGCCCCATTCCCCCGTTTGCGGATTGCAGGACCGGCAGCCGCAGTCGCGGCGCTCCAGTCACGGCCGGTGCGCGCCACGCGAAGCGCACAGTTCCGCCGGGCCGCGCTAGACTGCCGACCTACCTTACGAACGAGGAAGGCGCATGTCCATCGTCCGTCTCGCAGCTGTCAGCCTAACCGTTTTCGCCTTCGGCCTCGCCGCCTGCGGCAAAGAGGACGCGCCCAAGCCGGCGGCGAAGCCCGCCGCCTCGGCGCCGACGGCACCGTCGGGCGCGCCCGCGGCCGCGCCCGCCCCGCAGGCGACGACACCGGTCGCGCCCTCGCCGACCGCCGCCGCTGCAACGCCGCCAGCCGGCGCGCCGGATCCGGACAAGGCGCTGGCCAAGCAGGTGAAGTCAGCGCTCGAAGCAATGCAGGGCGTTTCCGGTCAGCAGATCGACGTCACCGCCAAAGGCGGCGCAGTGACGCTCTGGGGTACCGTCGCCGACCCGGCCGAGCAGGTCAAGGCGGTCGAGGCAGCGAAGGCCGTCCCCGGCGTCAAGGCCGTCGAGAACAAGCTCGCGATCGTAAAGGGCTCGTAGCGCGGCGTTACGCAGCCGCCTGGGTCTTTCGCTCGGGGCGCGCGAGCTTCGCGCCGGGCCACAGTTCATGGTGGCAGCGCGCGTATTGCGACGGATAGTCGAGCTTCACGCCGAAGCGCTCGGCCGCGTGCCAGACCCAGCGCGGGTTGTCGAGCATGCCGCGCGCGAGCGCGACCATGTCGGCCTGGCCCGAGGCGACGACCGCCTCGGCCTGGTCCGGATCGGCGATCAGGCCGACGGCGCGCACTGCGATCGGCACCGCCTTCTTGACCTGCGCCGCGAGACCGACCTGGTAGCCGGGACCGATCGGGATGCGCGCCTGCGGCGCCATCGCCCCGCTCGAGACGCAGACGTAATGGTAGCCGAGCGCCTTCAGCTCGCCAGCGAAGGCGATCGCATCCTCCGGCCCCGCGCCGCCGTCCACCCAGTCGTTCGCGCTGATGCGCGCGCCGAGCGCGCGGTCCTTCGGCCAGCTGTCGCGCACGGCGCGTGCCACCTCGAGCGGCAGGCGCATGCGTTTTTCGCGGCTGCCGCCCCACGCGTCGCTGCGCGTGTTGGCGAGCGGCGAAAGGAACTGGTGCAACAGGTAGCCGTGCGCCGCGTGCAGCTCGGCGACGTCGAACCCGGCGCGCGCGGCGCGCACCGCGGCGGCCGCGAAGGCATCGACCAGGCGGCGCATGTCTTCCGCATCCGCGGCACGCGGCACGTGCCAGCCTTCGCCGAATGGAATCGCCGACGGTGCCAGCGTCGGCCAGGGCGACTCGGTCGCCGGCAGCGGCTTGCCGCCCAGCCAAGGTACCTGCGTCGAAGCCTTGCGTCCGGCGTGCCCGAGCTGCACGCCGATCGGCGAGCGGCTGATACGCCGGTAGGCGTCAATCACGCGCTTCATCGCCGCCTCGTTCTCGTCCGAGTACAGGCCGGTGCAGCCGTGCGAGATGCGGCCCTCGCGCGTGACGCCGGTGGCCTCGACCATCGTGAGCCCAGCGCCCGACACGGCCATGCTGCCCAGGTGAATGAGATGCCAGTCGGTCATCGCGCCGTCGACGGCGGAGTACTGGCACATCGGCGCGACGACGACGCGGTTCGGCAGCGTGACGTTGCCCAGCTGTATCGGGGTGAAGAGCGTGCTCATGGGGCCTTTCGAAGCAGGTCAGGGTTTTGTGGAGCGCGGGGATCGCGGGACGGCCACACCGATCATGCAGTCACGGGTGACGACGGATGCAAGGCGCGCCTCGTCCCAGCCTTCGGTTCCGGCCGGGCGCATCGGCAGCACCAGGTAGCGCATGTCGGCGGTCGAGTCGTGCACGCGGATCGCCACGTCGTCGGCGACACGCAATCCGAACTCGGCGAGCACCGACCGCGGCTCGCGGACCACGCGCGAGCGGTAGTTGCGCGACTTGTACCAGTCCGGCGGGATGCCGAGCAGCATGCGCGGATAGCAGGAGCACAGCGTGCAGACGATGACGTTGTGCACCTGCGGCGTGTTTTCGACCACCACCAGCTTGAGCGCCGGCACGTCAATGCCCATCGCTTCGCAGGCACGCGTGCCGTTGTCGAGCAGCAGGCGCTTGAAATCCGCATCGACCCAGGCCTTTGCCACGACGCGCGCACCGGTCTCCGGACCACGGCGCCGCATGTCCTCGACGGCGTCGTTCACCGCCTGCTCGCTGACCACGCCCTTCTCGACCAGCAGCTCGCGCAGGCTCACCTCCATGAGCTGGAAATAGGTCAGGGGCTGGTAGTTACCGATGTCGCCGCGCTCAGTCATTTACGTTCGCTCGAGCCAATGCTGAAAAATTTCGATGTCGATCGTGTCCTCCCGCGGGCCGGGGTAATCGGCCCAGACGTCCCGCTGCAGGAAGCGCACGCGATACAGCGGCTGCGCCGGCAGGCCGTCGCGCATCTGCGCGAGCTCTTCCGGGTTGGGAAAAGCGCCGCAGTAGCGCTCGATCACGCCGACGTGGCCGCGGATGTAGAACGGCGTGCGAATGTGCCCGAGCGGCGCGCTGTCGCGCACCCGCACTCGGTCGCCCGGCGCGAAGCGCACCGCCACGGCAGGGTAGCGGGTCGGATACTGACCGCCGGCAGCAGCGGCTACTTTTTGCATGCCGCCTCCCGCCGTGCGCGGACCTCTTCCATCCTGCGGCCGAGCTCGTCGGTGGTGATGACGCCGCGCTGAATCATGGTCTGTGTGATCGAGGTCACCCAGCGCTCGTAATAGCTCATCTTGTCATAGGCTTCCGGGCCGATCGCCTCGATGTTCTTGCGCAGCTCGTCGACCGTCATGCGCGGCGGCCCGCCCTTGACGCCCGAGAGCAGCACCATCAGCGCATCGACGCGACGCTCCCATTCCGCGTAGTCGTGCTCGCTCGGCTCGACGCGGCCCGCGGGCAGCCCGCCCATGTCGTGATGCCCGCGCGCGACCAGCCGGTCGGCTCGCCCGTCTTGCGCGTCCGTTTTTTTCGACCCTGTGGATTTTTTCGGTTTCGCCATTCAGCACTCGCAGCACTCACGCGATCCATTCACTCACCGGCGCCTGCGCCTCGTGCAGCGGCTGGCAGACCACGTCGACCAGGCTCGGGCCCGGGACATTCATCGCCTCCCTCAACGCGGGCTCGAGCAGAACGGGGTCGGTCACCCGCCAGCTTGCCACGCCGTACGCCGCCGCCACCGCGGCGTGGTCGGTCCGGGAGAAGTCGACCGAATAATAGCGCCGCGCGTAGCCTGCACGCTGGCCGGCCTTGATCCAGCCGAAGACGGCGTTCGAAACCACCACGCAGGTCAGGGGCAGCCTGAAGCGCAGCAAGGTCTCGAGCTCGCCGACGCTCATGCCGAAGCTGCCGTCGCCCATCACGGCGACGCATTTCACGCCCGGGCGGGCGAACTGCGCCCCCGCCGCCGCCGACAGCGCATAGCCGAGCGCGCCGTGCGCGCGGTTGGAGAACAGCCGCCGCCCGGTGCCGCGCACCGGAAAGTAGGCCGACAGATACGGACAGGGCGTGCCGGGATCGGCCACCACAATCGCCTCCGGATCGAGCGTCGCGGCAAGCGCCGCCACCAGGCGCTCGGGCCGTATCGGCACCTCGGCCGAGCGCGCCAGCTGCTCAAAACGCGCGAACTTATCCCTGCGCGCCCTGCGCACCGCGTCGATCGCCGCGGCGTCCGGGGCCTGGCCCGCACGGTCATCCAGCGCATCGCACAGCGCCTCGAGCGCGAGCCGCGCATCGCCCGTCAGGGGTGCATCCGCTCGGTAGTTGGTGCCGATCACCGCCGGATCGACATCGAGATGGACGATGGTTTTCGTATCCGGCGCGGGATGGCGCCAGCGCTCGGTGGTGACCGAGCCGGCGCGACAGCCGATGAAAAACACCAGGTCGGCCGCATCGACGATCGCGCGCGTTTCGGGCGTGCCGCCGTTCGAGCCAACCACCCCGACCGCGAGCGGATGATCGTCGCCGATGCTGCCCTGCCCGCTGACGGTCGTTGCCACCGGCATCGACAGCCGCTCGGCCAGCCGCGCGAGCGCGGCCTCGGCGCCCGCGATCACCACGCCGCCGCCGCAGATCGCGACCGGTCGCCGCGCCGCGCGCAGCCGCCGGGCTGCCTGCTCGACCTGCGCGTCTTCCGGCGCAGTACGGCCCGCCGGGTAGCGCCCAAGCGCCGCATCGCCCCACACGTCGGCCGCGTCGACCGGACCGTTCTGCACGTCGAACGGCAGCGCAATGTGCACCGCGCCCGGGCGGCCCGTCGTCATGCGATTGAACGCCGCACGCAACACGCGCGGAATGTCGGCCGAGCGGTCGAGCACCGCATTCCACTTGGTCAGGGGACGCATCAGCGCGCCCTGATCGACTTCGGTCAGCGTGTAGCGACCCCGCGCGCTCACCGAGACGTCGGTCGTGATCGCCAGGATCGGCACCGACGACTCGTTCGCCTCGACCAGTCCCGGCAGGATATAGGTCGCACCGCCACCGCTGGGTCCCTCGCAGACGCCGACGCGGCCCGAGACGCGGGCGTAGCCATCGGCCATGTAGGCCGCGGAACGCTCGTCGCGCGTCAGCACGTGCGTCATGCCGTGCGGCAGGCGCGCCAGCGCATCGTAGAACGGCAGGCTGGTGTCGCCGCACAGGCCGAAGATCGTCTCGACGCCGTGCAGGCGCAGCATCTCGACCACGGCCTCGGCGCCGGTCAGCGTGCCGGTCTGCTGTACGCCGGAATCCACCGTCGCCTCCGCGGGTTTGTTCATGCGGCTATTATTGCATCGAGCTTCCGCATGACCCACACCACGGCAGAGTTCGCGCAACACGCACAGCGCCAACGCCCGGCATCCGGCGAACTGGTCATCGATCACGTTGCGCACTTCGTCGAGGATCTCGACGCCGCGGTCGGCGCGCTCGAGGGGCTCGGCTTCGTCGTCACGCCGCGCTCCGACCAGACCACCGGCGATGCCGACGGCCGGCAAACGCCGGCCGGCCAGTCGAACCGTTGCGTGATGCTGGAATCGGGTTATCTCGAGATTCTGACGCCCACCCTGGACACGCCGACCAGCCGGCGCACGCGCGCGCAGATGGCACGCTACGCGGGCGTTCACATCCTCGCCTTCGGCACGCCGAGCGCGGAGGAGGATCATGCACGCCTCGCGCGGCATGGCTTCGACCCGCTGCCGCCGATCGATCTGCGGCGCACGCTCGAGGTGGAGACCGCGAGCGGCATCACGCAAGGGCTGGCGCGCTTCGCCGTGCAGCGCGTGCCGCCGGAGCATATGCCCGAGGGCCGCGTGCAGTTCTGCGAGCAGCGCACGCCCGAGTGCCTCTGGCAGCCGCGCTACCTGCGTCATTCAAACGGCGTACGCGGCCTCGATGCAGTGATCGTGTGTGCCGAGGATCCCGTGGAGGCCGGCGCGCGCTTCGCGCGCTTCGCCGGGATGCTGCCGGCGCCGGGCGGGGATTTCGTGCGGCTGCACACCGCACGCGGCAGTGTGCTGATCGGCACACGCGCAGTTTGCGGGGCGCTGCTCGGCGCGGCGCCGCTCGCCCCTGCGCTCGCCGGCTACGCGCTCGCCTGCGACGACCCGCCGGCGCTCGCCCGTCGTCTCGAGGCGCAGGGCTGCACGGTCCGAGCCCTTGCCGGCGAGCTGATGTCCTGCACGCTGCCCGCCGCGCTGGGCGGCGCGTGGCTGTTCGGGCACAGCGCGGCGCTCGCGCGCTGGACGCAAGCCTGAGGCGGACCTGCCGCATGTGGAAACCTGCCGAGAAGATCCTCTACGAGCCGCGGCCGGGTCGCTGGCCGAGCGCCGACGAGGCCGCGCGCGCGCGGCTGTTCCAGCCGCTGACCGCCGGACGACTGCATCTCAGCTCGCGCACCTGGGTTCCGGCGATGGTGCCCTGGCGCGCGACCGAACAGGGCGACGCCACCGGCGAGGTCATCGCCTGGTACCGGCGCTTCGCCGAAGGCCGGCCGGGGGCGATCGTGCTCGAGGCCACCGGCGTGCGCGACATTCCGAGCGGACCGCTGCTGCGCATCGGCGACGACCGCTTCATCCCCGGCCTCGCACGCATCGTCGACGCGGTGCGCGCGGCGAGCGGCGGCGAGACCCGGCTGTTCATCCAGCTCATCGATTTCCTCGCCATCCGCCGCCGGCCGGATCCGGAGACTTTCTTCCAGCGCTATTTGCAGGTCACCGACCGACTGCGCGCCGCGCTGGGCGCCGAGCACTGGTCCGAGGCGCGCGTGCGCGAGCACCTAAGCACGCTGCCGGAGGACAGCCTCGCGCGCGTGCTTTCTGCGCGCGAGCTGGAGGCGCTGCGCTTCGGTTACCGCGAACGCGTCACCGACCTCGACCGGCCGCACATTGCCGAGCTGCCGCGCAGCCTGCCCGGGCTGTTCGCTGCCGCCGCGCAGCGCGCCGAGCGCGCCGGCTTCGACGGCGTCGAGCTGCACTGCGCGCATGCCTACACCCTGGCGTCGTTCCTCTCCGCAACGAACACGCGCAGCGATGGCTACGGCGGTCCGCGCGAGGCACGCCTGAGGCTGCCGCTCGAGGTCACCGCCGCGGTACGCGCGGCCACCGGCAAGGACTTCGTCGTCGGCTGCCGCTACCTGGCCGACGAGTGCATCGCCGGCGGCAGCGGGGTCGACGACGCCTGCGCCTTCGGCGTCGCCTTCGCGCGCGCCGGAATGGATTTCCTCTCGCTGTCGCGCGGCGGCAAGTTCGATGACGCCAAGCAGCCCGCCGTCGGCTGGGCGGCCTACCCCTACACCGGGCGCAGCGGCTACGAATGCATGCCGGCGCGCCATTCGGATGCCTTCGGGCCGTTCGGCCGCAACGTCGAAGCCACTGCCCGGGTGCGCGCGGCGGTGCGCGCGGCGGGCTGCACGACACCGATCGTCGTCGCGGGCGGCATACACGGCTTCGAGCAGGCCGAGGCGCTGCTGCGCGACGACAAGGCCGATATCATCGGCTTCGCGCGACAGTCCCTCGCCGACCCCGACTGGTTCGAAAAAGTGCGCAGCGGGCACGGCGACGCGGTACGCCTGTGCCGCTACACCAACTATTGCGAAGGGCTCGACCAGAAGCACAAGCAGGTGACCTGCGAGCTGTGGGACCGCGAGTCGCTCGATGCGCCCGAGGCCGCGCGCACGTCCGACGGCAAGCGCCGCCTGCTCGCGCCGCGCTGGGTTCGCGATGTCCATTGAAACGGAGCACACCGTGGCAAAAGTCTTCACGCACGAACAGCAGGTCCGCTTTTCGCACTGCGACCCGGCGGGCATCGTCTATTTCCCCGAGTTCTTCGACATGGCGCATTCCGCACTGGAGGACTGGTTTACGCACGGGCTCGGTCACACCCATTCCGAGATGCTCATGACGCGGCGCATCGGCACGCCGACAGTGTCGATCCACTGCGACTTCAAGAAGCCGTTCCGCATCGGCGAGACGCTGCACTTCGAGATCCGCGTGCTCAAGATCGGGCGCAGCTCGATGCAGCTCTCCTACCGCGGCCTGAAGGACGGCGTCGAGCACCTCGTCATCACGCAGACCGTGTGCTTCCTCGACCTCGAGACCGGCCGTGCCATCCCGATTCCCGACGACATGCGCGGGCCGATCGAGAGCTATCGGGTTACCTAGTTCAGGGCGACCCCAACCGTTCCATGAAGTAGCACAGGCAATCCTGCCGAACCGCGCGCGCATCGCGCGTCAGCATGGCCGGCATGACGCCGCGCAGCAGCTCGATGCGCCCGTCCCTGCAGGCGAGGAACTGGGCGCCGACGTCGCGGTCTTTCTCATCGCGCACGTCGAGGCACAGCGCCGCGTCCTCTGCGCATTGCGCGAAAACCGTACCGGGCTCGAGCTCGCGGAAGTTAAACCACTCCAGCTCGGCGCCGAAACGCAGCGTCGCCGGCGTCGCGTCGAAGCTGAAGCTGACGCCGTCGCGCAGGCGCACGGTCGCCACGGTGTGAAACAGGTGCACGTCACCGCTGCGCACCGCCTGCGCCGGGATCTCGGCAAGGTGCAGCACCGCGGTGACGAACTCGGCCGCGCGCGCGACGCCCTGCATATCGTTCGCCTGCCCGCATTCGCAGGCCACCGAAGGGCAAAGTCTCGAGAACGCGCTGGTCTGCGTGCCTTCGGGGCGACGGAAATGCACCACGGTGCGGCTGAACAGCGATGCCAGCTGCAGATGCGGAACGTCGAGCTCGGTCACGCAGCAGTAAAACGGGTTGTGCCCGGTCGTGTTGTGCAGGTCGATGCTTGCAAACACCTTGCGCGCGCGCATGACGTCGAGCACGTCGCCAAACAGGCGCTGCACGGCACGCGCATGCGGGTCGCCTGCCGGCAGCACGCCGCCCGGCCAGACGCGGTTGTAATCGGGCTGCGTATCGAGCCGACGCACACCGGCCTGCGCCGCCACGACGTTGCCGAAGAAGATCGACAACGCGCGCGGCAACTCGCGTCCGGCGTGCGCGAGCAGCACCTGCTGCATCGCCTGCAGACCGCTCGTCTCGTTGCCGTGCAGCAGCACCGACACGAACAGGGGTTCGGGCCGCCGACCCGGCAGGTGCACCAGGGTCGGACCCGGCAGAACCTCGTGCAGCGTGCGCGCGTCGGCACCGAGCACGGCCGGCGGCAGTGCATCGAGCACACTGAGGGTCGCGGCGGATTCAGGCATCACAGCGCCCAGCGGTGCACCGGCTCGCCTGCGGCGCTGTTTTCGCGGTAGGCGCGCACCAGTGCGCCGAAGTCCGCGCCGTAGCGATCGACGAAGGCGCACTGCCAGGCCGCGCCCGTCCGGCCGTTCGCGGCGCGCCCCTCGATGACCGCGAGGTAGCGATCGATCGCATCGCGCCGGGCGCCGAGTCGCTCGAGGCCGCCCTGCGCGAGCGGCAGCAGGGCATCGAGAACGAGGCGCCGCAGCTCCCAGCGATTGCCGTCCAGCCAGTCGACGCGTGCGCTCAGCCCGAGCCGCGCGGCTTCGTAGAAATTCTGCTTGGCGCTCGAAAACGGCAGCGCACGCTCGGGCGCGGCATCGCTCTGCGCGTACCAGGCGACGAGGCCGAGGAAGAACGCCATGTTCGCCGTCATGTCGAGTACCGAGGGCCCCGCGGCCATGGGCCGGTGCTCGATGCGCAGATGCGGCGTGCCGTCTTCGTCGAAGCCGACCAGCGGCCGGTTCCAGCGCCAGACGGTGCCGTTGTGCAGCCGCAGGTGCGCGAACCTGCCCGCCTCCGCCGGCAGCGCCATGGGCAGGATCGGCGCGTAGTGTTCCTGAATTTCGATGAACAACTCGAGCAGCGACGAACGCACGTAGGACGTGCCGAAGGTCACGCGGCGCTCGGGACCACCGACATCGACCGCCTGCTCGAACAGCGGAATACGCGTTTCGGCCCACAGCCGCCGGCCGAACAGGAACGGTGAGTTGGCCGCAATCGCGACCGTGGCCGCAGACACGATGCTTGCGGCATTCATGCTGCGCACCGCGAGCGCGACGGGCACCTGCAGGTGGACCTGCATCGAGGTCCCGGCGGCCTCGAGCATCACGTCGGCATGCGAAGTGCGCAGGCTCTCGATGCCGACCAGGTGCAGTTCGATCGGCCGTCCGCTGCGCATCCGCAGCACCTGCTCGTTCAGCGCCCGGTAGCGCGCCGAAGTCGACATGTTCTGCGGGCAGAGCGCCGCGTCGCTCACGGTCGGCAGGATACCGATGGCCACCACGCTCACCCCGAGCTTGGCGGCCACCGCCTCGCAGGCCCGGGCGGTTGCCGCCAGATCGTCTTCGAGGCGGCGCAGCCCCTCGCCCGACAGACGCTGGGGCCGGACGTTGAGCTCGACGTTGAAGCGCGCGAGCTCGTGCACCACATTGGGGTCGGCCAGCCGTTCGAGGAACGCCTCGTTGCGCGGGCTGGGCAGACCGTCAGCATCGACCAGCCAGATCTCCACCTCAAGGCCGCCGACGTCGCTACGCGCCGACAGCCCGCCCCCCTCGAGCAGCGCCCCCAGCGCCTGGGTCTCGTGCCCCAAGCTGCGTGCGAAGCGCTCGAAGTCCCGTGGCTCGAAGCGCGCTCGATCGATTTCCTGGCCCACCCGGCGATTCTCCCGGGCGCTGTCGACCGGGCCCATTGACGCAGGTCAACCGGGACGGCGGCGGGACAAACGCATAAAATCTCCTCATGAGCGACGATCTCTGCAAACTGACCGCGACCCAGCTCCTCCGGCTCTACCGCAGAAAGACCGTTTCCCCGGTAGACGTCGTGCGCGCCGCGCTGAAGCGGATCGAGGAGCACAACCCGCGCCTCAACGCGTTCAACTTCGTTGCCCCGGATGCCTTGACGCTGGCCAAGGCGTCGGAAACGCGCTGGGCAAAGGACGAGCCGGCGGGGCCGCTCGACGGCGTGCCCGCGTCGATCAAGGACATTCTGCTCACCCGCGGTTGGCCGACGCTGCGCGGCTCGCAGACCGTCAACGCAAAGGGCCCCTGGATTGACGACGCGCCCGCCGTGGCACGGCTGCGCGAGGCGGGGGCGGTGCTGCTCGGCAAGACCACGACACCCGAGTTCGGCTGGAAGGGCGTGACCGACAGCCCCTTGACCGGGATTACACGCAACCCCTGGAACACCGATTGCACGCCGGGCGGATCCTCGGGCGGCGGCGCTGCCGCGGTTGCCGCCGGGATGGGGCCGCTTACCATCGGCACCGACGGCGGCGGCTCGATCCGCATCCCCTGCGGATTCACCGGACTGTTCGGCCTGAAGCCCTCGTTCGGACGGGTCCCCGCATGGCCTCTGTCACCCTTCGGCACGGTCGCGCACCTGGGTCCGATGACGCGCACCGTCGACGACGCCGCGCTGATGATGAACGTGCTGACGCTGCCCGACGCCCGCGACTGGCATGCCCTGCCGCACGACCCGCGCGACTACCGTGTCGGGCTCGAGGCAGGCATCAAGGGCTTGCGCGTCGCGTATTCCCCCGACCTGGGGTACGTCAAGGTCGACTACGAGGTCGCCGCGCTGGTGCGCGAAGCCGTGCAGGTGCTGGCGGAACTCGGCGCGCACATTGAGGAAGTCGGCCCAGCTTTCGAGAACCCGGCGGAAATCTTCCGCGTGCACTGGTACGCGGGCGCCGCCTACGTCGTCTCGGCGCTGCCCGCCGAGCAGCGCAAGCTGATCGACCCCGGGCTGCTCGAGGTTGCGACCGAGGGCGCAAAGATCACGCTGAAACAGCACATGGACGCGGTGCAGCAGCGCGGCGCACTCGGCGTGGCGATGAACGCGTTCCACGCACAATACGACCTGCTGATCACCCCGACGCTGCCGATCCCGGCATTCGCAGCGGGCAAGGAAGTGCCCGCCGGCGGCGGCATGAAGCGCTGGACCGAGTGGACGCCGTTCAGCTACCCGTTCAATCTCACGCAGCAGCCGGCGGCCACGGTGCCCTGCGGGTTCACGTCGTCCGGGCTGCCGGTGGGCATGCAGATCGTCGGCCCGCGCTATGCCGACGCGCTCGTGCTGCGCGCGGCACGCGCCTTTGAATCTGCGCGCCCGTTCCAGATGCCGGACATGCATGCAGTGCCTGAGCCGCAGCCCGCGGAAGGGCCCGCCGAGGCGGGCGTCGCAACCGATGTCGGCGCCGCAGACGCGTCGCCCCCCGCTGCGGCGCCCGGACAAGCGGCCGACGTGACGGCGCCGCTCAAACCCGCGGAACCGGCCGCCGACCGCACGGCGTCGCAGAAGCCGGCCGAAGCCGCAGCGGACCGTACCGCGCCGCTGACGCCGTCGGCGCCGGACGCGAGCGGCGGTAAGGACCGCACCGGCGCCACCACGGTCGTTCTGCCGCCGCGCAAGCAGCCCTAGCGGGCGGCGGCGCGCGCTCAGGGCAGGCGCACGGTCATCGTCGCGCCGTCGTAGCCGCGCGGCTTGTGGCGCGCGCGCACGACCACGGTTTTCACCTCCGACGGGATCTTGACGCCGGTCAGCTCGCGCGTGAACGGCTGCTCGGTCTCGTGCGGGTGGTACAGAATGCGCCGTCCGAGCAGCCGGCCATCCGGAGTCAGTACCTCGAACGCATCGGCGTAGTAATCCCAGCCCCGGTCGTTGCTTTTCAGCGTGACGTCGAAGCGCCAGCTGTTGCCCGACTCCCGCGTCGGCTTCACGGCAACCACGTCCGCCTCGCCGGCGAGCGCGGCGCCGGCAAGCGCCATTGCGACGACGGCAATCCAGCGTTTCATCCCGACCTCCGCCTATCCGCCGTGAATTTCAACCGTGCAGCGCGACGCTGTCGGCCGGCGCTTCGGCGCGCGCCTCGTGCGTGTAATCGCGCACGACCTCCGCGACGCGCAGGCGATAGTCGCTGAAGACGCCGCCGCGCCCCCGCGCCTGCGCCTCGCGATGTCCGGCGAGGTTACGCCAGCGGCGCACGGCTTCCTCGTCGCGCCAGAACGATAGCGAAACCCGCTTGCCGGGCGTCGTCAGACTCTCGAAGCGCTCGATCGAGAGAAACCCGTCGGCCTGCGCGAGATCCTCGCCCAGGGACTTGGCGAGCGCCATGTAGTCCTGCGTGCGGCCCTCGGCCGGAGTGAACTCGAAGATCACTGCGATCATGTCTTGCCTCCGTGATGAGCAAACTATACTTGCGATCGATGCAGCCACGCCATTTCCGTTTCTGGCCGAAGGATCTGCCGCGCCATCTGCTTCCTACGGTGGCGACCCTGCATGCCCGCCTCGCTGACGCCGCGCACCGCTCGCCGGACAAGCCCCTGACGGTGTTCTTCGGCGGCGTGCTGCGCTATGGCGAAGCCTGGCAGGCCGTCGAACGACTCGCCGGCTTCCTGCAGCATGACTGCGGCCTCGAGCCCGGCGAGCGCGTGCTCATCGACCTGCAGAGCAGTCCGCAGTTCCTGATTGCGCTGTACGCCGCGCTGCGCGCGGATCTGCTGGCCGTGCCCGTGAGCCCGATGTGCGTGGCGCGCGAGCTGGCCGAAACCATCGAGGACTGCGGGGCGCGCGCCGCGATCGTCGGCCAGGAAAACTGGCCACAGCTCGAAGGCCTCGTCGGCCGCACGCCGCTCGCGCGGGTGATCGTCACCGCTTACCACGACGCGATTTCGCTCGACAACGACCTGCCGCTGCCGGACGCGGTCGCGACGCCACGCGTTGCGCTCGACACGCCCGGCGTCACGCTTTGGCATGCGGCGCTCGCCGCGGCAAGGGCGCCGCGGCCATCGCGGGCCACCGCGGACACCCTCTGCCTGCTGCCCTACACCTCCGGCAGCACCGGGCGGCCGAAGGGCTGCATGCACACGCATGCCACGGTAATGCACAACGTCGTGGGCGCGGTGCTGTGGGAAGCCATGCACGACAAAGTCGTCGCGCTCGCCACGGCGCCGATGTTCCACGTCACCGGTCTGATCCACAGCCTGCTCGCCACGGTCGAGGCCGGCGGAACCCTCGTCATCCAGCCGCGCTGGGATCCGCAGGTGGCGGCGCGCCTGATCGAGCGCCACGGCTGCACCCATTGGGCGAACGTGCCGACGATGGTGGTCGACCTGCTCTCGCACCCTCTGGCGCTGGCGCACGACGTCTCCTCGCTCGAGTGCGTGTTCGGTGGCGGCGCGTCGATGCCCGAAGCGATCGCCCAGAAGCTGCTCGACCGCTGCGGCATCGCCTACATGGAAGGCTACGGCATGACCGAGACGATCTCGCAGACGCACTCGAACCCGGCGAACCACCTGAAGAAGCAGTGCCTCGGTATCCCGGTGTTCGACACCGAGTCGCGGGTCGTCGACCCGGAAACGCTGCGCGTGCTCGAGCCCGACGAAGCCGGCGAGATCGTGGTGCGCGGCCCGCAGCTCCTCAAGGGGTACTGGGGCAACGAGAAAGCCAGCCGTGATTCCTGGGTCAAGATCGGCGGCCGGCCGTTCTTTCGCACCGGCGACCTCGGCCGCATGGACGCCGAGGGCTATTTCTTCATCGCCGATCGCTTGAAGCGCATGATCAACGCCGCGGGCTACAAGGTCTGGCCCGCCGAGGTCGAGTCGGCAATGTACCGCCACCCCGCGATCCAGGAATGCTGCGTGATCGCCGCGCCCGACGCGCGGCGCGGCGAAACCGTCAAGGCGGTGATCGCGCTGAAACCCGAGCATCGGGCAACGACCAAAGCCGAGGATATTCTCGCCTGGGCGCACGGCGAGATGGCGGCCTACAAGGCACCCCGCCGGATCGAGTTCGTCGACGCGCTGCCGCGCTCCGGCTCGGGCAAAATCCAGTGGCGCGCGCTGCAGGAAAAGGAGTTCGCATGATCCGCATCGGTTCGGGCGCCGGTTTCGCCGGCGACCGGCTCGAGCCCGCAGGGGTGCTCGCCGAGCGAGCGGGTCTCGCCTACCTCGGGCTCGAGTGCCTCGCCGAGCGCACCATCGCGCTGGCGCAACTGCGCAAGCTGAAGGATCCGAACGACGGCTACGACCCGCTGCTCGCGCGGCGCATGGAGCTGCTGCTGCCGGTCGCCAGGCGCAACGGCGTGCGCCTGCTGTCCAACATGGGCGCGGCGAATCCGGTCGCCGGCGCTGCTGCGGTGCTCGCGATCGCGCAGCGCCGGGGGATCCCGCTCAAGGTGGCCGCGGTGACCGGTGACGACGTGCTCAAGCTGCTTGAGCCGAACGACCGCATTCTGGAGACCGGCGGACGCGTCGCCGATTACCCCTGGCTGGTATCCGCCAACGCCTACCTCGGCGCCGAGGCCCTGCTGCCTGCGCTGGCCGCGGGCGCCGACGTCATCCTCACCGGACGCGTCGCCGACCCATCCCTGTTTCTCGCGCCGGCGATGCACGCATTCGGCTGGGATCCGCACGACTGGGACCGCATCGCCGCCGGCACGGTAATGGGTCATCTGCTCGAATGCGGCGGCCAGGTGACCGGCGGCTACTACGCCGACCCGGGCGTCAAGGACGTGCCGCGCTTTGCCGAGCTCGGCTTTCCGTTCGCCGAGATTGCGGCCGACGGGCGGTTTACGCTCGGCAAGCCGGACGACACCGGTGGCGTGGTCAACCTGATGACGGTCAAGGAGCAGCTGCTCTACGAGGTGACCGACCCGCGCGCCTACGCCACGCCCGATGTACTCGCCGATTTCACCACCGTGCAGATCAAGCAGACCGGAGCCGACCGCGTGGCGGTGGCCGGCGCCACCGGCCGGCCGCGGCCGCAGCAGCTCAAGGTCAGCATCGGCTATCACGCAGGCTGGGTGGGCGAGGGCGAAATTTCCTATGGCGGGCCCAATGCCCAGGCCCGCGCCCAGCTCGCCGCCGATACGCTGCGCGCGCGGCTTGCGGCAGAGTTCGACGCGCTGCGCATCGACCTGATCGGGCTCAGCTCGCTGCACGGCCGGCCGCTGCACCCCGTCGGCGAGCCCTACGAGATCCGCGTGCGTATCGCGGGACGCGCCGGCATCCGCGAAAAGGCCGAGCGCGTCGGTGAGGAGGTCGAGGCCCTGTGGACCAACGGCCCGGGCGGTGGCGGCGGCGCGCGCAAGAGCGTGCGCGAGCAGATCGGCGTCGTGTCGACGCTGATCGAGCGTGAGCGCGTCCGGCCCGAGCTGCACATCACGGAGGTCCGCGGTGAAAAAGCGACTGTATGAGCTCGCCCACTGTCGCGCAGGCGACAAGGGCAACACTTCGCTGCTCTCGGTCTTCGCCCTGCGCGACGCCGACTACCCTTTGCTCGTCGCGCGGGTGACCGTCGAAGCGGTCAAGGCGCAGCTCACTGACATCGTGCGCGGCCCGGTCACCCGACACGAAGTGCCCAGGCTCTGCGCCCTGCAGTTCGTCTGCGAGGACGCGCTCGGCGGCGGCGTCACCACGTCGCTTGCCATGGACGCGCACGGCAAGAGCCTGAGCTACGCGCTGCTCGAAATGGAGATCGAGGTCTAGGCGCGTCCCGCATAGAATGGCCCCCCACCAGGAGGTTGGAATGCGAATCGCGGTTATGGGCGCCGGCGGCGTCGGCGGCTACTTTGGCGGACGCCTGGCCCAGGCCGGGCACGACGTGTCCTTCGTCGCACGCGGCAAGCACCTCGAAGCCCTGCAGGCGCGCGGCCTGACGCTGAAAAGCCCGCTCGGCGACGTCACCCTCAAGGTGCGTGCCGCGGAGGACCCGGCCGCGCTCGGCGCCGCGGACGTCGTGCTGTTCGCAGTGAAGCTGTGGGACACCGAGTCCGCCGCCGAGCGCATCCGCCCGCTGCTTGCCGACAATGGTGTCGTGATCCCGTTTCAGAACGGTGTGGAGTCGATCGAGCGCGTGGGCGCGGTGCTGGGCGTGGAGCGCGTCATGGGCGGCGCCGCCTACATCGCGAGCCGCATCGGCGAGCCGGGCGTCATCGTGCAGACGGGCAGCATGGCGCGGCTGCGCTTCGGCGCAGTGCGTCCGACGCAGAAGAAGATGGCCGCAGCCTTCCTCGCCGCTTGCCAGGCAGCGAAGATCGAGGTCGAGCTGGCCGACGACATCGTGCGCGTGCTGTGGGAGAAGTTCGTGCTGCTGGTATCGATCTCCGCCACCACGACCGTGTCGCGCAAGAACGTCGGCGTGGTGCGCGCCGATTCCGACCTGCGCTGGCTGCTGGAGACCTGCATGCGCGAGACCTGGGCACTCGGCCGCGCGCGCGGCGTCACGCTCGCCGACGACCTCGTCGCGCAGACGCTGAAATTCGTCGACGGCCTGCCGGGCGAGATGCGCGCCTCGATGGCTGCCGATCTCGAAGCCGGTGGCCGGCTCGAGGCACCCTGGCTCTCCGGGGCGGTGGCGCGCATGTCGCGCGAGGCGGGGCTTGAAGCCCCCGCGAACCACGCCGTCTACGCCGCGCTGAAGCCTTACATCGATGGCCAGCCCTAACGGCACTCGACGCGCGCCTCGATGAATTCGGGGTCCGACCCCATTCACAGCCGCTTCGCGATTTCCTCGAGCATCACCTCGGTCGCGCCGCCGCCGATCGACTGCACGCGCGCGTCGCGTGCCATGCGCTCGATCGCAGCCTCGCGCAGGTAGCCGAAGCCGCCGTGGAACTGCTGGCAGGCATACATCACCTCGTTGACCAGCTCGCCACAGTAGGCCTTGACCATCGAGACGTCCTTGACGCACTCGCGTCCCTGCGCGTCGAGCCAGGCGGCGTGGTAGACGAGCTGCCGTCCGGCGGCGACCTTCGCCGCGAGCATCGCGAGGCGCTGGCGTACGGCCTGCTTGTCCCACAGCGGCGCGCCGAACGCGCGCCGCGTCTTGACGTAGTCGAGCGTGAGCTCGAGCGCGCGCGCCGCCTCGCCCATCGCCATGGCACCGAGCACGATGCGCTCGTTCTGGAAGTTCCGCATGATGGCGTAGAAGCCCCGCCCCGCCTCGCCCAGCAGGTTCTCGCCGGGCACGCGGCAGTCGTCGAAGGCCAGCTCGGCGGTATCGGATGAGCGCCAGCCCATCTTGTCGAGACTGCGGCTGACGGAAAACCCCGACGCGCCCTTCTCGACCGCGAAAATCGAGATGCCCTTTGAACCTGCATCGGGGTCCGTTTTCGCCGCGACGAAAGTGAGATCGGCGTGCACGCCGTTGGTGATATACAGCTTCGAGCCGCTGAGCAGCCAGTCGCCACCTCGGCGTCGCGCGCGCGCGCGGATGCCTTTTACGTCCGAGCCGGCATCCGGCTCGGTGACCGCGACCGCGGTGATGCATTCCCCCGCGACGATGCCCGGCAGCCAGCGTTCGAACTGCGCATTCGAACCGGCATTGAGCAGGTGCGGCGATGCCATGTCGGTGTGCACCAGCACGGTGATCGCGAAGCCGCCGAAGGTCGAGCGGCCGAGCTCCTCGGCCAGCAGCGCGCTCGCCAGGGTGTTGAGTCCGCCGCCGCCATACGCCTCCGGCGCGCGCAGGCCGAGAAAGCCGTGGCGCCCCATGGCCCGCAGGACTTCGCGCGGCACGCGGCCCTCGTGCTCCCAGGCGGGCGCCACAGGGACGACCTCTCTGGCGACAAAGCGGCGCAGGGTTTCGCGCAGCAGGCGATGGGTGTCGTCGAGGTACGGCAGATCGTCGCTCATTCGCTCATCCACTCGCCGTCAAATTGCGCAATGCGGAATAACGCTGTTCCGCGCGTTCGATTATCCACGACGTCGGCACTCTGTGCGGCGCGTTTGCTGCGTTGCCGCAGGCGGCACCGGCGGCTTCAAGCGACACTGCCCGAATTGCGCGCACCGTGCTAAATACTGCATCCGCGGCCGCAGATCGCCGGCCGCATCTGCGAGGGAGGAGACCCATGCAACGTGCAATCGTGCTTCAACTGTCGACGATCGCCTGCGCCGTATTGCTTCTCGGCGCGCAATCGCCGTCCGCGTACGCGGTGAACGACGAACCGCTGACGGACAAGTGGGCGCCGAGCGAATGGGGGGCGAACGACAAGGCCGGCTCGGCCAATCGGCGCACCGCGCAATCGGTGCTCGCCGCGATGAAGCTGGTAAAAAAGGGCAAGGTCGCGACCCTGGGCAAGGTCTACCAGCAGGACGCGCCAGGCTTTGGCTCGCGCGGCTGGCGCATGACGATTCCGGGATTGCCGACCGGCGGACCGTTCGGCAAGCAGGCGCTGGTCTACAACGACGAATACCTCGCCACCGAGATCGGCCAGTTCGGCACCCAGTTCGACGGTCCGGGCCACATCGGGGTGACGACCTCGAAAGGCATGTTCTTCTACAACGGGCGCTACCTGCACGACAAGGACGTCGGCACCTACGGCCTGGGCTCGCTCGGCGTCGAGCATGTCGGCCAGCTCGGCTTCGTCTGCCGCGGCGTGCTGCTCGACGCGACTGCGCTGCGCGGCATGAACCCGCTGCCCATTGCGAAGAAGGCGGGCGATCCGGGCATCATCACCGACAAGGACGTCGAGGCGATGGTCAAGAACCAGGGCATCGCGCCGATCGGCGAAGGTGACTGCGTGTTCCTCTACACCGGCCACGGCGACATCTGGCATCCGAGCAAGTGGGACAGCTACTCGCCTGAGGAGAAACAGAAGCGCATCGCGCAGTTCAACGCCGGAGAACCGGGCTTCGGCATCTCGGCCTGCGAGTATTTCGCGAAGAAGAAGATCGCGCTGACCGGTGCGGACACCTGGGCGACGGAAGCCGTGCCGGGCGAAGGCGAGCAACCCTTCGAGTGTCACATCAAGCTGCAGACCAAGCGCGGCATCTGGAACCTGGAGAACATGGACCTCAGCCAGCTGGTTGCCGACAAGGCCTACGAGTTTGCCTTCGTCTGGGCGCCGCTCAAGATGAAGGGCGCCACGGGATCGCCGGGTAACCCGATCGCGCTCTACTAGGACCTGTTGGGGTCAGACCCCGGCGGGGGTCTGACCCCGATGCCGTGCCAGGCGGCGGCGGAAATCGAGCGCCACCAGCGGCAGGCCGATGCCCGCCGCAGCGAATACCGGCACGATGCCCCACCGGTCGATCGCCCGCGCGGCGAGCCAGATGCCGAGCGACTGGCTGATGAACAGGCAGGCGGCAAACAACGACACCGCGGCGCCGCGCGCCTCGGGTGCCATCTGCGTGGCGTGCACCTGCAGAGTGTTGTGCATCATGTAGATGCCCACGCCTGCAAGAAAGATGCAGACCAGGACGAACCCGGCCCCGGGCGCCACGGTCATCGACAGGTAGGCAACGCTGAGCAGACTCCCGCCGACGAGCACCAGGCCGCGCTCGCCGAGCGCCGGCACCACGCGCGCGGCGACCGCCGCGTACAGCAGCCCGCCTGCGGGAAACGCGGCGATGAACAGTCCACTCGCGCCGAGGCTGACGCCGTGGCGGTCGTGCAGATCCCAGGCGATGAAAGCAAACGCCCCGTTGGCAAGCGCACCCTCCAGCGCCACGGTGGCGAGCACCACCCGCACCCAGGGTCGCTGCAGCAGACCGATCATTCGTTTGAATGCAGCGAACAGGGAAACCTCCTGCACGCCGCCCTTGGCAAGCGCAGCGTCGCGCCCCAGCTCGAAACGCAGCAGCGCCGCGATTGCGACGAACAGCCCACCGAGCAGGACGAAGATCGCGCGCCAGCCGAACCAGGCGCCCAGCAGGCCCGCAGCCGCCGCCCCGAAGGCGACGCCCAGCATCTGCCCGATCAGGAAGCGGGCGATCGTCGCCTGGCGTCGCTCGTAGGGAACAGCGTCTCCGATCCATGCCATCGACAGCGGGATCAGCGCACCGATGGTGATCCCCGCGATGAAACGCGCCGCGACCAGCGTGCCGAGCCCCGGCGCCGCGGCGCAGACGAGCGACGTCAGCCCCGAAAGTGCCGTGGTCAGCATGACCATGCGGAACTTTCCATACCGGTCGCCGATCGGACCATGAAAGACTTGGAACAACCCATAGGACATGGCGAAGGCCGTGATCACCATGGACGCCGCGCCGGGTGTGACGCCGTATTCGGCCGAGATCAGGGCGAGCAGCGGGTCGGTCGCACGCAGGCTGGCCGCGCTGGCGAAGGCGGCGAGCGACAGCAGAATCACGGCGCGACCGATCATGGGGGGCGAAGTATGAGTGAAACACCCGTGCCGCGCGAGCCGTCGTTCGCGCCCGCCGTGCGGCGTATGATGATCGCAACGACACTTGGCAACGAGAGCCGAACCATGCAAACCCGATTGACTGCCCTCCTCGCCCTGCTCCTGCTTTCCGCGACCGGCATCGCCGCAGCCACCGACGCCGAGACGCGCAAACGTGCCGAGGAGTGGTACGAGCGCGACAAGGCGCTGTGCGCCGAGGACAAGAACGCCGAGCGGCGCATGCAGTGCATGCGCGACGCGCGCGCCGTCTACGAGAAGTCGATCGCCGGCAGGTCAAGCGTGGCGCCGGCCACCAGTCCGCCGGTCACCCAGACTTCCCCCGCCACGGCATCCTGCGCAAACTGCGGCACGGTAAGCGCGATCCGCGAAGTGGAGAAAAAAGGCGAAGGCACCGGCCTCGGCGCGATCGGCGGCGCGGTCGTCGGCGGCGTGATCGGCAACCAGTTCGGTGGCGGCAGCGGCAAGAAGATCCTCACCGTCGCGGGCGCGGCGGGCGGTGCCTACGCGGGGCACCAGGTGGAGAAAAGCGCGCGCTCGACCAAAGTCTGGAACGTGACGATTCGCATGGACGATGGCGCCGATCGCACCATTGCCCTCGGCTCGGCGCCGGCCCTCGC
>LJTQ01000136.1 GCA_001303445.1 Betaproteobacteria bacterium SG8_39 | reverse complement strand
GCGCGCCGCCTCGGACTCGGGCGCACGGCAGGCAAGGACTGAGATGGACCTCCTCCAGGTCACCGCCCTGTCGAAATCGTTCCGCGGTGTACGCGCGGTGACGAGCGCCTCGTTCTCCGTCGAGCAGGGCGCCATCGTCGCGCTCATCGGCCCGAACGGCGCCGGCAAGACGACGATCTTCAACATGCTCGCCGGGGTGCTCACCCCCGACGCAGGACAGATCCACTACGCCGGGCAGGCCATCCACGGCCTGCGCCCCGACCAGGTCTGCGCGGCCGGCATCGGCCGCACCTTCCAGATCGTCAAGCCCTTCGCCGGCCTGTCGGTGCTCGACAACGTCATCGTCGGCGCGCTCGCGCGCAGCGCGGGCGTCGGCGAGGCGCGGCGCCACGCACTGCGGGTGCTCGAGCGCATCGGGCTCGAGGCACGGCGCGACATGCCGGCCGCGGCGCTCACCCTGCCCGATCGCAAGCGGCTCGAAGTGGCGCGCGCCCTTGCGACCCGGCCCCGGCTGCTGCTGCTCGACGAGGTCATGGCCGGTCTGCGGCCGACCGAAACCGACCAGATGGTCGCCTTCTTCCGCGACCTGAACCGCAGCGACGGCCTCACGATCCTGCTGATCGAGCACGTGATGCGGGCGGTGATGGCGCTCGCCCAGCGCGTCGTCGTGCTGCATCACGGCGAAATCATCGCCAACGGCGCACCCGAGGACGTGGTGCGCGATCCAGCGGTGCTCGAGTCCTATCTCGGCGAGGACGCGGAGGTCTAGCGGTGTCCGAAGCCCTGCTTGCGGTGCGCGATCTCGAGCTCTACTACGGTGACGCGCAGGCGCTCGCCGGCGTGACCCTCGAAGTCGCGCGCGGCGAGATCGTCGCCATCGTCGGCGCCAACGGCGCGGGCAAGACCTCGCTCATCCGCACCATTGCCGGCATCGAGCGGCCGCGCACCGGCACGATCCGCTTCGGCGACAACGCCATCACCGGTCTCGAGCCGCACCGGATCTGCGACCTCGGCATCGGCCAGGTCGCGGAGGGCCGCCAGCTGTTTCCCACGCTCAGCGTCGAGGAGAACCTGGACATGGGCGCCATGCTGCCGCGCGCGCGGTCCGGCGCGCGGGCGGCACGCGCCGAGGTGTACGCGCTCTTTCCGCGCCTTGCCGAACGCAAGCGCCAGCTGGCGGGAACGCTTTCGGGCGGCGAACAGCAGATGCTCGCCATCGGCCGCTGCCTGATGGGGCGGCCGCAACTCATCATGTTCGACGAGCCCTCGCTCGGTCTCGCGCCGACCGTCGTGCAGGAGGTGCTGCACACGATTCGAGCGCTGAACGGCAAGGGATTGACCGTGCTCCTCGTCGAGCAAAACGTCGCGGTCTCGCTGAAGATCTCGCAGCATGCCTACGTGCTCGAGAACGGCCGCGTCGTGATGAGCGGCTCGGGCGACGCGCTGCTGCACGACGACCGGGTGCGGCAGGCCTACCTCGGTCTCTAGGCCTTCCGCGCCGCGCGCGGCCTGCGCTCGCGTAGCTGCATCGGTAGAGCACCATCAGCTCACCGACGTTGCAGCCGAAAAGCGGCGCGCCCGCGCGCACTAAGACGCGGCGGCAGTCCCCGGCGAATCGGCAGCCCGCGCCTCGCCTTCCACCCGGTCGCGCCCGCCGACCTTGGCGCGGTACAGCGCGGTGTCGGCTCGCTGCAGCAACACATTCGCCGCCTCGCCGGCGCGATAGGTCGAGACGCCGGCGGAGACCGTCACCGAGAGGCTGCGCGGCAGCCCGGGATACTGCTGCCCGCGCTGCGCCGCGCAAAGACGCTGGCAGGCCACGCGGGCCGCCTCGTGGTCGGTCTCCGGCATGAGAATGATGAACTCCTCGCCGCCCCAGCGACCCAGGCAGTCCGACTCGCGCAGCAGCTTGCCCGCCAGCTGCACGAACGCCACGAGCACCGTGTCGCCGGCGGCGTGCCCGAGTTCGTCATTGACCTCCTTGAATCGATCGAGATCGAGCAGCCCGATGCTGAGCGCGGCGCCGTAGCGCTGCGCACGCTGCACCTCCCCGCTCAGTCGTTGCTCGAGGTAACGCCGGTTGTAGATCCCGGTCAGCTCGTCGTGCATCGCGAGATGCTCCGTGTGCCGCAGCGCCTCCTCGAGCTGACGCTGCCCGCGCGCCAGCGCGTGACGCAACGTGGCGATAGTGCCGCCGACGAGCGCGAAGGTGAGGAGCGTGAGCCCGAGAATCAGCAGAACGGCGAGCGACTCGTCCGCCCGCGGACCCGACAGATCGCCGCGAAACACGAGAATGGCCGCATACACGGCGATCACCAGCGCCGCCAACACCAGCAGGCCGCGCCTGCCGAAGCGGAACATCGCAAACACGAACGGCAGGACCACCATCATCAGCAGCGCACTTCCTCCCGTCCGCGCGGATGCGACGCCATAGAGGATCGCGCCGAGCGACGCGATGATCATCTCGCGCGACAGGCTGGGGTCGGGCATGCGCAGGTTCAGGCCGCTGCGTAGAACCGCGAAGATGACCGCCGCCAGCACGGCCGCAAAAATCGCGATTGCATGCGCATCCCGCCATTCGAGGAATCGTGCCCAGGCCGCGACATATAACATCGCCACGACGATGACCGTCGCGCCGAGCGCCATGAAGTACCGCTGCAGGCGGTGGCGTTGCGCGGGATCCTGGGACAACAGCATGGACAATCCCGCTAGCGATCCGCGTGCGCGCGTGCCGCGAGCGGGCTGCGCTGCAGGCCCGCGGCATCGAAATTCGGCGCTGCGAGCCAGCGCTCGAACTCAGCCCCGATCGCCGGCCATTCCCGGTCGACGATCGAGAACCATGCGGTATCGCGGCTCGCGCCCTTGATCCACATATGCTGCCGGAACAGCCCCTCGAAGGTAAAGCCGAACCGGCTGGCCGCACGCTTCGAGGGCGCATTGCGGTCGTTGCACTTCCACTCGAAGCGGCGATAGCCGAGCGTTTCGAACACATAACGCGCGTGCAGGTAGAACGCCTCGGTGGCGACGCGGGAACGCGCGATCGCCGGGCCCCAGTAAATGCTGCCCAGCTCGATCACGCCGTGCTCCGGCGTGATGCGCATCAAGGCCTGGCGTCCCTCGCAACGGTCGCTCGCACGATCGAGAACTGCGAAGAACAACGGGTCGTCCTGCGACGCAACCTTGTCGATCCAGGCATGGATGTCCGCCTCTCGCGCGGGCGGGCTCTCGGACAGGTAGTCGAAGCGCGTCGCGTTGTCCGCGCCGCCGCAGGCGGCATACAGTCCCGCCGCGTGCTGCAGGCCGATGGGCTCAAGACGCGCGTAGCGGCCTTCGAGCACCGCCCGTGCAGGCCGCGGTCGCGGCAGCGGGTTCACCGCTCAGCTCTCGCTGTGAGGCGCATCGAACAGGCGGCGCGTGCCCGTCGCGAGATCGTAAACATGAAAACTGGAGAGCATCCGGCCGTACAGGTGAAGGCTGATAGTACGCGCCTCATTCGGCGGGACACCGGTCATGTGGATGTGGTCAGGATTCGGCACGAACGTGGAGACCGCACCCGGCGGCAGCAACACGAGGCCACCGCGCACCAGCTCGATGCCGGCATCGCGCGCCTCGTGCGAATTCGCGTCGGTCCGCATGTAGGCCTGCTCCACCAGCATGCCTTCGACCACCCCCACCACGCCCCAGGTGCCGTGATCGTGCACCGGCGTCCACTGGCCCGGCGCCCAGACCAGCGCGAACAGCGCGAGGCTGCCGTCGGGCGCCGCGTGCACCAGGTTGCGGGCGTAATGCGCCGCATCCGCGCGGCAGTGCTCCGCTCGCAGGAACGACCGGGCGCCGGAGAGCAGCGTGCGCATGCGCGGCGCGATCGCGGCAACGATATCCGACGGCGCGCCCTCTCGCCGCACGAGCGCTGCGCAATCTGAAAAAAAGTCCTGGAGCTGCATCTTTGGTTCGCGCCGCGCGGGGGACGTTACCATGGGCGCCGCACGGCACACCCGCGCAGCGGGCGACCGCACGCGCGATGCGGCGCCTACAAGGCCCAGGCGTTGACCGGCGCCGTGAAGCCGTCGAACGTCAGGGGCCCGAATTTGCGCGCGCCCGCGGGCGGCCCGATGCGGGCCATCGCCTTCGGATCGACCAGGATGAGCCCCGCCTCCGCCTTCGCCGCGAGACGTCCGGCGAGATCGGCGACCCGGCCGATCACGCCGTAATCCCAGCGCCCCTGGAAGCCGATTGCACCGAGCGTCGCAAAGCCGAGTGCGATACCCATCGAGAGCCCCACGGTCTGTCCGCGCTCGCGCCAGCGCGCGGCGAGCGGCGCGAACGTGCCGCGCAGCGCGAGCGCCATTTCCAGCGCCAGGCCGGCGTGGTTCTCGGTCGGCACGGGGTCGTTGAAGATCACCATCGCCGACTCGCCCGAAAAGCGCATCAGCACGCCATCATGGGCATCGATCACCCGACCGAGAACGGCGTGATACTCGCCGAGGAATGCCATGACCTCTTCCGGGTCAGCCGCCTCGTTGAACAGCGCGAATCCGCGCAGGTTGCAGCGCACCGCGGTGATCTCGCTGCGGTGCGTGTTGAGCGCACCCTCGCTGCCCGAGGCGAGAATCGCCTCGACCAGCCTGGGCGAAAAAAAGCTGCGCAGGCGTCCGAGGCGCGCCAGCTGGTCGGATTGCGCATGCACCGTCGAGGCGAGCATGCGGCTGTGCTGCGACAACGCCAGGTGGGCACGCACGCGCGCCCGCACCACTTGCTCCGACAGCGGCTTGGTGACGTAATCCACCGCCCCCGCCTCGAAGCCGCGCCGCTCGTCCGCGACCTCGTCGAGTGCGGTGCAGAAGATCACCGGGATGCCGCGTGTCGCAGCGTCGGCCTTGAGCCGGCGACACACCTCGTAGCCGTCCATATCGGGCAGCTTGATGTCGAGCACGATCAGATCGGGTCGTTTGGCCGCGGCGATGCGCAGCGCTTCCTCGCCGGTCATCGACACCAGCAGGTCGTACTCGCGACCGAGGACCGCTTCGAGAATGAGGAGGTTCGAGCCGACGTCGTCGACGATCAGCACGCACGCGCGCTCGCGCGCTCGCGCCTCAATCGGGTTCGCCGCCATGTGGCATCCTACTGCGCGCCTGGCAAGGCAATCTGCGGAAAACTGCACACTTTCTTGCCCTTGCGGGTCATTCTCGGCGCTCCACCCCGCACCAGTCGGCGACGAACAGCGCGACCGCCTGGGTCACGCGCCGCAGCGACTCAAGCTCGACGCGCTCGTCGAAGGCGTGGATGTTCTCGGCCTTCGGGCCGTAGACCAGCGCAGGAATCCCGGCATACAGGCCGTAGAAGCGCGCGTCGGTCGTCCCGGTTCCGGCGCGCTGGCCAAGCGCCGCGTCGGCGACTGCGGCATGGCAGTGCTCGAGCAGTCGCTGGGCCTCGGTGTCCTTCTGCAGCACATAGCCCTCGGCCTGAAAGCCGTGATAGGCGACGCGCGGCGGGTTCTGCGCAAGGAACGGATCCTTTCGTGCGGCCGCGGCCACGGTGGCCTCGACCTCGGCGCGCACCGCGGCGAGGTCCTGTCCCGGGTACAGGCCGATGCGCATGTCGAAGGTGCACCAGGACGGCACGCTCGAAGTCCAGTCACCGCCTTCGATGCGGCTGACGACGAAGTTGATCGGATGGGCGTGCCCGGCGAAGGCCGGATGCTTGGCCTCGTTCCAGCGGTCCTCGAGTGCATGCAGCGCGGCGATGAGCGGAAAGCAGGCCTCGATCGCGTTGGCGCCGGTGCCGGCGTAGGCGACATGCGCCGGCTTGCCGCGCACCTTGACCTGGAACCACATCACCCCGACCTGCGCGGCGCCCAGCGTCTCGGCGCTCGGCTCGGTGATCAGCGCGGCCTCGGCACGGTAGCCGCGCTGCAGGCAGGCCAGCGCGCCGTTGCCGGTGCATTCCTCCTCGATCACCGACTGCAGGTAGACCTCGGCGGCCGGCGCAAGGCCGAGGCGCGCGAGCGCATCGAGGGCGAACAGGTTCGCCGACAGCCCCGCCTTCATGTCGCCTGCGCCGCGCCCGCTCATCCAGCCGTCGGCGATGCGCGGCTCGAACGGCGGGTGGCGCCACATGTCGAGCGGCCCGGTGGGCACCACGTCGATGTGGCCGTTGAGGATCAGCGAGCGGCCCTGCGAGGCGCCCGCAGGCCGGTGGGTGCCGACCACGTTCCAGGCGTTCTCGTAGGACACCGCCACCGGCGAAAAGCCTGGCAGGTGCTGGATATCCTCGACGCGCAGCTGCCAGCGGTCGACCGCCAGCCCGCGCGCGCGCAGTGCCCCCGCCATTAAGTCCTGTGCCGGCGCCTCCTGGCAGCGCAGCGAAGGCAGCCGCGTGAGGTCGGCGAGGAAGCGCAGTTGCGCGTCGAAGCCTTCATCGACGGCACGCAAGAGCTTGTTGCGCAGGTCAGGAGCGAGCATGGGCCTCCGAAGCCAACATAATATACAACATTAAATATATTGCATAACCATATGAAATAACTTAACTTAAGTATTCCTCGTTCGTTCCATACACGCCTTTGGGACGACGGCTCGAAGAATAACAAGCGACGCGCACCATGAGAGTTCGGGTTTTGGCGGCCACCGGAAGCGGGCGGCGATGCCGCGTGTGGCTCGCGGCCGTGCTGGGGATGCTGCTCACGGCACTCGGCCCGCCGGCCGGCGCGGTCGACGGCATTGCGTTCTCGAGTGGCCCCGACGCGTCGGCCCATACGCGAGTGGACTTCTACCGCGTCGGCGCCCAGTGGAACTGGAACAGGCGCTGGCTCCAGACCGCCGGCTGGCACCTCGGTGGCTACTGGGACCTGCAGGCCGGCTACTGGAAGAACGCGAGCGACCACAGAACCCATTCCCGCCTCTGGGAACTCGCCGTCACCCCGGTGTTTCGCATTCAGCAAAGCGCGCCGGTCGCTGTCTCGCCGTACCTCGAACTCGGCGCGGGGGCACATCTCCTGTCGGAGACCTCGGTGCACCCGCAGCGCCGCTTCGGCGGGTCGTTCCAGTTCGGCTCGCATGCCGGGGTCGGCGCACGCTTCGGACCGCACAACCGGTTCGATCTCAGCTACCGCTACCAGCATCTGTCGAACGCGTCGATCCAGGACCCGAACGACGGCATCGACTTCCACATCCTGCGCCTGGGGTATTGGTTCAAGTAGGCCGGCGCCGGGCGGGGCCCGGTTGACGCTCCCGGCGCTGCACCGCATCCTCGGGCCATGGCGCCCGATTACGTCCAGCGCTTCATCTTCGAGCAGCTGAATATTCGCGGGCGGCTGGTCTGCCTGACGCGCGCCTGGCAGCGCATGCTGGAAGGACGCGATCACCCGGCGGAAGTCGCCGCCCTGCTCGGCCATACGACCGCCCTGACCGTACTGTTGGCGGCGAACCGCAAAGGCACCGGCCGCATCACGCTGCAGGTGCAGGGCTCCGGGCCGGTCAATCTGCTGGTCGCGGACTGCGACGCCGCGCTGCGCATACGCGGCATGGCGCGCTTCACGCCAGGGGACATCGCCGGCCGCGGCGAGCGCGCCCTGCTCGGCGACGGCCGGCTCGCGCTGACGCTCGATGACGCAATGAGCGGACAGCTCTATCAGAGCCTGGTGCCGCTCGAAGGCGATTCGATGGCCGAGATTTTCGAGCATTACATTGCGCAGTCCGAGCAGGTACCCGCCTTTCTGCGCCTGCATGCCGACGCGAGTGCGCTCGCCGGCCTGTTGCTCGAAAAGCTGCCCGACGCGGATGCGCGCGATGCGGACGGCTGGCGCCGAGTGTCGCATTTGGCCTCGACGCTTTCGCTCGACGACGCCCGCGCGGCGCGCGCGCAGGACCTCCTGACGCGTCTGTTTCCGGGTGAGTTGCTGCGCGTATTCCCTCTCGACGCCGTCGAGTATCACTGTCCTTACGATCCGGCAAAGGTCGCCGAGATGCTGCGCGGGCTGGGGCGCGCGGAGGTCGAGGCGATGCTCGCCGAGCGCGGCGAGATCGTGATCCGCAACGAGATGTGCAACCACGAGTACCGCTTCGACGCGGCGGCGATCGGCCGGGTGTTCGCGGGCGGCGCGGGGGTCGGTTCAGGCGGCCGGAACTAGCCCGGTCGGCACGGCGGCAACCGACCGTCGGACGCTTTACAAAGCACCGCGCAAAAGGCAT
>LJTQ01000135.1 GCA_001303445.1 Betaproteobacteria bacterium SG8_39 | reverse complement strand
ACGGCCCGCCGCACGCAGCCGCTCGATGAGCTCGCCGGCGATGCGCTCGTAGGCCGCGCGCGTGACATGCGCCGACGGGCTGGCCGCCGCCCAGGCGGTGCCCACCAATGCGTGGCCGTGCGCACGCAGCGCCTGGATCGCACCCGCGGCGGGAATGTTGGCGCCCTCGACCGCGGCGAACAGCGCCTCGCCGTACTGCACGCCCGGCCAGCCGCCGCCCGCCTCGAACGCCGGGTAATCGGCCTTCGACGGGGCAAAGGTATTGGTTTCATGCTGGAAACCGCCGACCGCGATGCGTGCCACGGGAATCCCTCCGCTCGCAAAAGTGCGCGAGCGTAAGCCGCGGCGCCCCGCCGCACAAGCACCGTCTCGATGCCTGCGAACGCACCCTTCCGGGCGCTTGCCGCCGCCTGCCGGTTTGGGCTATGGTCCCTGCTCTCTTTAGGAGGAGATCCTTATGATCGTCAAGCGCACGCTGGCGACGCTCGCCGCCGCCGCCGCATTCGCCGGCACCTTCGGTATACCGGCCGCCCGAGCCGAAACGACGCTCGTCGTCGTGCCGCACTCGAACCTCGCGATTCTCGACCCGATCTGGACCACGGCGTACATGAGCCGCAACCACGGCTACATGATCTACGACACCCTGTTCGGCACCGACGAGAACAGCAAGATCCAGCCGCAGATGGTCGGGTCCTGGACGGTCTCGGCCGACAAGAAGGTCTACGACTTCAAGCTGCGCGAGGGCCTGCTGTTCCATGACGGCGCACCGGTCACCGGCGAGGACGTCGTGGCGTCGCTCGCGCGCTGGGGCAAGCGCGATGCGATGGGCGGCGCGCTGATGACCTTCGTCGACAAGATGGAGGCCACCGGCGCGGACGCGTTCCGCATCACGCTCAAGGAACCCGCCGGCTTCGTGCTCGAGGCGCTCGGCAAGCCCTCGTCGAACGTGCCCTTCATCATGCCCAAGCGGGTCGCCGAAACCGACCCGACCAAGCAGATCACCGAGTACATCGGCTCGGGGCCCTATGTCTTCGTCAAGGACGAGTTCAAGCCGGGCGACAAGGCGGTCTACGTCAAGTTCGACAAGTACCAGCCGCGCAAGGAAAAGCCCTCGGGCACGGCGGGCGGCAAGCACGTCTACGTCGACAAGGTGGTGTGGAACCTGGCGCTGCGCGACTACCAGGCGCAGGTCAACGCGCTCGCGAACGGCGAGGTCGACATCATCGAGAACGTGCCGTTCCAGCACTACGCGACCCTGCTGAAAAACAAGGACATCGAGATCCGCAAGTCCAAGATCGGCCTGCAGTACATGTGCCGCTTCAATCACCTGCACAAGCCCTTCGACAACGTCAAGGTGCGCCAGGCGGTGCTGGCGTCGTTCCGCCAGCAACCGTTCCTCCAGGCGCAGGTCGGCGTGAAGGACCTGTACAAGCCCTGCGCGTCGATGTTCACCTGCGGCACGCCCTACGGCGTGTCGACCGGCAGCGAGATCCAGTCGAAGGGCAGCATGCGCAAGGCGCAGGAGCTGCTGAAGAAATCGGGCTACGACGGCACGCCGGTGGTGATCATGAAGCCGACCGACCTGTCGTCGATCGACAAGCTGCCGGAAGTCGCCGCACAGCTCATGCGCCAGATGGGCATGAAGGTCGACCTGCAGGCAATGGACTGGCAGACGCTGGTGTCGCGCCGGGCGAAGAAGGACCCGGTCGACAAGGGCGGCTGGAACATGTTCTGCACCGCCTGGGTGTCGCCCGACATCGGCAACCCGATCAACAATGCGGCACTGGGCGCGCGCGGTGCGGCGACGCCGTGGTTCGGCTGGCCGGAGGACGCCAAGCTCGAGGAACTGCGCGCGGCCTTCATGCGCGAGACCGACGAGAAGAAGAAGGTCGCGCTCGCCGGCGAGGTGCAGAAGCGCGCCTTCGAGGTCGGCACCCACGCGCCGCTCGGCGAGTACGTCCAGCCGCAGGCCGGCCGCAAGGCGATCAAGGGCTGGATCACCTCCGGCCTGGCGCACACCTATTGGAACATCAAGAAGTAAGCGTCGCACCGGAGGCCGCGGGATGAACCCCGCGGCGCCGGCGTCCGCCCGCGCGCCGCAGCCCCGGCTCGACGCGCGGCGCTCTTCTCAGCGGTCCTGATGTATCAATTCATCGCCCGCCGCCTGCTGTCGACGATCCCGGTGCTCGCGATCGTCGCGGTGCTGGTGTTCATGCTGCTGCGCCTCACGCCCGGCGACCCGGCGGCGATCCTCGCCGGCGACGCCGCGAGCACCGAGCAGATCGAAGGCATCCGCAAGACCCTCGGACTCGACCAGCCGCTGCCGGTGCAGTTCGGCATCTGGCTCGGCCAGATGCTGCAGGGCGACCTCGGCGAGTCGTATTACTACAAGGTGCGGGTCACCGAGCTGATCGGCCAGCGCCTCGAGCCGACGCTGTCGCTCGCCGCGCTGACCATCGTCATTGCGATCCTCGTCGCGGTACCCCTCGGCGTGGTGGCGGCCTGGCGCTTCGGCGGCTGGTTCGACCGGGCGCTGATGGGGTTCTCGGTATTCGGCTTCTCGGTGCCGGTGTTCGTCGTCGGCTACCTGCTGGTCTGGCTGGTCTCGCTCAAGCTCGGCTGGTTCCCGGTGCAGGGCTACAAACCCATGGACGACGGCTTCGGCCCGTTCCTCTACCACCTGGTGCTGCCCTCCATCACGCTGTCGGTGATCTATATCGCGCTGCTGGCGCGCGTCACGCGTGCCTCGGTGCTCGAAGCGCTGGGCGAGGACTACATCCGCACCGCGCGCGCCAAAGGACTGACCGAATCGCGCGTGCTGATCTCGCACGCGCTGGCCAATGCGGCGGTGCCGATCGTGACCATCATCGGCATCGGCATCGCGCTGCTGATCGGCGGCGTGGTGGTCACCGAGTCGGTCTATGCCATCCCGGGCCTCGGCCGGCTGACGGTGGACGCCGTTCTGTCGCGCGACTTTCCCACCATCCAGGGCGTGATCCTGTTCTTCTCGCTGGTCTACGTGGTGGTCAACCTGCTCGTCGACCTGTCCTACGTGATCCTCGACCCGCGCATCCGGTACTGAACGATGGCAGCGACGGGCGACACGCGTTACGAGGAACTGTCGGTCGAAGCGGCCGACATCCGGCCCCACGAAACGACCTGGCAGCGCGTCAAGAAAAGCGGCTCGGTGCGCCTGGGCGGCGCGGCACTGGCCGTGCTGCTGCTGATCGCGGCGGCGGCGCCCTGGCTCGGCACGGTCGATCCGACCATGTTCGACGCCGGCAGCCGCGACCTGGTGCCCGGCAAGGCCGGCGAGATGATGACGCTCGACGGCGACTTGCTCAGGCACACGTTCTGGTTCGGCTCGGACTCGCTCGGCCGCGACATCTACAGCCGGGTGATCTACGGCACGCGCGTATCGCTGTTCGTCGGCGTCGTGGTGGCGCTGCTGTCGCTGGTCGGGGGCATCCTCCTCGGCCTGGTCGCCGGCTACATCCGCTGGCTCGATGGCGTGATCATGCGCGTCATGGACGGCATCATGGCGATTCCGGCGATCCTCATCGCGATCGCGCTGGTGGCGATGTGGCGGCCCAGCCTCAGCACGGTGATCATCGCCATCGCCATTCCCGAGATCCCGCGCGTCACGCGCCTGGTGCGCTCGCTGGTGCTGACGATCCGCGAGGAGCCCTACGTCGAGGCGGCGATCTCGCTCGGCAGCTCGACGCCGAAGATCATGTTCGGCCACATCCTGCCGAACACCATCGCGCCGCTCGTGGTGCAGGGCACGTTCATCTGCGCCGCCGCGATCCTCATCGAGGCGATCCTCTCGTTCCTCGGCGTCGGCCTGCCGCCCGAGATCCCGACCTGGGGCAACATCATGGCCGAGGGCCGCATCGCCTTCAACGAGTACCCGCACACGGTCTTCATCCCGGGGATCTTCCTCACCGTCACGGTGCTTGCAGTGAACATCCTCGGCGACGGATTGCGCGACACGCTCGACCCGAAGATGGCGAAGCGCATATGACGGCGGCGAAAAGCGGCACCGGCCCGGTGCTCGACGTGCGCGGCCTGACGATCGCGCTGCCGACGCACAGCGATCGCCCGGAGGCGGTGAGCGAGGTCTCGTTCAGCGTCGAGCGCGGCGAGATCGTCTGCCTGGTCGGCGAGTCGGGCTCGGGCAAGTCGGTGATCGCGCAGGCGGTGATGGGGCTGCTGCCCGACAGCCTGCCGCTCACGGTCGGCCAGGTGCTGCTGGAAGGCGAGGACATCGCACACGCGGGCCGCGACCGCCTGCGCCAGCTGCGCGCCACGCGCATGTCGATGGTGTTTCAGGAACCGATGACCGCGCTCAATCCGGTCATGCGCTGCGGCGACCAGATCGACGAGGTGCTGCGCGAGCACACCGCGCTCGGCCCCGCCGAGCGCCGCGCGAAGATCCTCGACATCATCCGCGAGGTCGCGCTGCCCGACCCCGAGCGCATCGTGATGTCCTATCCGCACCAGCTCTCCGGCGGCCAGCGCCAGCGCATCATGATTGCCATGGCGCTGGTGCTCGAGCCCGCGCTGCTGATCGCCGACGAGCCGACCACCGCGCTCGACGTCACCACCCAGGCGCAGATCCTCGAGCTGATCAAGACGCTGCAGGCGCGCCACGGCATGGGGGTGCTGTTCATCACGCACGACTTCGGCGTAGTCGCCGAGATCGCGCGCCGCGTGGCGGTGCTGCGCCTCGGCCGCCTGGTCGAGACCGGCGACAAGGACGCAGTGCTCAAGCGCCCGCGGCACGACTACACCATCATGCTGATGAACTCGGTGCCCGACTTCAAGCCGCACGGCCGCCCGATCGCGCCAGACCAGCCGATCGTGCTGCAGACCAAGAAGCTGGACAAGACCTACGCCGAGCGCGGCTGGTTCTCGGCGCGCCGCGTGGTGCACGCCGCGACCGACGTCTCGCTCGAAGTGCGGCGCGGCCAGACGCTCGGCATCGTCGGCGAATCGGGATCCGGCAAGTCGACCGTGGCGCGCTGCATTGTGCGCCTGATCGACCCGACCGGCGGCGAGGTGTACATCCACGGCGAGGAGATCGCGCGCCGCTCGCACCGCGCGCTGCGCCCGCTGCGCCGCAAGGTGCAGATCGTGTTCCAGGACCCTTACCGCTCGCTCAATCCGCGGCGCACCGTGGGCGAGGCGATCATCGAGGGCCCGGTGAACTACGGACTGTCGCGGTCGGAGGCGTTCGAGCGCGCCCGGCGCCTGATGGACCTGGTGCGCATGGACGCGGCGGCGCTCGAGCGCTACCCGCACCAGTTCTCCGGCGGCCAGCGCCAGCGCATCTGCATCGCGCGCGCGCTGGCCATGGAGCCCGAGTTGCTGATCGCGGACGAGGCGGTCTCGGCGCTCGACGTTTCGGTGCAGGCGCAGGTGCTCGAGCTGCTCGAGGAAATCCGCGAGCGGCTCAACCTGGCGATGCTGTTCATCACCCACGACCTGCGCGTCGCGGCGCAGGTCTGCGATCACGTCGCGGTGATGTCGCAGGGGCGGGTGGTCGAGTACGGCCCGGCGAACGAGGTCTTCGTCTCGCCGCGGCACGCGTACACCCAGGCGCTGTTCGCCGCCGCGCCGGGGCGCGATTTCGCCTTCGGCCAGGCCTGAAATGCCGCCCCCTGCGGGGGCGGCGGCCGCCTTCGCTTAGATATACTGCGCGCGTGATGAACCGGCTGCACGATCCACTGGATGCCGTCGCGATCGCGCGCGCCCTCGGCGGCGGCGCCGCGCTCGAGGTGCGCGTCGTCGACGCCTGCACATCGACCAACGCGCTGCTGCTCGCCGAGTCCGGCCACGCCCCGATGCTGCTCGCCAGCGAGCTGCAGACCGCGGGCCGCGGGCGGCGCGGGCGGCGCTGGCTCTCGCCGCGCGGCGCGGGACTGACTTTTTCGCTGCGCATGCGGCTCGCCTGCGGCCTGCGCCAGAGCACGGGCCTGCCGCTCGCCGTCGGCGTCGCTGCGGCGCGGGCGCTGCGCGCGCTCGGCGCGAGCGACGTGGCGCTGAAGTGGCCGAACGACCTGATGGCGCGCGGCGCCAAGCTCGGCGGGGTGCTGATCGAGACGCGGCCCGCCGCAGGCGGCACGCGGGCGGTGATCGGCATCGGCCTCAACTGCCGGGCCCAGCCGCGCGCGGCGGCGCGGCTGCGCCGCCCGGTGATCGCGCTCGAGCAGCTGCTCGCGCCGCTGCCCGCGCGCAACCTGATCGCGGCGCGCCTTGCGCGCGCGCTGCTCGAGACGCTCGCGCACTTCGAGGCGCGCGGGCTCGAGGCCGTACGCGACGACTGGGACGCGCTGCACGCCGACGCCGGACGCCGGCTGCGCGTGCGGCTCGCCGACGGGCGCCAGGTGACGGGCGTCGCTGCGGGCCTCGCCGCCGACGGCGCGCTGCGCCTGCTGACACGCAGCGGCCCGCGCAGCATTCCCGGCGCCCAGGTGCGCTCGGCGAGGGCGGCATGAACCTGCTGATCGACGCGGGCAACTCGCGGGTCAAGTGGGGCTGGCACGACGGCCTGCGCTGGGCGAGCGTCTCGACCGTGTCGCTCATCGAGTTCGCCGCCGCGAATCACGACATCAACCCCTTCGCCGCGACGCACGAGGACCCCGATCGCATCGTGATCTCGAACGTGGCGGGCGAAGGCGCGCACCAGCTGGTGGTGAACTGGACCAGCATCTTCGATGCCGAGCCGCTCTGGCTGCGCGGCGAGAACGCGCGCTGCGGGGTGCGCAGCTGCTACGACGAGCCCGGGCAGCTCGGCCCGGACCGTTGGGCCGCGCTGATCGCCGCGCGCGCGTTGCACGCCGGCGACTGCGTGGTGGTCAACGCCGGCACCGCGACCACCGTCGACCTGCTCTCGGCGGCGGGCGAATTTCTCGGCGGCCTCATCCTGCCGGGGGTCGATCTGATGCGTTTCGTGCTGCACGAGCACACCGGCAAGCTGCCGATTCAGGAAGGCCGCTTCCGCAAGACGCCGACCTGCACGCTCGACGCGATCGAGACCGGCTGCCGCCACGCGCAGGCCGGCGCCGTCGAGCGCATGGTGCGCCGCGCCGCGCCGGACGCACTCTGCCTGGTGAGCGGCGGCGCCGGACGCGCGCTGATCGAACAGCTCGAGATCCCGACGCGCTACGTCGAGAATCTCGTCCTCGAGGGGCTCGCGCGCGTGGCCGCGAGCGAACCGTCCCGCCTGCACCCGGACGCCGCGGCCCCGGGCGGCGCGCAGGCGCCGGTGGCCGGAGGCTGAACGCATGCGCGTCGTGCTGCTGTTCCTGGTGCTGTGCAACGTCGGCTTTTTCGCCTGGGCAAAATACCTGCAGCCGGAGCAATCCGGTACCGACGCGCGTCCGATGACACGCCAGATCGAGCCCGAGCGGCTGCGCATCGTGTCGCCCGCGCCGCGCACGCCGCCCGTGGCGCCGGCCGCCGCAGCCCCGCCGCCCACCGCGGCCCCGCCGCCCACCGCAGCTGCAGCGCCGGGCGCCGAGCCCCCCGCCGCCCCCGCGCTGTCCATCAAGCGCCCCGAGCCGATCGCCTGCCTCGAGTGGGGCAGCTTCACGCTTGCCGATGCGCCCGCGGCGGCGAAGGTGATCGGCTCGCTCGGCCTCGGCGACCGCATGAGCGAGCGGCGCACCGAGGAAATCGCCGGCTGGTGGGTGTTCATCGCGCCGCAGAGCGACGGCCGCGCGGGCGCCGTGCGCAAGGCGCGCGAGCTGCGCGCGCTCGGCGTCGAAGACTATTTCGTCGTGCAGGACGACGGCCCGAATCGCTGGGCGGTCTCGCTCGGCGTGTTCCGCACCGAAGCGGCGGCGCGGGCGCGGCTCGATGCGCTGCAGGCGAAGAAGGTGCGCAGCGCCGAGGTGGGACCGCGCGAGACGCGCGTGCCGAAGATCTGGCTGCAGATGCGCGAGATCGACCCCTCGCTCAGGCCCCGGCTCGAGACCACCGTGAGTCGCATCCCCGGCACCGAGCTGCGCGCCTGCGAGGCCGGCTAGCCCGGCTCGTGCTCCCGGGCGCGCGCCGCGCTCAGGACGGGCGCGACGCGACTTCGCCCGGCAGGTGCTGCGACACCACGCGGAGCAGCGTCTCGACACGCACCGGCTTGGTCAGGTAGGCGACCGCGCCAAGCTCGTTGCCGCGCAGGTCGCCGTCCTCGCGCGAGGTGAGGAAGATGACCGGGATGTACG
>LJTQ01000134.1 GCA_001303445.1 Betaproteobacteria bacterium SG8_39 | reverse complement strand
CGCCCTTGAGCAGCTCCATCGCGATGTAGCACAGGTCGTGCTCCTCGCCGGCGTCGTAGATCGTGACGATGTTGGGGTGCGACAGCCGCCCCGCGGTCTCGGCCTCGCGGAAAAAGCGCTCCTTGACCTCGTCCAGCTCGTCGGCCTCGAACTCCTGCGACAGCGCCATCGTCTTGATCGCGACCACGCGCCCGATCTTCGGATCGCGGCCGAGGTAGACCACGCCCATCGCGCCCTTGCCGAGCTCCTTTTCGACCTGGTAGCGGCCGAGCATCGGCTTTTCGCCCGCGTCGAGCGCCATGGTGCCGCCGGGATGCCCGCCGCTGCCGCCGAGAATCACCGTCTCGGAGAGCTTCTGCGCGCGCGACAGCCGCGCCTCGAGGTCGCGGAACTTCGGGTTGAAGGCGTGCATGTGGCGGAACACCGACTCGGCCTTGTTGAACTGGCGCTTGCGCTCGAAATCGAGCGCCAGGCTGTACAGGTTGTCGAGCACCGCGTCGGCGAGCGGCACCTGGCGGAACTTGTCCCAGGCCTCGTCCAGCCGGCCCTGGCCCTGCAGCGCAAGGCCGAGCATGCGGTTCGACTCCGCCGAGCTCTCGTCGGACTTGAGCTTGGCGCGCTCGGTGACGATGAAGCGCTTGGAGACCAGCGCGAGATGGCCGACCAGCAGCAGCGTCGCCGGCAGCATGAGCTGCAGCCACATCGCCTGCGTCGTCATCAGGCCGAAGTGCAGGCCGAGCAGCAGGGCGAGGACGGCGACGGTGACGGCGGCGGCCAGCGAAGCCTTGAGCCGCGGCAGCAGCACGATGAGATACACCGCGACCAGCAGGAAGACGCCGAGCTCGGCGAGCGTGCCCCAGGTCGGCGCGACGAAGAAGTGCTCCTGCAGGATCGACGACACCGAGTGGGCGAGCGTCACCACCGGCGACATCGCCGGCGATACCGGCGTCACCTGGGCGCTGCCGACGCCGGCCGCGGTGGCGCCGATCAGCACGATCTTGTCGCGGTACTTGTCCGCCGGGATCTTGCCGGTCAGCACGTCGTAGAACGAATCCACCTGGAACGCCGGGCGGCCGTCGCGTTCCTTGTAGAAATAGGTGTACATCTGCAGCGCCGGATCGGTCGCGATGCGCAGCCGCCCGAGGGTGACGCTCTCGCCGAGGCGGAGCTTGATGTCGGCCGGGCCGAGATTGAGGCTCTTCGCCGCGACCATCATCGACAGCGATGGATAGAACTGGTCGAAGTACTGCACGACGAGCGGCTCGGTGCGGATGCCGCCGTCGACGTCGGGAAAGGTGTTGACGTGGCCGAGCGCCACCGCGCTGCGCCCGATGTCGGCGATCGGCACCAGCACCGCCGAGGTCGGCAGCGGCAGCGCGTCGCCGGTGCCTGCGGCCACTGCGCTGCGCTGCATGTAGTCCGGTGGCGCCCGGTCCGGCCGCCCACGCGGCTCGCCGAGCGTGAACACCATGGGCAGCACCACGTTGCCGGCCTTTTTCTGGCTCTCGGCGAGCTTGCGGTCGGTGTTGAGCGCCTGCTCGGCCTCCTTCAGCAGCGCGACCATCTGGGCGTTGCCCGCGTCGCGCTGCACCAGCTCGAGCAGCTTGACGATGTAGCGGTAGCCCGGGTCGACCTGCGGTTCGGTGAACAGCACGGTGTTGCCGACCACCTTGGCCTGCGCCGCCGCCAGCAGATCGATCATCTTCGCCATGACGTCGCGCGGCCAGGGCCAGCGGCCGATGTTGGCGATGCTCGCATCGTCGATGGCGATCACCGCAAGGCGGTCGGAGGGCGTGCGCGTGCTCGCGGTCACGCCCAGGTCGTAGGCCTTGCGCTCGAGGCTTTGCATCAGGTCGCTGCGCCCGAGCGCGAGCATCGCGATCACCACGACAAGACCGAGAAACCAGTCGGATTTCCAGAAGCTGGATTTCATGGATCAGGCGCTGTCGTTCTTGTCGTTATGTGGCGTCGGATGGCAACAGAAAATTCTACGCCAGCGACGCTGCCGCAATTTTGCCCTCCCGAAAACGTCCGCGCGCCGATAACGCCCCACAAAACAGGAGACTAAGCCGCATTCTTACAGTCAAATGTAAGCTGCGTCAACGACTTGCGTGCATTCCCGGCGGGCACGAAGCGCCCGCCGTGAACTGCGTCACGCCGGCACGGACAGTTCCGGGCAGGCGCCCGGTGGCCTAGCCGCCCAGGATCGCGCCGGGCTTGATCGCGCCCGAGGCGAGCAGCTCGCCGGCCGCGAGCTTCTTGCCGTCGCCGAGCTTGGCGCGCAGCACCTCGATGCGCCCGCCCTGCGCCGTCACCTGGAAGCTGTCGGCGCCCGCCTCGACCACCTCGCCGATCTTGCCGCGCACCGCGCCGAAGGTGCGCACCGGGATCTTGCGCGCATCGAAGATCTGCAGCTCGCTGCCGGCGAGCGTGGTCCAGGCGCCGGGCGCGGGGTTGCAGCCCCGGATCTGGTTGTAGATGAAATCGACGTGGTTGGCCCACTGGATGCGCGCCTCGGCCTTGCGGCACCAGCCTTCGTAGCTCGCCTGCGACTCGTCCTGGGTCAGCTCGCGATGGCGGCCGGCGTACACCAGGTCGGCGGCCTCGAGCATCGCCGCCACGCCCATCGGGAACAGGCGGTCGAAGTACACCGTGCCGAGCGTGTCGTCGGGGCCGATCGCGGTCTCCTTCTGCAGCACCACCGGGCCCTCGTCGAGGCCGTCTGTCGGGCGGAAGATCGTCAGCCCGGTCTTCGCCTCACCGCGGATGATCGGCCAGTTGATCGACGACGGGCCGCGGTACTTCGGCAGCAGCGAGGGGTGGTACTGGATCGTGCCGAGACGCGGAATGTTGACGAAGTCCTGCGGCGCGAACTGCAGCACGAAGGCCATGATGCCGAGATCCACGTTCAGCGCCTGCATCGCCGCCTTGGCCTCGTCGCTCTTCAGCGAGGCGAACTGGAAAACCTTGACGCCTTTCGCCTCGGCGGCGGTCTTCAGCGCGTCGGGGCGCGCGCCCGGCTTTTCCGGCGCGCAGAACACGCCGGCGACGGTGTCGCCGCGCTCGAGGAAGGCCTCGAGCACGGATTTTCCGAAGTCCTGCTGTCCGACGATGGCAACTTTCATCACGCGGCCTTTTTCGGAGGAACGGAGAACGCGCCGGCCTTCTTCAACGCCGAGACCTGCGTCTCGTCGTAGCCGAGCACCTGCTTCAGGATCTCGTCGGTGTGCTCGCCAAGCAGCGGCGAGCGCTTGATGACGGCGGGCGAATCCGACAGCTTGATCGGCATGCCGACGTTGTACCAGGTGCCGCGCTCGGGGTGATCGAGCTCGACCCACATGTCGCGCCCACGCACGTGCTCGTCGTTGGCGAGGTCCTCGGTGCTCATGATCGGCCCGCAGGGCACGTCGAGCGAATTGAGGATCCCCATCAGCTCGCGCTTGGTGTGCTGCTCGGCGTACTTGTTGATCAGCGTCCACATGAGCTGCTGGTTCTTGCGCCGCTCGCCGATGGTGGCGAAATGCGGGTCGCTGGCGAGCTCCGGCATGCCCAGCTCGGGGCCGATGCGCTTGGCGAGCGGCGCCCACACCGCTTCCTGCACCACGATGTAGAGCCAGTCGTTGGCGCCGTGCGGCTTGCAGTGGATCGCGTTGCCGAGCTGGCCGCCGCCCGAGTCGTTGCCCGCGCGCGGCACTTCGCCCATGCCCTTGTAGGTGGGCACCGAGTACTCGGGCAGCTCGCCGTGCGACAGGCGCTGGTGGTCGCGGAACTTGACGCGGCACAGGTTCATCACGCCGTCCATCATCGCGACCTCGACGTACTGCCCCTTGCCCGTGCGCTCGGCCTGGCGCAGCGCCGCGAGCAGGCCGATCGCGAGGTGCAGCCCGGTGCCCGAGTCGCCGATCTGCGCGCCGGTCACGAACGGCGGGCCGTCGGGCACGCCGGTGGTGCTCATCGCGCCGCCCATCGCCTGCGCCACGTTCTCGTAGGCCTTGAAATCGGCGTACGGGCCGCTCGAGCCGAAGCCCTTGATCGAGCCCATCACGATCTTCGGGTTGATCTCGCGGATCTTGTCCCAGGAAAAGCCGAAGCGATCGAGCACCCCGGGGCCGAAGTTCTCCATGATGATGTCGCAGGTCTTCACCAGGTCGACGAACACCTGCTTGCCCTCGGCGGTCTTCATGTTGACCGTGATCGAGCGCTTGTTGCAGTTGAGCATGGTGAAGTACAGGCTGTCGGCCTTCGGCACGTCGCGCAGCTGGCCGCGCGTCGCGTCGCCTGCCGGGTTCTCGAACTTGATCACGTCCGCGCCCATCCAGGCGAGCAGCTGCGAGCAGGTCGGCCCGGCCTGCACGTGGGTCATGTCGAGGATGCGGATTCCCTTGAGTGCTTCCATTCTGATCTCCAGTACGTCTGCGATTACTTCTTCTTTGCTGACGGGTTGAGGCTCGTGATGCGGCCGCTCTCGGTGCCCGCCGTCTCATCGATCACCGCATTGATGAGCGTGGGCTTGCGCGAGCGGAGGGCATCCTCCATGGCCTTGCGCAGCTCGGCCGGGGTCGTGGCGTGCACGCCCACGCCGCCGAAGGCCTCCATGATCTTGTCGTAGCGCGCGCCCTTGACGAACACGGTCGGCGCCACGTCCGGGCCACCGCTCGGGTTGACGTCGGTGCCCTTGTAGACGCCGTTGTTGTTCATGATCACCACGCAGACCGGCAGCTTGTAGCGGCAGAGGGTCTCGACTTCCATGCCGGAGAAGCCGAAGGCGCTGTCGCCCTCGACCGCGATCACCTGCTGCCGGGTGACGACCGCGGCCGCGACGCAGTAGCCCATGCCGACGCCCATGATGCCCCAGGTGCCGACGTCGATGCGCTTGCGCGGCTTGTACATGTCGACGATGCTGCGCGTGAAGTCGAGCGCGTTGGCGCCCTCGTTGACGAACATCGCGTCCGGGTTGGCCTTGACGATGTCGCGCACCACGTTGAGCGCGCTGTGGAAATTCATCGGCACCGGATCCTTCGCCAGGGTCTCGGCCATCTTGGCGACGTTCTTGGTCTTGCGCTCGGCGATCGCGCCCAGCCACTCCGCCGGCGGCTTCGCCCAGCCCCTGTCGATGCCGGCGAGCAGCGCCGCGACGCAGGAACCGATGTCGCCGACCACCGGCGCATCGATGCGCACATTGCTGTCCGCCTCCTGCGGCGAGATGTCGACCTGGATGAACGTCTGCCCGCCCCAGGCCTTCGGACTCTTGCCGCCCCAGGTCTTGCCCTTGCCGTGCGACAGCAGCCAGTTGAGGCGCGCGCCGATCAGCATCACCACGTCCGCCTCGGGCAGCACGAATGAACGGGCCGCCGAAGCGCACTGCGCGTGGGTATCGGGCAGCAGCCCCTTGGCCATCGACATCGGCAGGTAGGGGATTCCGGTTTTTTCGATCAGGGATTGGATGTCCGCATCGGCCTGCGCATAGGCCGCGCCCTTGCCGAGGATGACGAGCGGCTTCTTCGCGCCCTTGAGCAGGTCGAGCGCACGCTTGACCGCCTCCGGCGCCGGGATCTGGCGCGGCGCCGGGTCGACCACCTTGATCAGCGAGCCCTTCCCGGCCGCGGCGTCGATGCTCTGGGCGAAGAGCTTGGCGGGCAGGTCGAGATACACGCCGCCCGGGCGGCCCGAGACCGCGGCACGGATGGCGCGCGCGATGCCGACGCCGATGTCCTCGGCGTGCAGCACGCGGAACGCCGCCTTGGCCACCGGCCGGGCGACGGCCAGCTGGTCCATTTCCTCGTAGTCGCCCTGCTGCAGGTCGACGATCTCGCGCTCGCTCGAGCCGCTGATGAGGATCATCGGAAAGCAGTTGACGGTGGCATGGGCGAGCGCGTTGAGGCCGTTCAGGAATCCCGGCGCCGACACCGTCAGGCAGATGCCCGGCTTCTGCGTGAGGAAGCCGGCGATCGACGCGGCGTAGCCGGCGTTCTGCTCGTGGCGGAAAGACAGCACGCGCAGGCCGTCGGCCTGGGCCCGGCGCGTGAGGTCGGTGATCGGAATCCCGGGCAGGCCGAAGATCGTGTCGATGCCGTTGAGCTTGAGCGCATCGATGACCAGCTGAAAGCCGTCGGTGCTGGGTGATGCCTGCGGCTGCGCGCCGCCGGTCGTGGCGACTTGCGGTTCAACGTTACCCATGGGCTGCCTCCTCGATGTGCGCCTGCGGCGCGTCGGCGAACCCTTATGGTAGGAATGGCGGCGCCCGGGGAGCCTTGACTGCGGTCAATGTTTCCGGTCGACTAGCCCGCCTCGTGCAATTCCGCGCGCCGCCGCGCCGCCCCGCCGCCGTGAACCCCATCGACAGCCACCCGCAGCGCAACAGCATCCGGCTCCAGCTGCGCCGCAACCTCGTGCTGCGCGACATGAGCGCCGCGCAATGGGAGGCGTTCGAGCCGCTGCTGGTGATCGCCGATTACCGCAAGGGCGACCGCCTGGTGCGCCAGGGCGACGAGGAAATGGCGCAGGTCTTCGTCCTCGACGGCATGCTCAAGCGCGTGGTCGCCAACCCGCAGGGGCGCGAGATGATCCTGCGCTTCGCCGCCGAGAACGAGATGGACACCTCCTACGCGGCCTGGCGCCTGCGCACCCCGGTGCCCTATTCGATCGTCGCCGTCAGCAAGGTGCGCACCGCCGAGCTGCCGCTGGCGAAGTGGGTCGACTTCATCGACCGCCACCTCGAGGTCAAGGCACGCTTCGAGTACGAGGTGATGAAGCTCATGTCCGAGGTCATGGCGCACACCATCACGCTGCACCTGCTCGACGCCCCGGGGCGGGTGCTGCGCTTCGAGCGCAAGCATCCGGAGCTCGCCGGACGCATCCCGAAAAAGGAGCTCGCCGCCTACCTCAACCTGTCGCCGGAGACGCTCTCGCGCCTCAAGCAGAAACTCGGCCGCTAAGCACCGCGCGCCGCGAGGGGCGCACGGTCACCTAACCCCGCACGCTGCGCCAGATCCAGCTCGCCAGCGGCCAGAGCAGCAGCGCGAGCGCGAGCGTGGTGATGCCGCCGACCAGCCCGTTGGCGAAGAAGATCGACATGTCGCCCTGCGACATGAGCATCGCCTGGCGGAACGAACCCTCGGCGCGGTCGCCGAGCACGATCGCCAGCACCATCGGCGCCAGCGGGTAGTGCAGCTTCTTGAACAGATAGCCGAGCACGCCGAAGGCGACCATCATCCAGACGTCGAAAATCGAGTTGTGCACCGTGTAGGCGCCGATCGCGCAGATCACGACGATCACCGGCGCGATCACCGAGAACGGGATGCGCAGGATCGCAGCGAACAGCGGCACGCAGGTCAGCACCACGATCAGCCCGGCGATGTTGCCGAGGTACATGCTGGCGATCAGCCCCCAGACGAAGTCCTTCTGCTCGACGAACAGCAGCGGGCCCGGCTGCAGGCCCCAGATCAGCAACCCGCCGAGCAGCACCGCGGCGGTCGGCGAGCCGGGCACGCCGAGCGTCAGCATCGGCAGCAGCGCCGAGGTGCCCGCCGCGTGCGCAGCCGTCTCCGGCGCGACCACGCCCTCGACCTGGCCGGTGCCGAACTTGTCGCCGTTCTTCGAGAAGCGGCGCGCCACGCCGTAGCTCATGAACGAGGCCGGCGTCGCGCCGCCCGGGACGATGCCCATGAAGCAGCCCACCACCGAGGAGCGCAGCGAGGTCAGCCAGTAGCGCGGCAGCTCCTTCCAGGTCTCGAGCACCACGCCGAGCTTGATGCGCGCCGAGGCGCCCTTGAAGGCGAGCCCTTCCTCGAGGGTCAGCAGGATTTCGCCGATGCCGAACAGGCCGATCACCGCGATGAGGAAGTCGAAGCCGTTCAGCAGGTGCACCGAGCCGAAGGTCATGCGCAGCGTGCCGGTCACCGGGTCGGTGCCGACCGCGGCGAGCGCGAAGCCGGTCATCATCGCGGCGAGCGTCTTGAACGGCGGTTCCTTGCTCATGCCGATGAAGGCGCAGAAGGTGAGCAGGTAGACCGCGAAGAACTCCGGCGGGCCGAACTCGAGCGCGAAGCTGGCGACGATCGGCGACAGGAAGGTCACCACGATCACCGCGATGAACGCGCCGACGAACGACGAGGTGAACGCCGCGGTGAGCGCGGCACCCGCGCGCCCCTGCTGCGCGAGCGGATGGCCGTCGAAGGTCGTCGCCACCGACCAGGGCTCGCCCGGTATGTTGAACAGTATCGAGGTGATCGC
>LJTQ01000106.1:8275-12968 GCA_001303445.1 Betaproteobacteria bacterium SG8_39 | reverse complement strand
TTCCAGGAGGCCTTCATCTCCTTCATGCCGAACTCGGGCGGCACTGGCGGCTCGTGCTGCAGGAAGCGCGCCATGATGTCGACGTCCTGCTCGGAGAGCTCGCCCGAGGTGCCCCAGTTCGGCATGCCGGCCGGCGAGCCGTAGTTGATGAACACCTTGAGGTAATCGGTGCCGCGCGGCTGCGTGATGTCCGGGGTGAGCGGCTTGCCGGTGGCGCCCTTCCTCAGCACGCCGTGGCAGCCCGCGCAGCGCTCGAAGTAGATCTGCTTGGCGCGGGCGAACTCGTCCGCGGTCAGCGGCGGCGCCTTGGGGCTCGACACATCGGGCGCCTCGCCCGGCTTGATCGGCACCGGGGCGCCCTTGTACATCATCTCTTCCTTGGGCGTGCCGGGGTGAATCGGCTTGTCCTTGGACTGTGCGTGGGCGGTCCCCATCGCGAGCGCCGCGGCGAGCGCGAGCGGAATGGCTTTGAGGCGAAGCGTCTGAGTGCTCATGGGAAATCCCTTTTTTCCGTGGCCAAATGTCCCACGTGCGAATCTAGGGATCCCCCGCCCAGCGGTACTTAACCTGGATCAAGCCCCGGGTTCGAGGGCCGCCGGGCGGCCCCGAAAGTCAGGATTTCCCGGTTTCCGGGGCGTCGGCGTCCGCTACCGGGACGACCGGCACGGGGCTGCGCCGCCGCTCGCGCTTCTGGCGCCGCTCGATCAGCGGCATGCACTTGCGGTCGTTGTAGTAGGTGACCTGGCAGTCCAGGCAGTAGTGGCACTCGTTGGCGTTGATCTCGCCGGTCGGCCGGATCGCGCGCACCTCACACTGGTTGGCGCAGGTCTGGCAGGGGCGGCCGCACTCCTTGCGCCTGCGCAGCCACCAGTCGAAGATGCGGAAGCGGCCGGGAAACATCAGCGCGGCGCCGAGCGGGCACAGGTACTTGCAGAAGAACTTGCGGTTGAAGGCCGACAGCAGCAGCAGTCCGCCGGCGTAGAGCAGGAACGGCCATTCGCGATCGAAGCGCAGCGTGATCGCGGTCTTGAACGGCTCGATTTCCGCGTAGCGCACCGCCTCGCCCATCGACTGCAGCGAGATGCCGAGCAGCGCCACCAGCACCAGCACCTTCACGCCGAGCAGGCGCTCGTGCACCACATCGCTGAACTCGAGCTGCTTCAGCTTGAGCTTCTGCGCGCCCTGGTTGATCAGCTCCTGCAGCGCGCCAAAGGGGCAGAGCCAGCCGCAGTACACGCCGCGCCCCCACAGCAGCAGCGTCATGGCGACGAAGCTCCACAGCATGAACAGCATCGGGTCGATGAGGAAGGTCTCCCAGCGGAAACCGCCAATCGCGGCGTGCACGAAGGTCAGCACCTGCACGATCGAGAGCTGCGCGAGCGCGAACCAGCCGATGAAGAAAACCGTATAGATGAGGAACCCGCGCCGCACCACAATGAGGAAATTCGGATGCCGCGCGAGCACGTCCTGAAAGAGCAGAATGGCCGTCAGCGTCACCAGGCCGATGAGCAGCACGCCGATCTGGAACACGCGCGCCTGCCACACCACGATCCACAGCGGCTCGTCCGGCGAGGTCTGGATCGGTGCGGTCTTCATGAGCGGCTCGAGGCGGGGCGTCGGCGGGACTGTAGACGGCCGCGGCCCGCCGGGCGTCAGGCCGCGGGACTCGGCGACGCGGCGCGCCGCGCTCATGATCGTCTGACTGAGCACCATCACCGTGATCGTGGCGCCCGAGATCGTGTCGACGGCGACGTAGCCGGGCCGCGCGGCGCCGACCGTAATGCGGTCGAACACGCGCTTGCCGCGGTACTGCTCGGCGAAGGCGTGCAGTCGCGCCTCGGTGACGCCCACCGCGAGGATCGGCTCTTCGTGCTCGACGATCGCGATGCCGGTGATGCGCCCCTCGAGGTCGAAGCCGACCAGGGTGTTGATCGGCTTGCCGGAGTAGGCCGGGATGCGCACCAGGTCGCCGGTGAGGAACAGGTAGCCGATCAGCGCGTCGTCGCGATACACCGGCGCCGCGCGCGGCTGACCGTCGAGCGCGCCGAAACGGCTGGCCTGGGGAAAGAAGCTCTTCGCCTGCGGGTAGCGCTCGGCGATGTCCTGCGCCGCGGCCGAACTGGCGAGCGCCAGCGCGGCGCACAGGACGGCGGCGAGTCTCAGGACGACGGCAGGTAAACGCAAGCAGGTTCTCCGCAAGACGATCCTGCCATTTGAGGCAGGCGCGCACGAAACGCATTGACGCGGATCAAGTCCGGGGTCCGTGGCTGCGCCGATATGATGCCTGTAATGACAGCCCGAATTCACCCAGTGCGCGGGGTGGCCGCCTGCCTGCTGAGCGTCGCCGCGGCGGTGTGCGTCGCCGAGCCGCTGCGCGAGGCGCGGCCGCTGATGGGCACCGTGGTCGAGCTGGCGGTCGAGCTGCCCGCGGCAGACGCCACGCGCGCCCATGCCGCGATCGACGCCGCCTACCGCGAGATGCAGCGCCTGTCGGACATGATGAACCACTACGATCCGCGCAGCGTGGTCAGCGCGATCAACGACGCCGCGGGCCGCGCCGCGGTGAATCTGCCGCCCGAGCTGATGGCGGTGCTGGCGATGGCGCAGGCGATGTCGGCGCGATCGGACGGTGCCTTCGACGTCACGGTCGCGTCGCTGCGCGGCTGGCGCTTTCGCGCTGACGATCCGCGCCTGCCGTCGGCGGCCGAGATCGCCGCGCAGTGGCCGCTGGTGAACTGGCGTGATCTGCGCCTCGACGCGGATGCGAAAACCGCGTTTCTCGCCAGACCCGGAATGCGCATCGACCTCGGCGGCATCGCCAAGCTGCCCATCGTGCACGCGGGCATGCAGCTTCTCGCGCGCCGCGGCATCACGCGCGCGCTGGTAAACGGCGGCGGCGACGTCGAGGCGCTCGGCGGCAGCCGCGAGCGGCCGTGGCGCGTCGGGGTGCGCGACCCGCGCGCACCGGAGCGGCTGCTCGGCGTGCTGCGGATCGAACGCGGCTTCGTGGTGAGCTCGGGCGACTATGAGCGCGCCTTCGTGCGCGACGGCACGCGCTACCACCACATCCTTGATCCGCGCAGCGGCTATCCTGCGCAGGGCCCGCGCGGCGTGACCCTTTTCGGCGAACGGCTCGAGGACCTGAACGGGCTGGGTGTGGCGATCATGGTGCGCGGCAAGGCCGACGGCATGCGCTGGCTGTCGGAGGATGCGCGCGTCGAGGGGCTGATCATCGATGACGACGGATCGGTGTGGATGACGCCCGGGTTCCGCGACCGCTTCAGCGCGACGCAATGAGAGGGGACCTGCGCGCGTGAATCGCTTCGGCCTCCTGCTTCCTCGAGAAGCCGCTCTCGCATCCGCCACCCTTCGACGCGGTCGATCCTGCGGCGCTGCACGCCTGCCTGCGGCCCGGCGACGTGCTGCTGGTGGAGGGCACGAGCCGCATCAGCCTGGCGGTCAAGTACCTGACCCAGTCGACCTGGTCGCACGCGGCGCTGTACGTGGGCGACGCCCTGATGAAGATCCGGCCGGGGGCGCCGGCGGGTGCCCTGATCGAGGCCGATCTGGAGCGCGGCGTGATCGCGGTGCCGCTCGCCAAGTACGCGGCGGCCAACACGCGCATCTGCCGCGCGGTCGGTCTGACCCCCGACGATTGCCGCGCGGTGGTGAGCTACATGATCGACAGCCTGGGCAAGCACTACGACCTGCGCAACGTCGTCGACCTCATGCGCTACCTGCTGCCCCAGCCGCCGGTGCCGCTGCGCTGGCGCAGGCGCATGCTGGCGCTCGGCTCGGGCGATCCGACGCGTGCGATCTGCTCGACGCTGATCGCGCAGGCCTTCCAGTCGGTGCGCTACCCGATCCTGCCGCAGGTCAGCAGCGTGTTCGTCGAAGGCGGCGGCAAGGGGCAGACCCTGATCGGCGAGCTCCAGCACATCCGCCATCACAGCCTGTTCACGCCGCGCGACTTCGACGTCTCGCCGTACTTCCAGATCGTCAAGCCGAGCATCGAGCGGAACTTCGACTACAAGACGATGCGCTGGGCGGAGCCGCCGGGCGAGCGGCCGGGCGTGGCGTAAAGCCGCGCAACTCGGTCGCACCCGGCTGATGGACAATCTGGAGTTTTCCAACTGAACGCAGAAAAGGAGACCGCATGAACAAGGCCCTCAATCCGAAATCCGTTCACGCCCCGGTCGGCGTCTACAGCCACAGCGTGAACGTTCCACCGAGCGCACGCTGGGTTGCCGTCGCAGGCCAGGTCGGCATGAACAGGAAAGGCGCGCTCGCGAGCGGCATCCGGCGCCAGGCCGAGCAGGCGTTTCGCAACGTCCTCGCCTGCCTGAGCGAGAACGGCATGCGCAAGCAGGACCTGGTCAAGCTCACCGTGTTCCTCACCGATTCGCGCTTCATCGCCGAATACCGCGCGGCGCGCGCCCGGGTGCTGGGCGATGCGGTGCGGCCGGCATCGACGCTGCTGATCGTCGCCGGGCTGGCGAGCCCCGACATGCTGATCGAGGTCGAGGCCTGGGCGGCGAAGGGCTGAACGGCGTTGGAGAATGACCGCCCACGGGAGGGCGCGATTGGCTGATAACGACGCAAAGAAGACGGTCGAAATTCTCGTTCGCTGCCGTTCGCCGGTGGCTCAGAAAGACAGAGAATCAATCGAGTCGTGGAATCGGCAGCACGGCCT
>LJTQ01000106.1:0-8233 GCA_001303445.1 Betaproteobacteria bacterium SG8_39 | reverse complement strand
CCCGCCAGGCGTTCGGTTCAGCCTGCGCCCCTCTCAGGCAATCCGGCATCGCGCAATGCATCGAGCAGAACGTCGACCTTCAAGTGCGCCGCGTAGCTCGCGAACAAGCGCTTGACGGACTCGACGCACGAATCTGGCTGTGTCTCGAGCATTGCCTTGATCCTCGAGCCTGCTTCTTCGTGCGCACCATTGAGTTGCAGTACCGCGATCGCGACATAGTGCAGGGTCGGGATTAGCGCGCCCCCCACACGACGCAGACTCTCGAGCGCCGCCACAGGGTCACCGGCCCAGAACTGAAACGACATGAGCAACTGTCGATAGTAGGCGGGCGGCTGTGGGTTGTAGCGCAGCGCTTTCTCCACCCAGCCTATTGCCTCGTCACACCGTCCTACCAGATTCAAGGCCAAGGCATGCGTGACGATCACGTCCCCATCGTATGGGTTCAAGGCGACGGCGCGTTCGCTGTGGGTGAGCGACTCCGCATGACGGTCGAGTAACGCGTAGAGCCTCGACGCGAGTCGATGCGTATTGGCGTTCGCCGGATCTTTTCGCAGTAGCTCCTCCGTCAATGCCAGCGCGTCGGTTCGATACGAATCGACGTCTGATGCCAAGCCCCAACTCAGCTCGAGCACGAGTACGAAGGCCAGGGCAAATTTCGCATATAAAAGCTCGGGACTCATGCGCAGGGCGATCTCCAGCGCCTTCTTGGCTTCGATGAAATCTTCCTTGGTCAAGCGGTGGATGTGCTCCATCGCGTGATAGCACCAATCCAGGGCAGAGAAGTCGTCCTTGGTTTTGCGCGCGAGCGCACGCGCGGTCTCCTGCCAGATCGCTTCGCCCAAATAGGCCGCGACGATGGCACTGATCTCATCTTGCAGCTCGAATACGTCCGCGAGCTCCCGGTCGAACTTCACGGACCATAGTTTCCGACTGCCGTCCGTGGTGGACAGCTGCGGGCCGATCCGGATGCGTGACCCCGCGAGCTGCAGGGTGCCGCTCAAAGCGTACGTCGCATCCTGCGCGTCGGCGCCCTCTACGATCTTGTATTCGCGAAAGTGTGTAAGCGCCGAACCGATGCTCTCGGTGAGCGCCCCCGCGATGTACTCTTGCTCGCCAGCGTTGCCGATGAAACGAAAGGGCAGAACGGCGACTGTGGGGACACCTAGCTCGCTCGTTGATTTCGACGTTCGGTGCTCTTCGACGGGGGTCTCATGCCGATCGCCTTCCGGCCGGAATCGAACATGGAAGCTCCGTACGGGCTCGGCGATGTTCTTGAACTTCTGCTCGCCCCGGTCCTCGAAGCCGGCGTCTACCTTGCCCTTCACGGCCGTCCGGATGGACTCCGACGTCGCTATCCCGCCTGGCTCGGCCAGAGCTTCCAGCCGCGCGGCGATGTTCACGCCGTCGCCGTAGATCGTGCCGTCGCCCTTCTCGATCACATCGCCCAAGTGGATGCCTATGCGAAAGCGCATACGGCGGTCTTCGGGTACGTCAGCGACCGGCGCGTTGAGCTCGGTCTGGATCGCCAGGGCCGCCGATACGGCCCCCGTCGCGGTTTCAAACACCGCGAGCACAGAGTCCCCGGCCATGTCGATGACGCGGCCCTGGTTGGCTTCAATCTGAGTCCGGAATACAGCGCGAGCGGCGTCGAGTGCGGCCACCGTGGCGCGCTCGTCCGCCGCCATCAGGCGCGAATAGCCCACCGCATCCGCGGCCAGAATTGCGGCCAGTCGTTGTTTCAGTTCCTGCACATTCACCGCGGCCGCCCTCCCCGAGCCGTACTGCTCGCCGATAGTACTCTGCCCTGATCCGAGCGCAGGCCATGACGGCTTATGGCCGATAGGCGCCGGCCCCGACCGGCCCGTAGCGATCCCGAGCGGTGATTCAGCATCGGGCCGCTCTTAGCGTGGCTCTTTTGGGGAGGGAGCGCATGGTCGAGGGGGGCGACTCCGTCGCCCAACATATCGCCGAACTGGCAAACTGCGCGCGGGACAACGTGGCGCGGGATCTGTGATCCGCTTGTCGAATCGCTGGAATGTGTTGGCGCTGCTGTTCCTTGCGCGGCTCAGCTCGCCCGTGCATTTCATGTCCTTGCCGCCAATCGCGCCCGAACTGTTGACAGACCTGGGCATCGGACATGCGGAGCTCGGTTGGCTGCTCGGCTTGTCGAGCCTGCCGGGTGTCTTCCTCGCCCTGCCCGGAGGCTGGCTGGGGCAGCGCCTGGGGGACAAACCCGTCGTCATGGCCTCGCTCGCCCTGATTGCCTTCGGCTCATTGTTGGTTGCCGCCTCGCCAAGCTTCGGTGTCGCCGTCGTCGGGCGCCTGCTGGGTGGCATTGGCATCGTCGTGCTGCATGTGCAGGTCGGGCGCATGGTGCTCGATTGGTTCTCCCCTCGGGAAACCGCGACCGCGATGGCCGTGACTCTGAGCAGCTGGCCACTGGGTATCGGGCTTGCGCTGGCCCTGCTGGGCGCGGTCGGCGAAGCGAGCTCCTGGCGTGTCGCGGTCGGCATCACCGCGGTGGTCCCGCTTGCCGCGCTGCTGGTGATCAGCTTGGCTTACCGCCCCGTGCCGAGACCGGGGGCGGCTTCGCGCGAGCGGCACTGGACCCTGAGTCGCGCGGAACTCGGGTTGATCGGAAGCGCTGGATCGGCATGGATGACCTGGAATGCCGGCTTCATTGTGCTCGTGAGCTTTGCGCCCCTGTTGCTCGTCGAGCAAGGCTCGAGTCTCGTCGCAGCCGGTATCGTGATGAGCGTGCCGCTGTGGCTCTCGCCAATCGCCATCCCGCTGGGCGGATACCTTATCGATCGCACAGGGCGCGCCGACCTGCTGATCGGCACAGCCATTGTCGGTTCGGCCGTTGTCGTCGCCCTGCTGCCGCTCGGGTGGGTACCGGCGCTGGCGCTCGTCGTCCTGCTGGGCATCGTGCGGGGCCCGTGCGCAGGCGGCATCAATGCGCTCCCGGGCGAAGTGCTGCAGCCCCACAACCGCAGCCTTGGCATGGGCCTTTATCAGACGGTGTACTACGCGGGCATGACGCTCGTGCCACCCTTGGCGGGCCACCTGCAAGGCGCAACGGGAAGCGCGGCGGCAGTGATCTGGTTTTCTGCGGCATTGACCGCAGCAGCGCTGTTACCGCTGTGGACCTTTCGATGGATTCAGCGCGCCCGGAGACCCGATGTGGCACGCGAGGCCAAGCAGCCCGGATAACGACAGATAAATCCGGACCTATGTGCTGCTGCGAGCCAGGCTGCGCAGTGTCCTGCAGTCCTCGTACGCCCGCGCCGACGATGACGAGGTCGAGGCGGGCGGAGCCGGTCCGGGTACCCGGCGGGTTGTCATCGAAATATTCCGTGCTTCTAGGGAAACACGTATATTTTTGTTTTCCGCGCCGGCGGCAAGTAGCGCCGGCGCCGCGCGCAATTCAACCAGGGAGAAAACAACATGCTGCGTCGTACCGTGGTGGCCGTGCTCGTCGCCTATCCGTGCCTGGCGCTTGCACAGGGGCCGGATGAACTGTGGGAGATCACGGCCCAGATGAAGATGGGCGGCATGGCGATGCCCGCCATGCCGAGCAAGGTATGCAAGAAGAAAGGCGCCGAAAACGTGCCGCCGGCGGAGAAGGACTGCAGAAACTACGACGTGAAGACCGTCGGCGCGCGCACGACATGGAAGGTCGAATGCACCGGCAAGGAAAAGATGACGGGCGAGGGGGAGATCACCATGGGCAAGGGCAGCTACAAGGGCAGGCTCAAGCTGAAGCTGGAGGGGGATGACGAGGCCATCTTGACCGAATATTCCGGGCGGCTGGTGGGGACGTGCGCGGCTAAGTAGCGGCGCCCATTGGCTGTGGCGTCGGCGCGTGCGCGGGCGCTGGGCCAGTCCGATCGACAAGCGAAAAACGCTACGCTGCCACCCCACGCACCCAGGAGCCGTACCGTGACGCGCCGCGCCCATATTCTGCTCTGGACCGACTCGACCGCAGCCTATCTGGATGCGATTGAGGCGGCGGGCTTGGCTGACCGCGTTGCAGTCGACACCGTGTCCCGCAAGGCAAAGCCCTCGGCCGACCAGATGGCCCGGACCGAGGCGCTGATGGCCGCCGGCGTTCCGCCGGGGCTGCTGCCGGCGATGCCGAAACTCCGCTGGGCCCAGGCCATGACGGCGGGCGTCGAGGGCTGGATCGCTTTGCCCGACCTGCCGGCGAATGTCACGCTCACCTGCGCCCGGGGCACTCACCGGGAATCGATGCCGGAAAACATCATCGGCGCGCTGTTCTACGTCGCCAAACCCTTCGCCGCGGCGGTCGAGAATCAGAAGCACAGGCGATGGGTCCAGAGCGTCGCGCAGCCGCTGACCGGAAAGACGCTCGGCATCCTCGGGCTTGGCGCCATCGGTCAGGACGTCGCCCGCATCGCCGCCGCGCTCGACATGCGGGTGATCGGCACCCGGCGGCGGCCGCAACCCATGACCCATGTGGCCGAGGTCTTGCCGCCGGCGCGTACGCCCGAAGTGCTGGCGCAATCCGACTTCCTGTTGCTGCTGTTGCCGGCGACGCACGAGACCGACAACTTCATCAACGCCGAGCGTCTCGGGATGATGAAATCCAGCGCCTGGCTGCTGAATTTCGGCCGCGGCCATCTGATCAAGGACGACGACCTCATCGCCGCGGTGAAGGCCAGGAAGATCGCCGGCGCCATGCTCGATGTGTACCGGCAGGAGCCGCTGCCCGCCGACCACCCGTTCTGGTCCACCGAGGGGATCATCGTGCTGCCGCATATCGGCGGCCCGCACCCGCAGCGCGACAGGATCGTCGCAGGCCTGTTCGTCGACAATCTGCGCCGCTTCCTCGAGGGCGAGCCGCTCAAGGAAGTGGTGGACCGAAAAGCGGGTTATTGATATGCGCCGCCACGCCCCGGGAGGCACCGGGCTTACCCGCAGCGCCGATTCCGGGCGCATCACGGACACGCGCGCGATGCGCTCCTGACGCATGGACTTGGAACTCTCAGGCAAGACAGCGCTGGTTACGGGCGCCTCGGCCGGCATCGGCCGCGGCATCGCGCGCATGCTCGCGGCCGAGGGCGTGCGGCTCGCGGTGACCGCGCGCAGGCGCGATCGGCTGCAGGCGCTCGAGCAGGACGCCGGCGTGAAACTCGTGATCATCGACTGTGACTTCACGCAGGCCGACGCGCCGCAGCGCATCGCGCAGGCCGCGCTGGCGGGCCTGGGCGCGGTGGACATCCTGGTGAACAACGCCGGTGGCTCGCGCGCATTCAAGCTGGACTCCAGCGAAGCGCAATGGGAGGAGGCGCTGACCCTGAACTTCACCCGGCAGCGCCAGCTGACGCACGCCTTGCTGCAACAGATGATCGCGCGCAACTGGGGCCGCATCATCAACATCACCGGCAAGAGCGAGCCCGAGGGCATCAACGGTGCCTTCGCCGCCAAGGCCGCCATGCACGCCTGGGCCAAGGGCCTGTCGCTGGAGGTCGGCAAACACGGCATCACCGTCAACTCGATTCCGCCCGGGCGCATCCATTCCGAGCAGATCCTGCGCAACTACACGCCCGAGTACCGCCAGTGGCAGGCCGAGCACGAGATCCCGGTGCGCCGCTACGGCGAGCCCGAGGACATCGCCAACCTCGTGTGTTTCCTTGCCTCGCCGCGGGCCTCGTATATCACCGGCGCGGTGATTCCGGTGGACGGCGGCCTACGCCGCTACCAGTTCTGAGGCGAGTCTAGGCTGCAAGCGGGCGCGGCAGCGCCCGACGCGGGGTACTACTCGATCATCTTCGAGATCGTGATCTGCACGCCGCTGGTGCCCGGCGCGATCGGATCGCTCGCACCCTCGAGGTCGCCCTTGCCTGGCGCCGCGGTGCCGCTCTTCGACACGCGCGCGGTGACGACGACGCGCGGATACAGCGACAGCTTGGCGCCCGGCGCCATGGCCATGCTGTCGTCGAGCCGGAAGGCGTAGGGCAGGTCGCGTACCGCGATGCGCTTGACCGCCAGCGGCATGCGCGGGCCTTCGGCGGGGCGCGCGAGGACGAAGACCACGTCGTCCGGCTTGGCGTTGGCGGCGAGCGCGCCATCGAGCATGACGATGCCCTGCACGGCTTCTGCGCCCGCGGCCGCGGCGGGCGCTGCGGGTGCGCTCGGTGCGGCGGGTGCCGCGGCGAGCGGCGGGCGGCCGGCGCGTTCGCGCGCCGAGGCGAGTCCGCCGCGCACGCCTTCGGCGAGCGGCGAGTCCGGCGGCAGCGACTTCATCAGGCGCTCCCAGTGCACGATCGCCGCGTCATAGTTGCCGCGCGCGAACTCGGCGGTGCCGGCGAGCGCCAGCGCCTTGACGTGGTCCGGATCGAGCTTCAGCGCTTCCTCGACGAGGCGCATCGGCTCGCCCTGCAGGTTGCGCCCGGCCGCCATCGCCAGCACGTCGGCGTAATCGGCGAGTACGTCCGCATTCCTGCCGCCGACCTCGATCAGCCGGACGTAGGCGGCGGCCGACTCGGGGTAACGGCCGAGCGCGGCCTGCGAGCGCGCGAGCATCCGCCAGCCCTCGGGATTATTCGGCTCGCGCTCGAGGCGCGCTGCGAGTTGCGTGACCATCGCCTCGATCTGCTCGGGCGTGATCTGGTGCTGGTTCTGCGCGCTTTGTGCACCGGCTGTCGGATCGAGCGCGGCCGGGGTGCCGACCAGGCCGTACAGGCCGGCAGCGGCCAGCGGCAGGACGAGGCCGAGCACCAGCGCGAGGCGCGAGGCCTGCCACGGCGGCGTGCTTGAGGGGCGCGCAGCCTCGCCGCTCGCCAGGTCCTCGGCCAGCCGGCGCTCGATCTCGGCGCGTGTCTCGTCGTAGCGTGCCGCGCTGATCACGCCCTGCGCCCGCTCGGCCTCGAGCTCGGCGAGCTGGCCGCGATAGATCGCGGCGTTCGCGTCGGCGCGGTCGGTGTCGGTCGCCTGCGCGCGCCGCCTGAGCAGCGGCGTGAGGACGAAGCCCAGCGCGAGCGCCGCGAGCAGCGCGGCGAGCAGAAAAAACGCGGTCATGCGCGGCCGCCCGGCTCGTCGAGCAGCGCCTTGGCGCGTTCGCGCGCCGCGGCATCGACCCCGCCCGCGCGCTCCGCGGCCTGCGCGCGGGCGCGGCGCCGCAGCGTGAGCACCAGGCCGGCGAGCCCGGCGAGCAGCAGCACGAACGGGCCCGCCCACAGCAGCACGGTGGTCGTCTTCACCGGCGGGCGATAGAGCACGAAATCGCCGTAACGCGCGGTCAGGTAGTCGATGATCTGTTCGTCGCTGCGGCCGGCCTTGATCTGCTCGCGCACCTGGTTGCGCAGGTCGATGGCGAGCTCGGCGTTTGAGTCGGCGAGCGTCTGGTTCTGGCACACCAGGCAGCGCAACTCGGTCGACAGGTGCATGACGCGCGCCTCGAGCGCGGGATCCTCGGCGATCGGCGGCGCTTCGCGCATCTGCGCGTGCAGCGGCGCCGCGGCGGAGAGCGCCGCACACGCGAGCAGGGCGGCGAGCGCGGACCTCATCCCTTGAGCTGCTTGACCAGCGGCAGGATCTTGTCGCGCACCGTTTCCGGGGTCACCGGGCCGATCTTCTTGTAGCGGATGACCCCGTCGCGGTCGATGACGTAGGTTTCCGGCACGCCGTAGACGCCGTAGTCGATGCCGATCCGGCCCTTCTCGTCGACCAGCGACATGACGTAGGGGTCGCCGAACTGCTTCAGCCAGGCTTTCGCGTCGTCGGACTTGTCCTTGTAGTTCAGGCCGTAGATCGGCACCACCTTCTGCCGGGCGAGTTCGACCAGCACCGGGTGCTCCTCGCGGCAGGTCACGCACCAGGAGGCCCAGACATTGAGCAGCCACACCTGGCCCTTGAGGTCGGTGTTGGAGACGGTTTTCGCCGGCTGGTGCAGCACCGGCAGGCTGAACGGCGGCGCCGCCTTGCCGATCAGCGGCGAGGGCACCTCGCGCGGGTTGAGCTTGAGGCCGACGCCGAGAAAGCCGACGACGACCACGAGCACCGCCAGGGGCAGGAGAAACTTCTTCATGCCGCGCTGCTGCCGCTGGCCGGCGCGCGCCGCGCGCCGCGCGCCGCCGCGGCGGCGCGTTCCTCGCGCCGCCGCGTGACGACGCGGTAGCGCCGGTCAAGCGTGGCGAGCAATCCGCCGATCGCCATCACGATGCAGCCGAGCCAGATCCACACCGCCAGCGGCTTGTAGTGGATGCGC
>LJTQ01000133.1 GCA_001303445.1 Betaproteobacteria bacterium SG8_39 | reverse complement strand
GCGCCGCGCGCCGCGGCAGACGCTTCGGTCTCGAGCATCAGTGCACCGGCGCCTTCGCCCAGCAGGCTGCCGTCGCGTGCGGCGTCGAACGGCCGCAGTCTGTCCCTCGCCACCACGCCGATACTGTCGTAATAGGCGAGCATCTGCGGCTCGACGGGTGCGTCGTGCGCCGCGACCACCGCGCGATCGGCTTCGGCTCCGCGCAGCGCGGCGGCGGCTTCGATCACGGCGAGCATGCCGCTCGTGCTGTGATTGGTGATGCAGGCGTTGGTGCCCTTCAGGTTGTACTTGATGCCGACGTGACACAGCACGTTATTGGGCAGCGCGCGCAGCAGCCACATCGGATTGACCACCTCCGGCAGCTGGCGCCCGAACGCCTCCAGCTTGCCCGCCGCAGCGGTCATCAGCGGGAAGTAGTCGTACTGGCCGTCGTAGTTGCCGCCGCCCGAGCCGACGAACATGCCGGTGCGGTCGTTGTACCTGTCTGCCGCAGCCGCCTCGAGACCGTCGCGCCAGGCGGCGAAGCCGGAGGATTCGATCGCGCGGCTCGCGGCGTACAGGCCGAGCACGTCCGAGCGCCGGATGAACTTGAGAATCTTGCGGTCGCCGAGCAGCTTGGCGGGCTGCAGGTCGCGGATCTCGCCGGCGACGCTGCGCGGCCAGCCGGTCGTGTCCCACAGCGCGATCGGTCCGATCGCGCTCTGTCCGGACAGCAGGGTCTGCCAGATCTCGGCCGGGCTGCGCCCCGCGGCGCTAATCGCGCCGCTGCCGGTGACGACGATGCGCTGCGCACCCGCCATCAGCGCAGATCCTCCGGATTGCGCAGCACCAGGCAGCTGTTCGAACCGCCGAAGCCGAGCGAGTTTGACATCGCCACCCGGACGCGGCGTTCGCGCGGACGATCGCGCACGACGTCGAGATGCTCGCACTCGGCGTCGAGCTCGCGCAGGTTGGCGTTTACCGGCAGGCGCCCGTGATGGATCGCCAGCACGCAGACCGCGGCCTCGACGGCGCCGGCCGCCGCGATGAGATGGCCCATCACGCTCTTGGTCGAGCTCACCGCCACCTGGCCGACCTGTTCGCCGAACACCACTTTGGCCGCGGCGCTTTCGCTGCGATCGTTCATCGGCGTCGAGGTGCCGTGGGCGTTGAGATAGTCGACATCGGCGGTGGTTGCGCCGGCGTCGGCGAGCGCCTGGCGCATCGCCTGGATCGGCCCATCGCCCGAGGGATGCGAGTCCGTGATGCGGTAGCTGGAGAGCGAGTTGCCGTCGCCGGCGAGCTCGGCGTAGATGCGTGCGCCGCGCCGCTGCGCCGCATCCCATTCCTCGAGCACCAGGAATCCCGCGCCTTCGCCGAGCACGAAGCCGTTACGCGTGGCGTCGAACGGGCGGCTCGCGCGCTCGGGCGTATCGTTGTCCGGCGAGACCGCGCCGAGCAGGCAGAAGCCCGCCAGACCGATCGGCGACACCATCGAATCGAATCCGCCGGCGAGTACGCGATCGACGGTGCCGCGGCGGATCAGCTTGAGCGCGGTGCCGACGGCCTGGCCGCCGGAGGCGCAGGCGGTGTGCACCGAGGTGGCGTAGCCGCGGATACCGAAGCGCCGTGCCAGCAGCGCGACGCCTGCAGTCGACTGGCTGCGGCAGAACACCATCGGGTCGCGCGCGGTCGCCTCGCCCAGCAGGCGGCCGACGTCGAGCTCGCCCTCCGGCGCGGCATGGCGGTGCAGCGCGTCGAGCGTCGGGTAGTCGACGCCCATCATGCCGGTGCCCACGGCAATGCCCCAGCGCGCCGCATCCTGCGGCGAAGGGCGGATGCCGGCGTCGCGCATCGCTTCGTCGGCCGCGGCCAGCGCGAAGCCGTGCGAGCGATTGGCGTACTTCAGCAGCTTGCGGTCGTCGATCCGCGCGCGCGCATCGAAACCCTTCACCTCGGCGGCGATGCGGGTCGAGAACCCGCTGGCGTCGAACAGCGTGACCGGCGCCACGCCGCTCCTGCCGGCGAGCAGCGCGTCCCAGGTCGATGCGACGTCGTTGCCGGCGGGCGTGACCAGCCCCAGGCCGGTGACGGCGACCCGACGCCTCGGTGCAGCCTGCGCGCTCATGCGCGGCTCCGCTCGGCGATCTCGACGCGCGCCGTCGCCACCGGCTTGCCCTCGGCGCGTGCCGAAAGCCGGGCGGTCCAGGCATCGGGCGCGTTGGAACGGGGCGCGAGGCGCTCGGCGCCGATCTCCAGAACCTGACCCGGCGCAATGAAGGCGCGCACCTTGACGTCGAGCAGCCGCGCGGCGGCCAGTTCGCCGTCCGTGCCCGGCGTCAGCGTCTGGCGCGCAAGCGCGAGCGCAAGGCGGATCTGGCTGTTGAGCAGCAGGGTCGCGGGAAACACCGGGCGGCGCGGGAAATGGTCTTCGAAAAACGGCGCCGACCGGGGGACGCGCAGCGTCGCCGTGACGCGTTCGCCAGGCACCGACGCGCCGGGCTCGATGTCGAACGCCGGCAAGCCGGGAAAGCGGTCGGCCGCTGCGCCTTCGCGGCACAGCAGGGCGTAATCGCGCCGCAGGGCGTCGGCTGCGTCGAAGTCTTCCGTCGGCAGCATCGGCCCGAGGCACTGCTCAAGCACGATCACCGGCGCACCGCCCACGGTCGCGCGTCCGGCGTAGGCCACGTCGTCGTCGGTGCAGCTCTCGAGATCGGCCTCGAGCGTGAGCGTCTCGCCCGGTTTGACGTCGCGCAGGAAGCGCGTCTCGCGTGCCAGACCGGCGACCGGCCGGCGCCGGAAATCGAGCTGCGCCATGCTCGCCCAGGCCGCCAGCTGGCCTACGGCTTCGGCGACCAGGGCTGCGGGGAACTCGGCGAGCTGCGCGGGCACGTGGTAGCTGCCGCGCGCGCGCACGCCAGGCTCGACCTGCGTGATGCGATCGACGAAGGAGAATGCACTGAAGCGCCCGCCCATTGCGCCCCGAGCCCGCGCGCGCGGCGGCTCAGGCGGTGGCCTTCTGCGAGCGGACCACCAGCTTGCAGAACGTCTCCGCGGTGAACAGGCGCGGCACGTCGGCGACCTTGAGCGGCGCGGCGATCCGGTCGGCCGGCACTTCGGTGAGAAACGCGCGCAGGCGTGCAAGCCCGGCGTCGGTGACGATGCCCTTTTGCTCGAATTCCGACTCGGGCAGGTCGCCCCGCGCGTCCTCGACGATCTTGCCGCGCGGGATCTTCACCTTGAAGGCGCGCTCGAGCCGAAACACGAGATCGAGGAAATCGATCGACTCGGCGTCGAGCCCCTCGATCAGCGAGACGTCGAGCTGCACGTCGTCCGGCTCGCAGCCGAGCGCGTCGGCGATTGTCGCTGCGACAGTCGGGTAGACCGCCATGATCTCTTCCTTGGTGATTTCCGCCTGCTGTGTCATTCGCATCACTCCATCTTGAATCCGCCGTCCACGTGCAGTACCTGGCCGGTGATGTAATCGGCAAAGCCCGACGCGAGGAACCACACCGCGTGGGCGATCTCCTCCGGCTTGCCGAATCGCCGGAGCAGGATGCGCGCTTTCACCTCGTCGCCCGCGAGGTCGCGCACGGCCTGCGACATCTCGGTCTCGATGACGCCGGGTGCCACGGCGTTCACCGTGATGCGGCGCGAGGCGAGTTCGACCGCGAGTGCGCGGGTCAGCGCATTGATCGCGCCCTTGCTCGCCGCATAATTCGTCTGGCCGCGGCCGCCCTTCTCGCCGGAAACGGAGCTCACGTTGATGATCTTGCCCGCCCGCCGCGAGATCATGTGCGGCACCACCGCGCGCGTGACGTTGAATACGCCACCCACGTTCGTGTCGAGCACCGCGTGCACGTCTTCCGGCTCGAGCAGGGCGAGCAGATTATCACGGATCACCCCCGCATTGTTCACCAGGACGTCGATCCGCTCACGCCGTTCCACGACGCGCTCGACCGCTGCGGCACAGGCCTGCGCATCGGTCACGTCGACCTGTTCGGCGCGCACCGCCTGGCCCGCGCTGCCTGCAGCCGCGACGACGGCGTCCGCCGCCTCGCGGTTGCCCTTGTAGAAGAAGGTGACGTCGGCCCCGTCGGCCGCGAGCCGCTCGACGATCGCGCGGCCGATACCGCGGCTGCCGCCGGTCACGATCACTGTCTTGCCCGAAAGACCCGATTCCATGGCCGCCTCAGCCCGAGATCGCGAAGCCGCCGTCGACGACCAGCGTGTGGCCGTTGATCATGCCGGCCTCGGGCAGGCAGAGCAGGTACACCGCGCCTGCGACATCCTGCGGCGTCAGCGTGGGGCCGGCGGGCGTGCGCTGCGCGAACGATTCGAGCAGCTGCTCGCGGTTGGGAAAATAGGCGAGCGCATCGGTCTCGACCACGCCGGCGCTCACGGTGTTCACCCGGATGCCGCGCGGCCCGAGCTCCTGCGCCAGCGTGCGCACCAGCGACTCGAGCGCCGCCTTCGATGCGCCGATGAAGCCGTACGCCGGCATGGCGCGCTGCGCGCCGAGGCTCGAGAGGGCGATGATGCGGCCGCCCGTCGGCATCATCGGCACGGCGTGCTGCGCGAGCAGGGCGAGCGCGAGCGCGTTGGTCTCCATGCACCAGCGCCAGTGCTTGAGCGACATTTCCATCGCCGGCTTGAGCACGCCGCTCGCCGCGTTGCTGACGAGAATGTCGACGCGGTCGAAGGTCTTCTTCAGCTCATCGAACAGCTCGTCGATGCTGTCGGCCATGCCGACGCTGGCCTTGATCGCGCAGGCGCGCCGGCCCATCGCGCGCAGCTCCGCGCACAAGGCTTCGGCTTCGTCCTGGCTGTTGTAGTAATTGACCGCCACGTCGCAGCCCGCGGAAGCCAGCTTGTGGGCGATCGCCCGCCCGATGCCGCGCGCGGCACCGGTGACGAGTGCGGTCTTGCCGGCCAGGGGTGCGTTCGAACTCATTGCGCAGGTGGGTTGTTTTCGCTTGCGACGCGCGGCGTGCCCCGCATCCGACGGGTGCGACGGCTGCGAGTCTACCGCAAGGCTCGCTACGCCGCGTCCGCGAAACGACCCTCGACGGCCTCGAGCGCCTCGGCCAGCAGCGCGGCGTCGTTTGCGGCGAGCCGCGCCGAATCGGACAGCAGCCGGCGCCAGAGCCGGGCGCGCGGCATGCCGTGATAAAGCCCCAGCATGTGGCGTGCGATCTTGCGCAGCGCGACCCCCTGCGCGCGCTGGCGCTCGGCGTACGCGATCATCGCCCGAACCACGTCGGCACGCGTGCGGGACGCGTCGTCGAACAGCCGTGCGTCGGCTTGCGCGAGCAGCCAGCTGTCGTGATAGGCGGCGCGCCCGAGCATCACGCCGTCGACGCCACGCAGCTGCGTCTCGATCGATGCGAGATCCAGCAGCCCGCCGTTCAGCACGATCGTCAGCGCGGGAAACTCGCGCTTCAGCCGATGCACGAAGTCGTAGCGCAGCGGCGGCACCTCGCGATTCTCTTTCGGCGACAAGCCCTGCAGCCAGGCATTGCGCGCGTGCACGATGAAGATCGCGCAGCCCGCTTCGGCGACGGCGCCGACGAAGTCGCGCAGGAAGGCATAGGACTCGCTGCGGTCGATGCCGGTGCGATGCTTGACGCTGACTGCGAGCCCCGAGGCGTCGCGCAGCGCGCGCACGCACTCGGCCACCAGCTGCGGCTCGGCCATCAGGCAGGCGCCGAAGGCGCCTTTCTGCACCCGCTCGCTCGGGCAGCCGACGTTCAGATTGATCTCGTCGTAGCCCCACTGCGCGGCGAGCGAGGCGCAGGCCGCAAGGTCCGCAGGCTCTGAGCCGCCGAGCTGCAGCGCGAGCGGCGGCTCGGCGGGATCGAAATCGAGGTGGCGCGCGACGTCGCCGTGCAGCAACGCGCCGGTGCCGACCATCTCGGTGTAGAGGCGCGCATGCGGCGCGAGCTGGCGGAAGAAATAGCGGCAGTGCCGGTCCGACCAGTCCATCATCGGCGCTGTGCACAGGCGATGCGCGTTGGACAGCGCCGGCATGCGCTCAGAGCTGGCCGGTCGACTGCGCGCGCTGGCGGATGAGACCCATCAGGCTCTCGGTGAAGGGCGCGGGCACGCCCGCCGTGCGCGCGATTTCCAGCGTGCCGGCGAGCAGGCCGTCGATTTCGAGCGACTTGCCGGCCTCGAGGTCCTGCAGCATCGAGGTCTTGAACGTGCCCAGGCTGCGTGCCATGTCGATGCGTGCCTCGGGGTCGATGTCGGCGTCGACGCCCACGGCGCGCCCGATGGCCAGCACCTCGCGCATGATGGCGACCATGTAGTCCTTGACGTAACGGTCGTCGATCAGGCGGTCGGCGGTCGACAGCGTGAGCGCCGAGACGGGGTTGAAGCTGACGTTGCCCAGCAGCTTGACCCAGAAATCCTTCTCGATGAACGGGCTGCGCACGACTTCGAAACCGGCCCCTTCGAGCGCGTCGGCGACGGTCTTCATGCGGCCGCTGTCGCCGCCGCCCGGTTCGCCGACGATCAGCCGCGTGCCATGGTTGTGGCTGACCAGGCCGGGCTCGGGCGTCGACGCCGCGAGATGCACCACGCAGCCGACGATGCACTCGGTCGGCATGGCGCGCGACAGGGCGCCCTGGGGGTCGAGACTTTTCAGGTGCAGCGTGCCGGCGCCGTAGGGCAGGCGATCGAAAAACCACCACGGCACGCCGTTCATCGCAGTGACGATGCCGGTCGACGGACCGAGCAGCGGCGTGATCGAGGCCGCGACCTCGGGCAGGCTCTGTCCCTTGACGGCGACGATGACGCAGTCCTGTACGCCGAAGCGTGCCGGGTCGCTGTCGACGGCGGGATGGCTGGCGCGCATCTCGCCCGAGGCGAGCGTACGCACCCGCAGGCCCTCGCGCCGGATGGCCTCGAGCGTCGCGCCACGCGCAACCACGCAAACGTCGTGCCCGGCACGTTCGAGCCAGGCGGCCATCAGGCCGCCGATCGCGCCGGCGCCGTAGATGCAGATCTTCATACAGCCGTTTTCCGTCGGAGGGCGCGCCGAAGCTACCGGAAAGCGCCGGCGCGAACAACCACTGCGGGCTGCGGCGCGCCGCTGAGCCCGATACGGAAAAGGCGTGAACAAGCGTGAACTCTCGCGCCGCATGAGGTAGACTCGTGGCAAGCGACGTGCCGCCGCGCAAGCTCGCGGCACCCCACGCAAGCCACAGTCATGTTCGCCTTCATGCAGAAGTTGAAGACGTTGTTGCCTGCCGAGCGCACGCTGCCCGGGCGCGCCCATTCGATGCCGGTGTCCGAGACGCACGTCGTCAGCGGCCACCGGCTGACGCCGCCGTTCCCCGAGGGGATGGCGACGGTGCAGTTCGGGATGGGCTGCTTCTGGGGCGCCGAGCGCCTGTTCTGGCAGACCCCCGGCGTCTACAGCACGGCGGTCGGTTACGCCGGTGGCGCGACGCCGAATCCGACTTACGAGGAAGTGTGCAGCGGCCTGACCAACCACGCGGAGGTGGTGCAGGTGGTGTTCGACCCGCAGGCGGTCGACTTCGACGCGCTGCTGCGCGTGTTCTGGGAGGGTCACGACCCCACGCAGGGCATGCGCCAGGGCAATGACGTCGGCACCCAGTACCGCTCGGCAATCTACTGCGCGGACGACGCGCAGCTCGAGGCCGCGCGCGTGTCGCGCGACCGCTATCAGCGGGCGCTCGACGCCGCCCGCGCGGGGCGGATCACGACCGAGATTGCGCCCGCGGGCCGCTTCTACTATGCCGAGGACGACCACCAGCAGTACCTCAGCAAGAATCCGAACGGCTATTGCGGCCTGGGCGGAACCGGCGTCGCGTGCCCGACGGGCATCGTGTTGAGCGCCTGAGCCCGGACGCGCGGACGATGCGAATCGATCAGTGGCTGTGCAACGCGCGCTTCTTCAAGTCGCGCGGGCTGGCGCAGACGGCGGTCGACAGCGGGCGCGTCAAGGTGAACGGCGAGCGCAGCAAGTCCTCGGTGACGCTTGCGGTGGGCGATCGCTTGAACATCCAGCTCGGCGAATACGCCTGGGAAGTGACCGTGCTGTCGGTCACCGAGTATGCGCACGGCTTCGTGCCGGAGCCGCACGAGCTTTACGAGGAAGACGAGGACATTCTGGCGCAGCGTGCACAGGCGATGGAGGCGAAGAAGCTCCAGGCCATGGAGCGCGCACATCCGTCGGCCGAGCGCGGCGGGCGCAATCGCGAAGGACGCGGCGAACGCCCCGGCGGCGGCGGTGACCGCCA
>LJTQ01000132.1 GCA_001303445.1 Betaproteobacteria bacterium SG8_39 | reverse complement strand
TTCGTGCCGGCGGGTCCTCGCTGCGCGATTTCGTGCGCAGCGACGGCGCGCCCGGCCACTTCCAGCTACGTGCCTGGGTGTACGACCGCGCCGGATTGCCGTGCCGGCGCTGCGGGTCGCCGCTGCGGCGCATCGTTCAGGGCCAGCGCGCGACCTACTACTGCCCGCAGTGCCAGCGCTAGCCGACCCCCGCACAGGGGGCGGCACTCAGCCACCAAGCGTCCTCACCTTTTCCGTCAGGTGCTTCTGCACCAGCGGATGGACGAACTTCGACACATCTCCGCCGAGCGTCGCGATCTCGCGCACCAGAGTGGCCGAGATAAACATGTGCTGCTCGGAAGGCGTGAGAAACACCGTTTCGACGTCCGGGTAAAGGTTGCGGTTCATGCCGGCGAGCTGAAACTCGTACTCGAAATCGGACACCGCACGCAGCCCGCGCAGGATCACGCGCGCGCCGTGCTCACGGATGAAATTGATGAGCAGGCCCGAGAATCCCACCACCGTGACGTTGTTGATCGGCGCAAGGACTTCCTGCGCCAGATCGACGCGCTCGTGAAGCTGAAAGAAGGGCCGCTTTGCGCGACTGTCGGCGACGCCGACGATGACCGCATCGAACAGCAGGCTCGCGCGCCGCACGAGATCCTCGTGGCCGCGGGTCAGCGGATCGAAAGTGCCCGGATAGACCGCTCGGTTCATTGCCCTTCCCACTGCATGAGCTGAAGACTGACTTGTCCGGCGCGCAGGCGGCGCAGCTCACGCCAGCCCTGCGGTGCGTCTTGCGGTGCCGCCGCCTCGAGGCTGACGCGCGCGCCGGGTGCAAGGCAACGCGGCAGGCGCTCGAACAGGGCCGGCCACGCATTCTGCCTGAAGGGGGGATCGAGGAAAACCACGTCGAAGCGCGTGTCGGCCCCCTCGAGGTAGCGCAGCGCGTCGGCGGCGACGATCTCGACCTGAGCCGCCTCGAGCGCGGCCCGCGTCGCACGCAGCATGTCCAGCACTGCCCGGGCGTGCTCGACCAGCACCACCCGCGCCGCGCCGCGCGACGCCGCCTCGAAGCCGAGCACGCCGCTGCCCGCGTACAGGTCGAGACAGACGGCGCCGTCGAGGCTTTGACCCAGCCAGTTGAACAATGTCTCGCGCACCCGATCGGGCGTCGGCCGCAGGTCAGGGCCGGAGGGCACTTCGATGCGCCGCCCGCGCCACGCCCCACCGACGATGCGCACCCGGCCCGGCCGGCCGGCGTGCGGGGGGTGCTTGCGCGGATTCACGGCGGGCATGTCGATTGCCTTTGATAGAATCGCTTGCATCTTAGCGGCACTTGCGCCGCCCGCCGTGCTCGGTCTCGCAAACAAATCCCCGAACGAAAAGACCTCGTGGACGACCCGTCTCAAAGCGGGCCTCGCGCGTACGCGCGGCGCGCTTGGCGGCGGTCTGGGATCCTTGCTCGGCCGCCGCAAGGTGGACGAAGCGCTGTTCGAGGACCTCGAGACGGCGCTGCTGACGGCGGACTGCGGCGTCGAGGCCACTCAGGCGCTGATTGCCGCGCTGCGCACGCGTGCGCGCAAGGAGCGCATCGAAGACGGTGCAGCGCTGAAGGAAGCCCTGCGCGAAGCGCTCGTCGAGCTGCTCGCGCCGCTCGAGCGTACTCTCAAGGTCCTGCCCAAGCAGCCTTTCGTCATCATGGTCGCAGGCGTCAACGGCTCGGGAAAGACCACCTCGATCGGCAAGCTGACGAAGTGGCTGCAGTCACAGGGATTGAGCGTGCTCCTCGCGGCCGGCGACACCTTCCGTGCGGCGGCACGCGAACAGCTGGTCGCCTGGGGAGAGCGCAACGGCGTCACGGTCGTCGGCCAGGCCAATGGCGATCCCGGCGCCGTGGTGTTCGACGCGATCCAGTCGGCCCGCGCGCGCGGCATCGACGTGGTGATCGCCGATACCGCAGGACGCCTGCCGACGCAGCTGCACCTGATGGAGGAGATCAAGAAGGTCAAGCGCGTGGCGGCGAAGGCGCTCGAGGACGCGCCGCACGAGGTGTTGCTCGTGCTGGATGCAAATACGGGGCAGAACGCGCTTGCCCAGGTGAAGGCCTTCGACGCGGCGATCGGGCTCAGCGGGCTGGTGCTGACCAAGCTCGACGGAACTGCCAAGGGCGGCGTGGTGGCGGCCATCGCCCTTGCGCGCAGCGCGCCCGCCAAGACGCTGCCGCTGCTTTTTGTCGGCGTCGGGGAAGGCGTCGACGACCTGCGACCGTTTTCGGCGCGCGATTTCGTCGAGGGGCTGGTTGATTAGCTTTTCAGCGGTCTCCAAACGGTTCCCCGGCGGCAAGGACGCGCTGCGCGGTGTTTCCTTCGCCGTCGAAGACGGCGAGCTGCTGTTCATCACCGGCCATTCGGGCGCCGGAAAATCGACCCTGCTCAAGCTGATTGCCGCGATCGAGCGGCCGAGCAGCGGCAGCGTGCTGGTGAACGGACAGAACGTGGGCGCGCTCAAGCGCGCGGCCATCCCCTATCTGCGGCGCAACCTCGGTCTGGTGTTCCAGGATCAGAAGCTGCTTTACGACCGCAGCGTGTATGACAACGTCATGCTGCCGCTCGCATTCTCCGACCATCCGCCGCGCGAAGCGGCACGCCGCGCGCGCGCCGCGCTCGACAAGGTCGGCTTGCTCGAGCGCGAGCGGGCAAACCCGATCCAGCTCTCCGGCGGCGAGCAGCAGCGTCTGGCGATCGCGCGCGCGGTCGTCAACCGCCCGTCGATCCTGCTTGCCGACGAGCCGACGGCAAACCTCGACGTCGACTCGGCGGGTCACATCCTGGACATCTTTGTCGCCTTCAATCGCGTCGGCGTCAGCGTACTCGTCGCCACGCATGACCTGGCGCTCGTCGAGCGCTACGGGACACGCGTGCTGCGCCTGGCCGAGGGGCGGCTGCTCGGCGAAGGCGGTGGCGGATGAGGTCCTGGCTGCGCCAGCACCGCCTGGCTCTGGCCGCCGCAATACGCAAGTGGCGCGCCCAGCGTGCGGCCGCACTGCTCAACGCCCTCGCGCTCGGCGTTGCGCTCGCATTGCCGGCTGGCGGCTACGCCGTCCTCGAGGCGCTGGATCGGCTCTCGACGCGCAGCGCGATCGATCCGCAGCTTTCGGTGTTCATGCGCACCGACGCAGAGCCCGAGGCGGCGCGCCAGCTCGCGGCACGGCTGCGCGGCGATGCGCGGATTCATCGTGTGCGCCTCATCACGCGCGAGGAGGCGCTGGCCGCGCTGCGCGGCACGAGCGGCCTCGCCGACGTCGTTGCCGCGCTGGGCAGCAACCCCCTGCCCGATACGCTGGTGCTCACCGTTGCCGGCAGCAGCGACGGGGTGCTGGATCAGCTCGCCGAGGAGCTCGGCCGGGCGCCGGGCGTCGCGCTGGCACAGGTCGACGCGCTCTGGGCCCGGCGCCTTGCGGCGCTCGAGCGCGTCGGTCGCCTCGCCCTCGCGCTGCTCGCCGCAATTCTCGCCGTGGGACTGGTGGCCATTGCCTTCAATACGATCCGTCTGCAGATCCTCACCCAGCGCGACGAGATCGAGGTCTCCAAGCTGATCGGCGCGACCGACGGCTTCATCCAGCGTCCCTTCCTCTATCTCGGGCTGCTGCAGGGTCTGTCCGGCGTTCTGGTCGCGCTCGCGTTGGTCGGCGCCGGCCTGACGCTGATGAACACCGAGATCGTCGGCCTGGCGCGCAGCTATGGCAGCGAGTTTCGTCTGCCGTTCTTCAGCAGCGGCGAGGCAGTCGCCCTGGCGCTGATCGCGGGCGGGCTCGGATGGCTCGGTGCGTATATGTCAGTAAGTAGATACTTACGCGAAATAGAGCCAAAATAAAAGGCCTATACTCCGTCCATCGCGGAACTTCCCCGCCCCTTAGCACTCTAAGATGTTGAGTGCTAAACTGCCGCCCTGGAGGTTATTGCAATGCACAGCCAGTCCTACGCGATGGCGCTTCCGGTCCCCGCCGCGAGCGGAAGCATCGAGGCTTACATTCAGGCCGCGAACCGGTTCCCGATCCTCAGCGCTGAGGAAGAGGACCGCTACGCCCGCCGCTACCACGACGAGAACGACCTCGAGGCGGCGCGTGCGCTGGTCCTGTCGCATCTGCGCCTGGTGGTGGCCATCGCGCGCGGCTATCTCGGTTACGGCTTGCCGCACGCGGACCTGATCCAGGAAGGCAACGTCGGGCTGATGAAGGCGGTCAAGCGCTTCGACCCGGAGCGGGGCGTGCGCCTGGTGTCGTTCGCCATCCACTGGATCAAGGCCGAAATCCACGAATACGTGCTGCGCAACTGGCGGCTGGTCAAGGTGGCCACGACCAAGGCGCAGCGGAAGCTGTTCTTCAACCTGCGCTCGATGAAAAGCGGTCTTGCGCCGCTCACTGGCGACGAGATTGAGCGCGTGGCAGATGCGCTCAAGGTGAAGCCGGCTGAAGTCGTCGAGATGGAAACGCGGATGTCGGGTCGCGACCTGGCGTTCGAGTCCGACGACGACGACGAGTCCTACGCGCCGGCGCAGTTTCTCGCCGACCCCGAAGCGGAGCCGTCGCGCCTGCTCGAGGCCGAGCAGACCGAGCAGATCCGCGTAGCAGGCCTTGCCAAGGCACTCGACGGCCTGGATGCGCGCAGCCGCCGCATCATCGAGGCGCGCTGGCTGCGTGAAAAGGACACGGCGACGCTGCACGAGCTCGCCGACGAATACGGCGTCTCGGCCGAGCGCATCCGCCAGATCGAGGCGAAGGCGCTCGAGAAGATGCGCAAGGCGATCGCCACCGCCGAGGCCCCGCGCCAGCTCCCGGCGCCCTCCGCAGCCGGCTGACCACCCCGCCCGGGGCGAGTCCCCGGCACGCGGAATCAACGGCGGCCGCACACGCGGCCGCCGCGCGTTTCAGCCCGCCTGTTTCAGCAGCAAGCGCACGTCGTGCGGCAGATCGGAGGCGATGCGCGGGTGGCGCACGAACAGGCGCAGCCGTCCCTCGGTATCGAACACGTAGGTCTGCGCGCTGTGATCGATCGAGTAGCTGCCCGGCGTGCTGCCCGGCCGCTTCTCGAAGAACACCTTGAATTCCTTGGCCACTTCGCGCGTCGCGGCGAGGTCGCCGTAAAGCCCCAGAAAGCGCGGATCGAACGCCGGCACGTAGCGCGAAAGAATCTCGGCCGTATCGCGCTCCGGGTCGAGCGTGACGAACAGGACCTGCACATGCTCGGCGTCCGGTCCGAGCGCCTGCATGGCGCGCGCAACCTCGGCGAGCGCCGTCGGGCAGATGTCGGGGCACTGTGTGAAGCCGAAAAACAGCACCACCACCTTGCCGCGAAACGCAGCGAGCGTGTAGGGACGGCCATCATGACCGGTGAGCGCGAGCGCCTTGCCGTACGGTGCGCCCGTGATATCCGTGCTCTTGAACTGGGGTGCCCCGCTGCCGCAGGCGACGAGCCCCACGGCCATGCAGGCCGCGACGCAGACCCTTGCGGCCGCTCGCAGCGCGCTCACGCCGTCAAGATCAGCAGGTAGTGGTCGAGCAGCAGCGCAGCGAACAGGGCCGCCAGATAGAGGATCGAGAAGCGAAACGCGCGCTGCGCGACATGGTCGCTGTACGCAAAACGCACGCGCAGCGCGTGAACGACGTACCACCCGCCCAGCACGCAGGCCGCGACCAGGTAGATCAGGCCGCTCATGCGCACCGCGAAGGGCAGCAGGCTGACGCCGAACAGGATCAGGGTGTAGAGCAGGACTTGCTGGCGCGTGTATGCCTTGCCGTGCGTCACCGGAAGCATCGGCAGCCCGGCACGCGCATAGTCGGCGGTGCGGTACAGGGCGAGCGACCAGAAATGCGGCGGCGTCCAGGCGAAGATGATGAGAAACAACAGCATCGGCTCGATCGTGACTTCGCCGGTCGCGGCCGCCCAGCCGAGCACGGGCGGCATCGCACCCGAAGCGCCACCGATCACGATGTTCTGCGGCGTCGCCGGCTTGAGCACCACGGTGTAGATGACCGCGTAGCCGACGAACGTGGCCAGCGTCAGCCACATGGTCAACGGGTTGACGAAGCGCATGAGCAGCCAGAGACCCAGTGCGCCCACGGCGCCGGCGAACACCAGCGTCTGCACGGTCGACAACTCGCCGCGCGGCAGCGGACGCGTCCGCGTGCGCTGCATGCGCGCATCGATGCGCTGCTCGACCAGACAGTTGACGGCTGCTGCGGCGCCCGCGACGAGCGCGATGCCGATCGTCCCGGCGAACAGCACGGGCGCAGGCACCATGCCCGGGACCGCCAGGAACATCCCGATCATCGCGGTGAACACGATCAGCGACACCACGCGCGGCTTCGTCAGGGCGAAGAACGCACGGGCACGACGCGCCAGCAGACGCGAAAAACTGGGGGAGAGAACCTGGGTGTTCACGACGTCACGACGGCAACAGGGGCATTCCGGCACGGCGCCGAAAACGCGCGCGCAGTCTATCACGTCGAACAGCCGATCCGGCGCTGCGCAGGCGCACCATTGGGGCGTTCAGCCGACCGCGGAGTACCGCAGCAGGCGCTGCAGGTCCTTGATCACTCGCGACGGGTCCGGATCCGGCGGGAATCGCATCATCAGGTTGCCGCGCGGGTCGATCAGGAAAATGTGGTCACGCAGGTCGCGCCGGGCCGGAAATGCCGCCCCGAATGCAGGCTCGGAGGCGCGCAGCACCTGCGTACCCTCGATCGCATCGAGCAGCTGGGACGCCGGCCGGCCCTCGCCGGTGAGGGCCCAGACCCGTTCGACGCGCGCCTGGTCGATCCCGAGCGCCTTGCGGACCTGGCGCATCGTGTAGAGCTTGCGCTCGCAGCGCGCGTCGCAGGCCGGGGCGTCGAACTGCAGTAGCACCCATTTCCCCTGCAGCGCGTCCAGGCGCAGCGTGCGCCCGTCGAGCGTGCCGAGCACGCTCTGCGGCGCCGCACGCGGCTCGATCAGCTCGCCGTAATTGCTCGTTTGCCCCGTCGACCAGCCGAACAGATAGGCCAACCCGCTGCCCACCAGCGGCAGGAGGAACACCGTGATGAGCAGCAGGAGCTGGATGCGCCCGCGCTTGACCGGGTCTTCAGGCAGCAGGCGCATCGCGGCGAAAGGAGAGCACCAGCCAGAGAATGACGCACAGCGCGGCGAGCGAATACCACTGCAGCGCGTAATTTTCGTTTTTCTCCGCACCGGCGCCGTGTTGCGGCCAATCGCGCGACAGACCGTCGTCACTCGGGGAGCGCTGTTCCAGCAGGATCGGCTGCAGGGCGAGTCCGGTGGCCGCGCGCAGGCGTTCGACCGACAGGTTCTGCCAGACCCGACCCTCGGGTTGCGCATCCTTGAGCTCGAAGCGCTGCGGTACCGCGGCGAGCGCGATGCCCTCGATGCGCTGCTCGCCCGCGGGGGTCGGCACCCGCGGCAGCTCGCTGCGGCTGCCGCTGCCCGCGACCCAGCCACGCAGCACGGCCACGTGCCAGCTGCTGCCGGACAAGCGCAAGGGCGTGACGATCTCGTAACCCACCCGCCCGTGCCGGATGCGGTTGTCGAGATAGATCGTCTGCGCCGCGACGAAGCGGCCGCGCGCCACCACCCGACGCAAGGCGTACGCGGCGGCTTCAATCGACTGCGCGGGCAGCGCCACCGGGAGTGCCTCGAGTGCCGCCCGATGCGCAGCAGCGAGCGCGCGCCGCTCGTCGGCGCGCCGCAGCTGCCAGTTCCCGAGGGCGACGAACGCCATCACGCCGGCGAGCGCCAGCACGAGCCAGCCCCAGCGCGGCTCAAAGCGACGCCCACCGAGGCTCAGCGCCATTGGCCGAACGCAGCACAGTCGCGTGGCGACCACGCGGTACACTGCGCAAACTGACGACGCTGCGCCGCCCGGCGCACGTTCCCGCGCCGCATCAGCTGCCCGCCTTCGCGGGCAGGCCCGGCGGACGCCTTGACCGGACGCTCATGCGAATCATCGTGATCGGAATGCTCATCCTCATCATCGCCAGCCTGGGCTCGGCGCTGGTGTTCATCTATCGCGACGAAAGCGGCTCGAAACGCGCCGTCAAGGCGCTCGCCATCCGTGTGGGGCTGTCGATCGCCCTGTTCCTGTTCCTCATGGCAGGGTACTACTTCGGCTTCATCCCTGGCCGGCTCACGGGCTAGGTCGGGCCGCAGGCCCGCGCGGCAAAAAAAATGCCGCAGGTCCTGCGGCATCCAGATGCGCCTCCGCGCCACTTGCCTCGCCGGCTGCACGTCGCTCGCG
>LJTQ01000131.1 GCA_001303445.1 Betaproteobacteria bacterium SG8_39 | reverse complement strand
GATCGGTCTGGCGCTTTCACGTCACGCGACGCGCAGCACGGTGGTCTTCATCGCCAGCCTGATAATCATCGACATCTTCATCGTCGGCGCCTGGTTCGGCGTCGACAAGACAATCCAGCGCATCGAGCAGACCACCGCCGGGGAGGTGCGGGAGCGCGTCGATCCGGCGATCTATGCGGTGAGGATCCTGGACGACTACCCGTGGTTCGGCACCGGGGGTGGTACGTTCTATAACGCCTATCCGCGGTACCGGGGCGCGGACATCCTTCCGTACTACGACCACGTGCACAACGACTACATGCAGCTCGCCACGGAGACAGGCGTACCGGGGCTCGTGCTGGCGGGGGGCGTCGTGCTGCTGTCGTTTTTTGCTGCGGTTCTGGCGTTGTCACGCCGCCGCGATCCGCTCGCACGCGGCGTCGCCTTCGGCGTCGTCATGGGCATCACCGCGCTTGCGATTCACAGCACGGTCGACTTCAACCTGCAGATTCCCGCCAACGCGTTCATCTTCAGCGTACTGCTCGCGCTCGGCTGGCTGGCGCTGTTTCTCGAGCGGCAGGTTCGGGGTCAGGGCTGACCCCCAAGCACGCCTCGGCGAATCTGGTCGAGCTCCATCGACTCGAACAGCGCCTTGAAGTTGCCCTCGCCGAAGCCTTCGTCGCCCTTTCTCTGAATGATCTCGAAAAAGATCGGGCCGATGACCGTCTTGGTAAAGATCTGCAGCAGCAGACCGCCCTTCGGTCCGCCATCGATTAGGATGGCGCGCTTTTTCAGTTCGTCGAGCGGCTCGCCATGGTTCGGCAGGCGCTCGTCGACGAGCTCGTAGTAGGTGTCGGGCGTATCGAGCAGCACCACGCCCTGCGCACGCAACGTGTCGACCGTTGCGTAGATGTCGCTCGTGTGCAGCGCGATATGCTGGATGCCTTCGCCGTGGTAGGCGTCGAGGTACTCCTGGATCTGGCTCCTGTCATCGGATGACTCGTTGATCGGGATGCGGATCTTGCCGCAGGGGCTGGTCATGGCCTTCGACTTCAGGCCGGTAAGCTTGCCTTCGATGTCGAAGTAGCGGATCTCGCGAAAATTGAACAGGCGCTCGTAAAACTCGGCCCACTCGGCCATCCGGCCGCGGTGCACGTTGTGGGTCAGGTGATCGACGTAGGTCAGCCCTGCGCCGGCGGGGGGCGGCGCATCGCCGCGCCAAAAACCTTCAAAGCCAGGCAGCGGCTTGAAGTCGACGTCGTAGATCGTGTGGCCGTAGTCGTTCTCCGGGTAGCGGTCGACGAGATAAATAAGCGAATCGCCGATACCCTTGATCGCGGGAATGCTGAGCTCGCCGGGCCCGACCTGCGATTCGATGCCCCAGGCGCCGCCCTCGACCAGTTTCTCGTAGGCGGTCTTGGCGTCCTTCAGGCGAAACGCGATGGCGCACACGCTGGGGCCATGGCGGCGCGCGAAGTTCTGCGCGAAGGAGCGCGGCTCGGCGTTGATGATGAAATTGACGTCGCCCTGCTTGTACAGCGTGACGTCCTTGTGCCGGTGGCGCGCCACCGCGCTGAAGCCCATCGTTTCGAACAACGCGCCGAGCGCCCTCGGATCGGGCGCGGCGTATTCGACGAACTCGAAGCCGTCAGTCTGAAGCGGGTTGTCCCACAGATCCATTGCACCTCCGAAGGGGTCAGACCCCTGTGGATAACTTTGCGCCGCTCGCGTTCGGGCCATCGCGCAGCGCCCGCCCGCTACCGACCGCCGAACGGATGTTATCAATCAACGGGGCGCTGAGGGCTTGGGCGACGAGCGCGCGATAGGCCGCCCGGCGCGCCGTGGCGCTGCGACCGAGCGCCGCGTAGCTGCCATGCGCGTGGACAAGCGGATTGTCGACCCCTTCAGCATTGGCGCCGTAGCTCGACCAGGGATAGTCCCCGGGGTGGCGCACGATGCCGGCGCGCACCGGGTTGAGCTCGATATAGCGATAACAGGCGAGAACGTAGCGCGTCGAATACACGACGCTCGAGCGGTAGCGCCCCTCCCACAGCGTACCCGTGCGATCGTGCACGCGATTCACGTGCTGCGTGTGGCGCTGGTTGACCGCTTTCATGAAGCGTGCACAGGCGACCTCGTCGTCGGGCGTGACCAGCAGGTGCACGTGATTGGACATCAGGCAATAGGCGTGAACGCGGCAGCGCTCCGTTTGGGATGCGTGCAGCAGGAAATGCAGATAACGGATGAAATCGCTCGTTTCGAAGAAGCACCTCGCGCGGTTCACGCCGCGCTGCACAAGATGCAGCGGGACGCCCGCGGCGACGGCGCGAAGGGAGCGCGACATACGCGAGCAACGGTCCGGCACGGGATCCGTTGACGCGAGCCCAGGCGCCGTGTACTTATCCACAGGGGTCAGACCCCATTATGGTTAAGTCCGCCTTAATCGTCGGTGCAGGGAGCGGGATCAGTGCGTCTTTCGCGCGCCTCCTGGCGCGCGAGGGCTACACGCTTGCGCTCGCAGCGCGCAGTACCGCCAAGCTTGCTGATCTCCAGGCGGAGACAAGCGCTTCGGCACTCGCCTGCGATGCTGCGGAGCCGAATCAGGTCGCCGCGCTGTTCGAGAGCGTCATACGTGAAAGTGGCGTGCCGGACGTGGTGCTCTATAACGCCAGCGCGCGTGCACGCGGACCGCTCGTGGACCTGAAGCCGGCCGAGGTCGAGCACGCGCTGCGCGTGTCAGCCTACGGCGGATTCCTCGTCGGCCAGCAGGCGGCGAAGCACATGCTGCCGCGCGGTAGTGGAGCCATTTTCTTTACCGGTGCGTCTGCGAGCGTCAAGGGCTACGCGCAGTCGGCGCCGTTCGCGATGGGCAAGTTCGCGCTGCGCGGCCTGGCGCAGTCGATGGCGCGTGAGCTGCAGTCCAAGGGTATCCACGTCGCACACTTCGTGATCGATGGTGGGGTGCGCAACCCGGCGACGGGGCGCCTCGAGCCGGCCGATGCGCCCGACAGCTTCCTCGATCCCGACGCGATCGCGCAGACTTACTTGGCGGTGCTCAAGCAGCCGCGCAGTGCCTGGAGCCTGGAAGTTGAGCTACGGCCCTGGGTCGAGCGCTTCTGAGTTATCCGCAGGGGCCTGGCCCCCGTTTTATCTTTAGCTCTTGTAGGTCGGGTCTTTAGTCTCGATCGTGCGCACCAGCGAGGCGAAGACCGCCTCGCAGACCGCGGGCTCATCGGGGCCCGCTTCACGCACGGTCTGCTCGAACACCTTCTCGCCGAGCGGGATCATGGCGCCGGCGCCCGACGCCGTGATCTGGATGTCGCAGGCGCGCTGCAGCGTCCACAGCCACATGAAGGCTTCGGGCAAGCTGCGACCCCAGGTGAGCAGGCCGTGGTTGCGCAGGATGACGGCCTTCTTCTCGCCGACGTTGGCCAGCAGGCGCGATTGCTCGTCGGGATTCACCGTCACTCCTTCGAAGTCATGATAGGCCACGCGCTCCTTGAGCTGCGCGCCGTAGAACGAGTCATGAGACAACCCCGACTGCAGACTGGCGACCGACATGCCGGTCGTGGTGTGCGTGTGCATGACACAGTGGGCCTCGTCCACGGCACGGTGAATCGCGCTGTGGATCACAAAACCGGCGCGGTTGATCGGATGTGAGCTGGACCTGACCGGGTTGCCCTCGAGATCGACGGTCACGAGATTGGACGCGGTCACCTCGCGGTAATGGAGTCCGAACGGATTAATGAGGAAATGGCGCTCGGGGCCCGGTACGCGCAGCGTGATGTGGTTGAAGATCATCTCGGTCCAGCCGAGGTGGTCGAACACGCGGTAAGCAGCGGCCAGCTGTATGCGGGCGGCCTGTTCGGCCTCGGTCATCGGCGCCGTCCCAGTGGCGCGGGGTTTGTTCGACATGACAAGCGGCATGGTGGCCTTTGGGGTCAGACCCCTGTGGATAAGTTTCGAGCGCCTCTAGTTTGCGCGACTCTACATAACTTATCCACAGGGGTCTGACCCCGGCTATCCGGAAACCCGCACCGGCAGATTGCGAAACCCCCGAAACCGGATCCGCCGGTCGCGCTCGGGTGTGCCGGCGAGTTCGATCTTCGGAAAACGCGCCAGCAGGCGGCCAAAGGCGACACGGCCCTCCATGCGCGCGACGTTCATGCCGGAGCAGGCGTGATCGCCTTGGCCGAACGCGAGATGGCGGTTGGGCTTGCGCGCAACGTCGAAACGGTCGGGATCGGGGAATTGGGACGGATCGCGGTTGGCGCCGCCGATGGCGATGGTGATCGACGTCCCCTCGGCGAGGGTTTTGCCGCCGAGTTCCATTGTTGCGGTGAGCCGGCGGTTGTTGAGCTGGATGGGGCCCTCGTAGCGCAGCATTTCTTCGATCGCACTCGGCACGAGCGCCGGGTCGGCGCGCAGCCGGGCGAGCTCGTCAGGGTGGGTCAACAGCAGCCACAGGCCATTGCCAATCAGGTTGGTCGTCGTTTCGTGGCCGGCGTTGAGAAGAAAAATACACTGGTGAACCAGCTCTTTTTCGGTGAGCCGCTCGCCGTCCTTCTCGCCCTGGATGAGTCGGGTGAGCACGTCGGTTTCGTAGTCGCCGGGCTTGCGTCGGCGCTCGGCGACCAGCGTTTTCAGGTAGTCGAGAAACTCGCTGACCGCGCGGTTGCCGCGCTCCAGCATTTCGGGCGAAAGGGTCGGTTCGAGCCCCGAGAGGATTGCCACCGACCAGCCGCGCAGCGGCCCGCGGTCGCTCTTCGGTACACCGAGCAGGTTGCCGATGACTTCGATCGGAATTTCGGCCGCGAAAGCGTCGATGACGTTCATCTCCCGCGTGGCCGCCATGCGCTCGAGCAGCGTATCGACCAGGCGCACGACGTCGGCCTCCATGCGCGCGATCGCCTTCTGGTTGAGTGCACCCATGATGAGGCGCCGCACCCGGGTGTGCAGCGGCGGGTCATTGAATACCAGGCTCGTGGTGTGGTGCTCGTAGAGCGGGGAATCGCCGAGCTTCGGCTTGAACTCGATCTTCTTGTCCGAGCTCGCGCGCGCATCGCGGTAAACCGCGATGACGTCGTCGTAGCGCGTGAGCAGCACGCCGCTCGGCATCACGTGCACCGGGTCGTGCGCGCGCAGCGCCGCGTAGGTGGGGTAGGGGTCGTCGATGAAGCCGGCGGGCGCGCGGGCGAGGTCGAAGTCGCGCGCAACCGCGGCGTCGGCGGCGGCAGGCCCCTGTCCTGGCGTGCTCATACGTTCGTGCTATAAGGCGATTTTCCTGCGCTCCGCGGATTCTCCCATGCAACGCGTCCCATTTGCCGAATTCGAGCCCAAGCTAGCAAAACGCCTCGAGGCGCTCTGGGGCCGTCCCGTGAACCTCTATCGCAAGCTCGGCAACCACCCGGCGCTGGTGGCGGCATGGACTGAATTCGCCAACTCGATCCGACATGACAGCCGCACGCCGCGCACGCTGCGCGAGCTGATGATTCTGCGCAGCGGGCAGTTGCAGCGCTCCGAGTACGAGTGGGCGCAGCACCTCAAGATGGCGCGCAAGGCAGGCGTGCGCGAGGCGCAGATTCAAGCGCTTGCCGACTGGCGCAATTCGAAGGAGTTCGATGCGCGTGAGCGCGCAGCCCTGCTGCTCACCGAAGCGGTAACTGCCGGCGACGTGAGCGATGCGGTCTACGCCGAGGTTTCCAAGATCTTCGATCACAGCGAGTACGTCGAGCTCTGCATCACCGCCGCGTTCTACTGCATGGTGGGGCGCATGCTCGACGCGATGCGGGTCGAGTTGGACGAGGACGCGCGCGACTACGCGCCCAAGCTGCCCTGAGACGACCATGACCACCCAGGGTCGCAGCTACCGCTACTACGAATTCGTAATGGCGGCATTCGTCACGATCCTGATCTGCTCCAACCTGATCGGGCCGGCGAAGATCGCGCAGGTCGAGCTGCCGCTGTTCGGTGCGGTCGCCTTCGGCGCGGGCGTGCTGTTCTTTCCCATTTCCTACGTCTTCGGCGACGTCCTCACGGAGGTCTACGGCTACGCACGTGCGCGGCGCGTGATCTGGGCGGGCTTCGCCGGACTCGGCTTCGCTTCGTTCATGGCCTCGGTGGTCGTGGCGCTGCCGCCGGCGCCGTTCTGGCAGCACCAGCAGGCTTACGAGGTCGCCTTCGGCACCACCTGGCGCATTGCCGGGGCGTCGATGATCGCGTACTTCTGCGGCGAGTTCGTCAATTCCTACGTGCTCGCCAGGATGAAGATCCTGACCCGCGGCAAATGGCTGTGGACGCGCACCATCGGTTCGACCATCTTCGGCGAAGCCGTCGATTCGACGCTGTTTTATCCGCTTGCCTTCTACAACAGCGGCATCATCCCGAACGACGCACTGCCCAAAGTGATGCTCGTGCAGTTCCTCGCCAAGGTCGGCGTCGAGGTGCTGTTCACCCCCGTGACCTACAAGATCGTCAACGCGCTGAAGCGCGCCGAGCACGAGGACTACTACGACCGGCGCACGAACTTCAATCCGTTCGCGATGAAGGTCTAGCGGGGTCTGGCCCCGTTATGCGGCGGCGCGCTCTGTGGCGCCGGGCTCGCGGTAGCGCGTGAGCAACTCGTGGCGCTTGTCGCGTGCCGCGGCGATGCTCTGCGCCTTGAGGTGGCCGTAGCCGCGAATGTGCTCGGGCAGCGACGCGATCTCGATCGCGAGCGCGTGGTTCTCGCGCGAGAGATGCTCGACGATGACGTTGACGGTGTGCTCGTATTCCTCGATCAGGGCGCGCTCGGTGCGACGCTCTTCGCTGCGTCCGAACACATCGAGCGGGGTGCCGCGCAGCCGTTTGAGGCCCGCCAGTAAACGCAACGCCGACATCATCCACGGGCCAAACTTCATCTTCTTCGGCACGCCGGTGATGGGGTCGGCCTTGGCGAGCAGCGGCGGCGCCAGGTGGAAGGTCAGGCGGGTGTCGCCTTCGAACACGCTCGCGAGCCTTTTCTCGAAGCGGCCGTCGGTGTACAGGCGCGCCACTTCGTATTCGTCCTTGTAGGCGAGCAGCTTGGCATAGTAGCGCGCGACGGCTTCGGTGAGCCGCGTACCGCCCACCTTGGCCGACTCGACTTCGCGCAGGTGCTCGACGAGCGCGCGGTAGCGTCTGGCGTAGGCCGCGTTCTGGTAGCCGGTCAGGTGCTTGACGCGGTGCTCGATCAGTTCGTCGAGATTGCGCGACGGACGCTCGCCGAGCGGAATCACTTCGGCGGGCGTGGCAATACGCTCCACGGCAGCCAGATCGTGTGCGGCATAACGACCCCAGGCGAAGGCGCGCTTGTTGGCCTCGATCGCGACTTCGTTCAGCTCGATCGCGCGGTGCAGCGCAGCGAGCGACATCGGCACGAGACCTCTCTGCCAGGCGAAGCCGAGCATGAACATGTTGGTCGCGATGGCGTCCCCCAGCAAGCGCGTGGCGAGGTCCGTCCCATTCAGGAAGGTGACCTTGTCTTCCCCCGCGGCCTGGCCGATCGCCGCACGCATGCGTCCTTCCGGCCATTCCCAGTCGGGCTTGTGGGTGAAGTCCGCGGTCGGCGTCTCCGCGCAGTTGGCGACGACCTGCGTGAGCCCGACCTGCATCTTGGCCAGCCCGTCGGCGCTCGCGGTGGTGACGATGTCGCATCCCAGCACGGCGTCCGCACCGCCGGTGGCGATGCGCGCGGCGTGGAGCTGCTCGGGCCGCTCGGCAATACGCACGAACGACATCACCGCGCCGTTCTTCTGCGCCAGGCCGGCCATGTCGAGCACGGTGACGCCCTTGCCTTCGAGGTGCGCAGCCACGCCGAGCAGCTGGCCGATCGTCACAACGCCGGTGCCGCCGATGCCGGTGACGAGGAGCGAGAACGGCTGCTCGGTCGACGGCCGCTGCGGCTCCGGCAGCGAGGGGATCTCGACGTCGCGCTGCACGCCGCTGCCCTTGCGCAGCTTGCCGCCCTCGACGGTAACGAAGCTCGGGCAGAAGCCCTTCACGCAGGAGAAGTCCTTGTTGCACGCGGACTGGTTGATGCGCCGCTTGCGGCCGAACTCGGTCTCGAGGGGCTCCACTGCGACGCAGTTCGATTTCTCACCGCAGTCGCCACAGCCCTCGCACACGGCCTCGTTGATGAAGGCGCGCTTGTCGGGATCGGGAAAGGTGCCGCGCTTGCGTCGGCGGCGCTTCTCCGCGGCGCAGGTCTGGTCGTAGATCAGCACCGAAACCCCCGGGTACTCGCGCAGCTCGCGTTGAACCTGGTCGAGCCGGTCGCGATGGTGCACGGGGGCGCCG
>LJTQ01000009.1 GCA_001303445.1 Betaproteobacteria bacterium SG8_39 | reverse complement strand
CACAGGCGGTGCAGGTCATGGCCTACGAGCTGCGCGTCGCGGCGGGCGCCGGCGTACCGCCCGAGCGTGGCCAGTTGCTCGCCACCGCGGCCGATATCGAGGGTCTGCACGCCCACTTTGCCGAGGCCGCGCAGGCCGTGGGCTTCTTCGATCCGGCAGCACCCATGAAATTCCGCGAGCGCCTGCGGCGCTTGTTTGCCCGTACGCGGCTCGAGCGCGAGGAGGTAAATGTGCTGCGCGGACTGTTGCGTGCACTGCTGGGGAACGCGCGCCAGAAATAGTTGACTAAACTAGTCGGACACCCTACGATCGAGTCTTCGGTGAAAGAGAGAAAGCCGTTCATGTTCAAGCAGCTGCGTGAAGAAATCGGGACGATCTTCGAGCGCGACCCGGCGGCGCGTTCGACCTGGGAAGTGCTGACCTGCTACCCCGGCCTGCACGCCATCTATCTGCACAAACTCTCAAGCTGGCTGTGGTCTTCGGGGCTGCGCTGGCTGGGTCGGCTGGTCTCGCACTTTGGGCGCTGGCTGACCGGGATCGAGATTCATCCGGGCGCCACCATCGGCAGGCGCGTGTTCATCGATCACGGCATGGGTGTGGTGATCGGCGAGACCGCCGAGGTGGGCGACGACACGACGCTGTACCACGGGGTGACCCTCGGCGGTACGACGTGGAATAAGGGCAAACGCCATCCCACGCTCGGCAAGGGTGTGGTGGTCGGTGCCGGGGCGAAGATTCTTGGCCCGATTCGCGTGGGCGACGGCGCCAAGGTCGGCTCGAACGCGGTCGTGGTGAAGGACGTGCCTGATGAGGCCACCGTGGTCGGTGTGCCCGGTCGCATCGTCGAGGCAAGCTCCGGCCAGCCCGCGGCGGCACGACGCTTTGCGGCCTACGGCGTGGTGCAGAACCAGGACGATCCCTACGCCAAGGCGATTCAGGAAATGGTGGTCCATTCGCACGAGCTCGAAGAGTCGGTCGCGACGCTCACCCGCAAGCTGGCCGAGCTCGAGCGGGAACTCGCGGAACACGAGGCGCAGGCCACCCCTGCGGAGAATCTCAGGGCGGTTAAGTAGTCCTAACTTATTGAATAAAATTATTTTGTTATTAGTTGATTAATTTAGTCGGAATTTGTTATAGTTGAGCAACTTAATCGGGTATTGAGGTCGAGGAAACGATGAGACTGACCACTAAAGGACGTTTTGCAGTGACGGCAATGGTGGACTTGGCGATGCGCCAGGCGAAAGGCCCGGTGACGCTCGCGGCGATCAGTGAGCGTCAGAGGATTTCGCTTTCCTACCTGGAGCAGTTGTTCGGCAAGCTGCGCCGCCATGCGCTGGTCAAGAGCGTGCGCGGTCCGGGCGGTGGCTATTACCTCGCGGTCCCGGTGCAGGACGTATCGGTGGCCGACATCATCGCAGCGGTCGACGAGCCGCTCGACGCCACGCAGTGCGGCGGGCGCGAGAACTGTCTCGATGACCGGCGCTGCATGACGCACGACCTGTGGGCGACGCTGAATGCGAAAATGTACGACTACCTTTCGTCGGTGACGCTGGCCGATCTGGTGGCGCATCAACACGGCAAGCACGTGGCGGTGCTGCATGACTGGCGCGCCGCGGAGAATGCGGAGTCGAAGCCGGAGCCGGCGATCGCGGCCTGAGGATGGATAGCGGACAGAGGACGCAGAGCGTGAAATTTCCCATCTACCTGGATTATTCGGCGACCACGCCGGTCGACCCGCGGGTAGCCGAGAAGATGATTCCGTATCTGACCGAGCACTTCGGCAATCCGGCGAGTCGCTCGCATGCTTTCGGCTGGAAGGCAGAAGAGGCGGTCGAGAATGCGCGCGCGCAGGTCGCGGCACTCGTCAATTGCGACGCCAAGGACATCATCTGGACTTCGGGCGCGACCGAGTCGATCAACCTCGCGCTGAAAGGCGCGGCGGAGTTCTACAAGACCAAGGGCAAGCACCTCATCACGGTCAAGACCGAGCATAAGGCGACGCTGGACACCTGCCGCGAGCTCGAGCGCCGCGGCTTCGAGGTGACCTACCTGGACGTGGGGCCGGACGGGCTGCTGGACCTGCGGCAGCTCGAGGCGGCGATCCGCAAGGACACGATCCTGGTCTCGGTGATGTTCGTCAACAACGAGATCGGCGTGATTCAGGACATTGCTGCGATCGGCGAGATCGTCAAGCGTCACGGCGCGCTGTTCCACGTCGACTCGGCGCAGGCGACGGGCAAGTGCCCGATCGACCTGAAGGCGCTGAAGGTCGACCTGATGTCGTTTTCGGCGCACAAGACCTACGGCCCGAAGGGCATGGGTGCACTGTATATCCGGCGCAAGCCGCGCGTGCGTCTGGAAGCGCAGATCCACGGCGGCGGGCATGAGCGGGGCTTTCGCTCCGGCACGCTGCCGACGCACCAGATCGTCGGCATGGGCGAAGCCTTCCGCATTGCGCGACTCGAAATGGCGACCGAGAACGAACGCATCCGAGCGTTGCGCGACCGTCTGCTGAAAGGCGTCACCGAGATCGAGGAGGCCTTCGTCAACGGCGACGTCGAGCAGCGCGTGCCGCATAACCTGAATGTCAGCTTCAATTTCGTCGAGGGCGAGTCGCTCATCATGGCGGTAAAGGACATCGCGGTGTCGTCGGGCTCGGCCTGCACGTCGGCATCGCTCGAGCCGTCGTACGTGCTGCGCGCGCTCGGCCGCTCCGATGAACTGGCGCACTCGTCGATTCGCTTTACCCTCGGCCGTTTCACCACCGAGGAGGAGGTCGACTACACCGTTGACCACCTCAAGACCAAGGTGGCGAAATTGCGCGAGATGTCGCCGCTCTGGGAGATGTACAAGGATGGCGTCGATCTGAATTCGGTGCAATGGGCGGCACACTGAAGAACCGCGCCGCAGTGCGTGACTTTCGGAAAGAACAGTAAGCAGTCGCAAGTTTTCGGCAGGAGAGAAAAATGGCATACAGCAACAAAGTCATCGATCATTACGAGAATCCACGCAACGTCGGCTCGTTCGACAAGGGCGATGGGTCGGTTGGCACCGGCATGGTCGGCGCGCCGGCCTGCGGCGATGTGATGAAGCTGCAGATTAAGGTCGGTGCGGACGGCGTCATCGAGGACGCGCGCTTCAAGACCTATGGCTGTGGCTCGGCGATCGCCTCCAGCTCGCTCGTCACCGAGTGGGTGAAGGGCAAGACGCTCGACGAGGCGGAGGGCATCAAGAACACCCAAATTGCCGAGGAACTGGCACTGCCGCCCGTGAAGATCCACTGCTCGATCCTCGCAGAGGACGCCATCAAGGCCGCGATTGCGGACTATCGCAAGCATCACGGCAAAGAAGTGGCCCCTGCGGCGGAAGCGGCGACCGAGCAGAAAGTCGCACTCGGCTAGGAGCAGACCGATGTCGGTAACGCTGACCGAACGCGCGGCACAGCACGTGCAGACATTCCTTGCCAAGCGCGGCAAGGGCGTGGGATTGCGTGTCGGGGTTCGCACCTCGGGCTGCTCGGGCATGGCCTACAAGCTCGAGTTCGCCGACGCAATGAATCCGGACGATCTTGCCTTCGAAAGCCACGGCGTGAAGGTGGTGGTCGATCCGAAGAGCCTGCCCTACCTTGACGGGACCGAGCTCGATTTCGCGCGCGAAGGCCTGAACGAGGGGTTCAAGTTCCGCAATCCCAACGTCAAGGACGAGTGCGGCTGCGGCGAGAGTTTCAACGTCTAGATTGCAGCAGCCCCGGGCGAGCGGCCGACGAGCGAGATGCGCTCGCGGCGCCGCACGGTGGTTCGCTGCAACGGATCCAGGAGGATAATCGGAAGGGGCGCAGGCCCCTTCGTTTTTGGTGCTGATGCAGAGTCACTTCGAGCTGTTCGGACTTGAACCGGGTTTCGCGCTGGATCGCGCGGCGCTGGACCGCGCCTACCGCGAGATCCAGGGGCGCATCCATCCCGACCGCTTCGCGCACGCCGGCGACGCAGAGCGCCGGGCGTCGATGCAGTGGACGACACGGGTCAACGAGGCCTATCGCGTGCTGCAGAATCCGCTCGAGCGCGCGCGGCACCTGCTGGAACTCAACGGGGTGGACGTCGCGCTCGAGACGAACACCGCGATGCCGACCGAGTTCCTCGAGCGACAGATGACCCTGCGCGAGGCGCTCGAAGCGGCCTCCGAGGGGCGCGATGCCGACGCGCTCGACGCCCTGCGTGCCGAGCTTGGGGCGGAGCGCACGCGGGTCGAGGCGCAGCTGGCCGAGCGCATCGACGCCGCCCGGGATTTCGTCGGCGCGGCCGGGATGGTGCGTGAGCTCAAGTTCCTCGAGCGGCTCGATGCGGAGATCGCCTCGGCCTACGACTCGATCGAGGCCTGAGCGGGACGGCGTCATGGCACTGCTGCAGATCTCCGAACCCGGGCTGTCGACCGCGCCGCACGAGCACCGGCTCGCGGTGGGCATCGATCTCGGCACGACCAATTCGCTTGTCGCGACCGTGCGGCACGGCGTGGCGGTCACTCTGCCCGACGAGCGCGGGCGCGTCCTACTGCCCTCGGTGGTGCGCTACCGCCGCGACGGTGGCTGCGAAGTCGGTTATGCGGCGCAGGTCAGCCAGGCCACGGACCCGAAGAACACGATCGTCTCGGTGAAGCGCTTCATGGGGCGCGGCCAGCGCGACATCGCGCACATCGAGAATGCCCCGTACGACTTCGTCGACGCCCCGGGCATGGTGCAGCTGCGGACCGTGGCGGGCGTGAAGAGCCCGGTCGAGGTGTCGGCCGAGATCCTCAAGACCCTGCGCGCACGCGCGGAGGCGTCGCTCGGAGGCGAGCTGAGCGGCGCGGTGGTCACGGTGCCGGCGTACTTCGACGACGCACAGCGCCAGGCGACCAAGGACGCGGCCACGCTTGCCGGGCTTAACGTGCTGCGTCTGCTGAACGAACCGACCGCTGCGGCGATCGCCTACGGCCTCGAAAACGCGGCGGAGGGCGTGTACGCGGTGTTCGATCTCGGCGGCGGCACCTTTGACATCTCCATCCTGCGACTGTCGCGCGGCGTATTCGAGGTCCTTGCCACCAACGGCGATGCCGCGCTCGGCGGCGACGATTTCGATCACCGTGTCTTCTGCTGGGTGCTGGAGGCGGCAGGGCTGTCGCTGCTCGAGCCGCGCGACGCGCGCCTGCTGTACAGCAAGGCGCGCGAAGCAAAGGAAACACTGACCGCGCACGGCGAGGCGCCGTTGACGGCGCGCCTGTCGAGTGGCGAGCTGGTCGACCTCACGCTGCAGAGCGAGACCTTCTGCCGCATCACCCACACGCTGGTGCAGAAGACCCTCGGGCCGACGCGCAAGGCGCTGCGCGACGCCGGGCTCACGGTCGCCGACGTGAACGGCGTGGTGATGGTGGGCGGCGCGACGCGCATGCCGGAAATTCAGCGCGTGGTGGCGGATTTTTTCCGGTGTGACCCGCTGAACAACCTCGATCCGGACAAGGTCGTCGCCCTGGGCGCGGCGATGCAAGCGAACGTGCTGGCCGGAAACAAGCCGCAGGGCGAAGACTGGCTGCTGCTCGACGTGATTCCGCTTTCTCTCGGCATCGAAACGATGGGTGGCCTGGTCGAGCGGATCATCCCGCGCAATACGACGATTCCAGCGGCCCGGGCGCAGGAGTTCACCACCTTCAAGGACGGGCAGACGGCGATGAGCATTCACGTCGTGCAGGGCGAACGCGAACTGGTCGCGGATTGCCGCTCGCTCGCCAAATTCGAGCTGCGCGGCATCCCGCCGATGACGGCGGGTGCGGCGCGCATCCGCGTGACCTTTCAGGTCGACGCCGATGGCCTGCTGGCGGTGAGTGCGCGCGAGGCGACGACGGGCGTCGAGGCGTCGGTGAGTGTGAAGCCCTCATACGGGCTTGCCGACCGCGACATCGAGCGCATGCTGCGCGACTCGGTCGAGCACGCCAAGGACGACATGCATGCGCGCGCACTGCAGGAGGCGACGGTCGAAGCGCGTCGTTTGCTGGCTGCAGTGGACGCCGCACTGGCCGCGGACGGCACGCTGCTGGAGGATGCGGAGCGTGCCGAAATCGACCGCAGCAGGGTGGCGTTGGCCGCCGCCATGGAATCGGGTGATCACCGCGCCATCAAGCGTGCCTCGGAGGCGCTCAACCGGACGACCGAGCCCTTCGCGGCGCGGCGCATGGATGTCAGTGTGAAGCGTGCGCTGGCAGGACAGAAGATCGCGAACTTCGACGCCTGATGCCGAAGCTGAAAGTCCTGCCGCACGCCGAACTGTGCCCGGCGGGTGCCGAGATCGACGCAGCCGAGGGCAGCTCGATTCTCGACGCCTTGCTCGAAAACGGCATCGAGATTGAGCACGCCTGCGAGAAGTCCTGCGCCTGTACGACCTGCCATGTCGTGGTGCGCGAGGGCTTCGATTCGCTCGACGAGGCGGAGGAAAAGGAGGAGGACATGCTCGACAAGGCCTGGGGACTGGAGGCGAACTCCCGCCTTTCATGCCAGACCAAACTGCGCGACGCGGACCTGGTGATCGAAATCCCCAAGTACACGATCAACTACGCCCGCGAGGAGCACTAGGCAGGAGGCTCAGCCATGAAGTGGACCGATATCCAGGACATCGCCATCGCCTTGTCCGACGCGCACCCCGACGTCGACCCGAAGACGGTGCGCTTCACCGAGTTGTACGGCTGGGTCCAGGAGCTGCCGGGCTTCGACGACGACCCCAGGCGCAGCGGCGAGAAGATCCTCGAGGCGATCCAGCAGGCCTGGATCGACGACGTCGAGTAGACGCGGGAGAATCTGTCTAAGCGCCGCCGACCGTAGACTGCCCGCGCCGCCTCGCGGCGCGGACGCGCCTCCAACTGCACGCCGCACAATCCCTTTTCACATGAGCACAGCCGAGCACGCCGACACCTCCGACGCAGCGCCCAGGCCGTCACGACCACGGCGCTGGCGCCGCTGGGCGATTGCCCTTGCCCTGCTGGTCGCGCTTTATGCCGCGCTCGGCTTCTGGGTCGCGCCGCGTCTGGTCCAGCACTACGTTCCGGTCTACGCGCAGGAAAGCCTCAAGCGCAAGGCACAGCTCGGCCGGGTCCGCATCAATCCGTTTCTCCTCACCCTGGACGCGCGGGATTTCAGGCTCCAGGAGCAGGACGGCGAGCCGATCGCCGCGTTCGATCGGCTGTTCGTCGACCTCGAGGTGAAAAGCCTGCTGCGCTGGGCCTGGACGGTCGCGGAAATCCGGCTCGAGCGACCCGCACTGGAACTCGTCATCGGAGCGAACGGCCGTCTGAACCTCGCGCAGCTGGCCGACGATCGGTCCGCCTCCGGGTCGTCTGAGGTCGAGCCGTCTTCGGCGCCGCCGCGCGCGATTCTGCAGCACATCGCGGTGTCCGGCGGTCGTCTCGGCATGACGGACCGCTCGGGGTCGGCGCCTGCGCGCTTGGACATCTCGCCGCTGAACATCGAGCTGAGCGACATCTCCACGCTGGCGGGGCGCAAGGGACCGTATCGCATCAATGCGAAGCTACCAGGCGGCGGTGTGCTGGACTGGGAGGGCGAAGTCTCCCTGCAACCCGTCGCATCGACCGGGCGTCTGCGCGCAACGGCAGTGACGCTCGCGTCGGCCTGGCCGCTGCTGCGCGACCGGCTCGCGCTCCGGGAACCCAGGGGCACGCTCGACGCCGAGCTCAGCTATCAATTGAGCTATGGGCGCGACGGGCCGGTGCTGAAGATCGACCCGCTCAAGGCGCAGCTCAGCGGCCTGGGGCTTGCGTTCGCGGATACCGCGGAGTCGCTGCTCGAGCTCGAAAGCCTGCAGCTCGAGGGCGCGCGCTTCGATCTCGCGGCGCGCGCGCTGACGGTTCCCGTGCTGTCCGTCCGTGGTGGTCGTGTTTCGCTCGACGTCGATCGGCAAGGCGTGCTCGACTGGCAGAAGATCGTCCGGCGCGGCACCACAGACGGCGGTCAGGACACCGCGCAGGCGTCCGCATCCGTCAAGGCCGCGCCATGGAAGCTCCGCGTCGACGAGGCGAGGGTGGAATCGGTCGGCTTCCGCTATCGTGACGCGAGCCGCGCTGCGCCAAGCGAGATCGGCGCCGCCTCGGCGGGCCTGCGTTTTGCCCTGGACGCGGAGCTGGCCGACGGCAGCGATCCTGCGCTGAGGCTGACCGGGTTGAACGTCGAGCTTTCGGCGGTGACCGGTGGCGCGACGGGCGATGCCCCGCTGCTGCACTTTGAGCGAGTGGCGCTCGAGGACGGCAGCATCGACGTCGGCGCGCGCACGATTCGATTGCCGCGGGTCGTCGTGAGAGGCGGCGCGACCAAGATCGTGCGTGCGCCAGACGGCAGTGTGCGCGGCATCAACGTGCTCGATCCCGCCGACGAGGGCAAGATTCAGCGCGAGGTGATCGCCGCCGGGCGCCGCGCAGCTGAGGAAGGCAGGCCATGGGCGTTCTCGCTCGAGCAGCTGGCGCTCGAGCAGTTCCAGGCGTCCTATCGCGACGAAACGACGCAGCCGCCGCTCGCCGTGGGTATCAAGGATTTCACGGCCGCGTTACGCGACATCAGCAACGACTCGAAGGCGGTGGTTTCCTATGACGCGAAGCTGATTCTCGCCCAGGAGGGCCGGGTCCAGGCGGCGGGGCGGTTCGCGATTGCGGGGGACAGCGCCGATGCGCGCGTGGGGCTCGAGCAGATCTCGATCCAGCCGTTGGCGCCGCTGGTTTCCAAGCTCACGGTGCTGCGGCTCAAGTCCGGCGACGTGTCGGGTAATGCGCAGGTCACGTTCCGCAAGACGGGCGAGCGCCCGACGCTTTCTGCCGCGGGCGAGCTGACGGTCGCGCGCCTGCTGCTCGAGGAAGCAGACAGCAAAGAGCGTTTTCTCGCCTGGAAGGCATTCGAGGCGAAGGGGGTGCGCTACAGCAGCGATCCCGCGCGCATCGACGTGCAGGAAGTACTGCTGCGCGAACCGGGCGCGAAGATCGTCGTATTCAAGGATCGCAGCGTGAATCTCACCAAGGTGCTCAAGGCCGACGCCGCGAGTCCGACGCCCCCGGCGGAGGGGGGCACAGCGGCCAAATCGGCCGCCAATGGGACCGCGGTTTCGGTGGGCAGGGTGCGCGTCGAGAGTGGGGCAGTGGACTTCGCGGACCTCAGCCTGGTGCTGCCCTTCGCGACGAAGGTCCACACGTTGCAGGGCGCGGCGAGCCGGATCTCCTCTGACCCGAAGAGCCGTACGACGCTGAAGTTCGAGGGCGGGGTGGGGCAGTACGGCGATGTGCGGGTCGACGGCCAGCTCGCGCCGTTTCAGCCGAAGGCCTTTACCGATATCGGCGTCGGGTTCCGCAACGTCGAGATGACCACGCTGTCGCCGTACACGGCGACCTTCGCCGGGCGCAAGATCGCCTCCGGGCGGCTTGACGTCGGCCTGCAGTACAAGATCGAGAACAACGCGCTCAAGGGAAACAACACGATCCTGCTGCGCAACTTTACGCTCGGCGAGCGCGTGGACAGTCCGGATGCGAAAGACCTGCCCCTCGATCTGGCGGTCGCGCTGCTGAAAGACAGCGAGGGCAAGATCGACTTGGCGGTGCCTGTGGAAGGCGACATTGACCACCCCGAGTTCAGTATCGGTGGCGTGGTCATGAGCGCGCTCGGCAACGTGCTCGGCAAGCTTGTCTCGGCGCCGTTCCGCGTGCTCGGGGCGGCGCTCGGCGACGGCGACGGCGGTGCCGCCGATGCCGTGTCCTTCGATCCGGGACGCGCTGACCGTGCACGGCGGCGTCGATCCTGTGGCGGACGGCCGCGCGATCAACGAGCGCGCATTGCGCGTGGCGCTCGCCCGCCAGCTCGGCGTGACGCTCGAGCCGGGCGAGGATCCCGTGCAGCCCGCGCTACGCGATGCCAAGACGCAGCGGGCGCTCGAGGCCATTGCGACCGAGCGCGGTGGGGAAGGCGCGGTCGCGACATTCCAGGCCAGGTTCGAGCAGTCTGCCGGGCGTCCGGCGAAGCGGGTGAATCCGGCGCTGGCCCTGGTGGGCCAGGGCAGCGAGGACGAGGCGTTCTACCGGGCGCTGTTCGACGACCTGGCGCGCCGTGCGCCGCGTCCCGAGGCGGCGCTCGCGCAACTGGCGCAGCAGCGCGGGGTCGAAGTGCGGCGCGGGCTCACCGAAGGTACCGCGCTCGACGCCACGCGGGTCGCGATCGGAAAGGTCGAGCCGAGTACCGCGGACAAGGGCGGCATCGCCTCGAGGCTCGAACTCGGCGCGTGATCGCAGGCGCAGTAACGCGCCACCCCGCAGCTAGCCGGAGACCGCCGCGCTCGAAGGGGCGCGCGCATGCGCGTCGGCCTGGGGCCCGCGCACCAGCCGTCCCGGCAGTTCGCCGGTCGGCTCACCTTCGTGCATCACTTCGACGCCCGAGACGAAGGTGGATCGGTAGCCGTCGGCGCGCTGCACCAAGCGCCTGCCGCCGGCCGGCAGGTCGTAGATCAATTGCGGGAGTCGCGCGCGCAGGCGCTCGAAGTCGATCAGGTTGAAGTCGGCTTTGTATCCAGGGGCGACGAGCCCGCGATCGCGCAGGCCGTAGGCCAGCGCGGTATCGCGCGTCTGCTTTTTCACCAGGCTCTCGAGCGGCAGCCGGGGTCCTCGAGTCCGGTCGCGCGCCCAATGGGTGAGCATCGTGGTGGGTGCGCCCGCATCGCAGAGCAGGCCGACGTGGGCACCCGCGTCGGCGAGCCCGCTGATCGTCGCCGGGTCCTGCAGCATCTCGCGGATGACTTCGAGGTCGCCGTCGTAGTAGTTCTCGAAGGTGTGCAGCAGCAGCGCACGCCCCTCGTTCTCGAGCAGCCAGTCGAGCGCCACCTCGAACGGATCGCGGTTCGCTGCGCGCGCGACCGCAGTGACGCTGCGCGCAGGAACGGGCTCGTAATCGAGCGGCTCGCTGAACTGGAAGGTGCGCTCCAGCAGTCCGGCGATCCAACGCGTGTGGCTGTCGTCCGGGCGCTCGGCCCACAGGCGGCGTCGCAGCACGGTGTCGCTGCGAATGCGGTGGCTGCGCTCGACGGGGGAGAGATCCGCCATCGCCGTCCACAGCGGATGCGTCACGAACGGATGCACGGTGGCTTCGAGCCCCATCATGATGTTGATGGCGCGCGAGCCGACCTGGCCGGTCACCTCGAGCCCTGCGGCGCGTGCGGCACGGATGCCCGCGAGCGTTTCGCGCCAGCGGTCCGGGACGTGATGCATCTGCAGGAGCAGCACCGTGAGCGGGCGCTGCGACAGCTCGGCGACCTGGCGCAGGCGCTCGAAGTCGCCGCCCTCGAAATCCGAATTCACCTCGATCACGCCACGCCCGGCGCGGCGCATGGCATGCGCGAGTCCGGCCAGCTCGGGCTCAGCGGCGCTCAGGCTCGGCGTGTAGCGGCCGTCCTTGGCGCGGTGCTTGAGGGTGCGTGAGGTGGTGAGCCCCAACGCCCCCAGTGCCAGCGCCTCTTCGAGCAGACCCGCCATGCGCTCGATCTCCGCGGCGCTCGGCGCTTGCGCGTGATCCGCTCCTCGCTCGCCCATCACGTAAAAGCGCAGTGCGCCGTGTGGCATCTGCGCACCCACGTCCATGATGCGCGGCATCGCGGCCAGCGCGTCGAGATACTCGCCGAAGGACTCCCAGCGGAAGTCGATGCCTTCGGCCAGCACCGACTCGGGAATGTCTTCGACGCCCTCCATCAGGTTGATCAAGTAGCGCTCGGCACCGCGCTTCACCGGGGCGAACCCCACGCCGCAATTGCCGAACACCACGCTGGTGACGCCGTGCCAGGACGAGGGTGTGAGCAGAGGATCCCAGGTGGCCTGGCCATCGTAGTGGGTATGAATGTCGACCCAGCCCGGCGTCAGCAGCAGACCGTCTGCGTCGATCTCGCGCCGCCCGGCGCCGACGACGTCGGCCACCGCGGAAAAGCGGTCGCTGTCGATCGCCACGTCGACGCTGCGTCGCGCAGCGCCGCTGCCGTCGACCAGCGTGGCATTCCGGATGACGAGATCGTGCATGGCCGGGATTTCCTGCGGGTAGCTTATCCGAGCGCGCGCTGGGGTGCTTTGTGTGCAGCGAAACGGCTTGCCGCTCGCCGATCGATCCCACGATAATCGGGCGCTTTACGGGGTTCCCCATGCCACATCGACCTGCCTCCAGCGCGCTGGCGCGCTTCCGCATTCTCGATCTCACGCGCGTGCGCGCCGGGCCGTCCTGCGTTCGGCAGCTGGCCGACTTCGGCGCCGACGTCATCAAGATCGAGTCGCCGCCGGGCGTCGATCCGAACGAAGGCATGGGCGGCGATCGCGACGGCCCCGATTTCCAGAACCTGCATCGCAACAAGCGCTCGATCACCCTCAACCTGAAGACCGAGGCGGGGCGCGCGATCCTGATGAAGCTGGTAGAGACCGCCGACGTGCTGGCCGAGAACTACCGCCCGGACGTCAAGCAGCGGCTCGGCTTCGACTATGCCGCGCTGAAGGCCGTCAACCCGCGCATCATCCTGGCCTCGATTTCGGGCTTCGGCCAGGACGGTCCGTACCGCAACCGGCCCGGCTTCGACCAGATCGCACAGGGCATGGGCGGGTTCATGTCGATCACCGGCCGTCCGGGCGAGGGACCGATGCGCGCCGGCACGGCGATCGCCGATGTCTCGGCGGGATTATTCGCCGCGCTCGGCATCATGACCGCGCTGCTCGAGCGCGAGGCGTCCGGCGAAGGGCAGTGGGTGCAGTCCTGTCTGCTGCAGTCACAGATCGCGCTGAACGACTTTCAATCGGCGCGCTTCGTGATGAAGGGCGAGGTGCCGCCGCAGGTCGGCAACGACCATCCGACGAGCATGCCGACCTCGGCGTATCGCACCCGGGACGGGCACATGAACATCGCGGCCTCGGGCGACGGCATGTGGCAGCGGCTGTGCGAGGCGCTCGGGCGACCGGAGATGCTGAAGCAGGCGAGTTTCACCGGTCAGGCGAACCGGGCCGAAAACCGCAAAGCGCTCAACGCCGAAATCGAGAAGGCGACCGTGACGAAGACCACCGCCGAGTGGGTCGAGATCCTCAATGCCGCGGGCGTGCCCTGCGGGCCGATCTACCAGATGGATCAGGTGTTCAGCGATCCGCAGGTGCAGCATCTCGAGGCGGCGGCGACCGTGCATCATCCGCGGCTGGGCGATTTCCGCATCGTCAACCAGGCGGTCAAGCTGACGCGTACGCCGGCGTCAATGGCCTGTGCATCGCCCGAGCTCGGCGAGCACACCGAGGAAATCTTGAAAGAGATCGGCTACCGCGACGCGGATCTCGCGCAACTGAAAAAGGACAAGGTGATCTGATGAACGCCCCGCAGGCAGGCAGACTTCTCACGCGCAAGGAAGGCGCGATCGGCTGGATCGTGTTTTCCAACGTCGCCAAGCACAACGCGGTGAGCCAGGACATGTGGCAGGCGTTCCCCCAGGCGATGCAAACGTTCAATGCCGATCCGGAGGTGCGCGCGGTCGTGGTCACCGGCGACGGAGAGCGGGCATTCATCTCGGGCGCCGACATTTCCCAGTTCGAGAGCGCGCGCGCCAGCGCGGAGGCGCAGACGACGTACAACAAGTCGGTGGAGGCGGCCTATCTCGCGCCCATCGGCTGCGACAAGCCGGTGATCGCGCGCATTCGCGGCATCTGCTTTGGCGGCGGCCTGGGGCTCGCGGCAGCCTGCGACCTGCGCATCGCCGCGGATGATGCGGTGTTCCGCATGCCGGCCGGCCGTCTCGGCCTGGGCTACAACTATCCCGGCCTGAAGCGTTTCGTCGACCTCATGGGGGCGGCGAACACTGCAGACATCTTCTTCAGCGCGCGCAAGTTCGACGCGGCGGACGCGCTGCGCATGGGATTCGTCAATCGCGTGGTGCCGGTGGCCGAGCTCGATGCTGCGCTCGGCGAATACCTCACGCTGGTGGCGGAAAATGCGCCGCTCACGCTGTCGGAGGTGAAGTTCGGCATCCGGCAGGTGATCGAGACCGAGTCGGCGCGCGATCTCGCCGAGCTCAAGCGGCGCATCGACGCCTGCTTCAACAGCGAGGACTACCGGGAGGGGCGCACGGCGTTCATGCAGAAGCGCAAGCCCGTGTTCCGCGGACGCTGAACGATGACGCAGCACGCCCACAGTCAGTGGATCGGCCACCCGCTGCGCCGTCTCGAGGACGACGCGCTGCTGAGCGGACGTGGACGCTACGCCGACGACCTCGACGCGCCGGGAGCGGCGCATGCCGTGTTTCATCGCTCGCCGCACGCGCATGCCGAGATTCGCACGATCGACGTCAGCGCGGCGCGTGCCGCGCCCGGCGTGCTGGCGGTGTACACTGGGCACGACATCGTTGCCGCCGGCCTCAGGCCGCTGCCGTTCAACCGCATGCACAAACGGCCGGACGGCGAGCCGATGCGGGATGCGCCGCGCTACGCACTCACGCCGGATGCGGCACGCTACGTTGGCGATCCGGTCGCGATGGTGGTGGCGCAGACGCGCGAGCAGGCGCGCGACGCGGCCGAGCGGATCGAGATCGACTGGGCGCCGAAGCCCGCAGTGACCGAGCTTGCCGCGAGCGGACAGGACGACGCGCCGCGGGTCTGGCCGCAGGCCTTCCTCCCGGGCTACGGCAACATCGCAGCGGTTTACCGCAAGGGCGACGCCAAGGCGGTCGATGCGGCCTTTGCCCGCGCCACGCAGGTGGTCGAGATCGCGCTGGTCAATAACCGTGTCGTCGGCAATCCCCTCGAGCCACGCTCGGCGATCGCCACGTACGATGCCGCGACCGACAAATACCATCTGCACTGCCCGACACAGAATACGCACGCGCTGCGCCTGCAGCTGGCCGAAGGCACGCTCGGCATCGCCAAGGAAAAGCTGCGCGTGACCTGCAACGATCTGGGCGGATCCTTTGGACTGCGCGGCCATGGTGCCCCGGAATACGCCGCGCTGCTGTTCGCCGCGCACCAGCTCGGCCGGCCGGTGCGTTGGCGCGGCGATCGTTCCGAGATGTTTTTCGCCGAAGCGCACGGGCGCGACAACGTGAGCCAGGCGGCGCTCGCGCTGGATGCCGAGCACCGCTTTCTCGCATTGCGCATTCGCACACTGGCGAACATCGGTGCCTATGTCTCCAACTTCGGTGCCTCGGTGCCGGCGATGTCCGGCGTACGTGCCGCGACCGGCGCCTACGACATTCCACTCATCGACCACGAAGTGCGGATGCTGTTCACCCATACGGTGCCGGTCGATGCCTACCGCGGCGCCGGGCGCCCGGAGGCGGGCTATCTCATGGAGCGGCTGGTTTCGCGTGCCGCGCGCGAGTTGGAGGTCGACCCGGTCGCGCTGCGCCGGCGCAACCTGGTGCCGCCGGCGAAGCTGCCTTACGAAAACGCGGTCGGCGCGGTCTTCGACAGCGGCGATTTTCCCGCCTTGCTCGGGCGTGCGCTCAAGCTGGCGGACTGGGACGGATTCGAGCAGCGCCGCAAGGATGCGCAACGGCGCGGGCGCCTCGCCGGACGCGGTCTGGCGTTCTACATCGAAGTGACCGGCAGCGCGCGGCTGGTCGAGGAGGTGCGCATGTCGATCGACGGCGCGGGCGCTGTGACGGTGCACTCCGGCACGCAGTCGATGGGCACCGGCCTGGCGACCGCCTATGCACAGATCGCAGCCGATGCGCTCGGTGTCGAGCCGGCTGTGGTACGCACCATCCAGGGCGACACTGACCTGATTGTGTCCGGCGGTGGCTCCGGAGGCTCGCGCAGCCTGCAAGTCGGTGGCAGCGCGGTACGCGAGGGCGCGCTGGCCCTCATCGAAGCCGCACGCGCGCTGGCGGCGGAGGCACTCGAGACTGCGGAGGCGGATCTGGAGTTCGCCGATGGCGCCTTTCGCGTTGGCGGCACCGACCGGACGATCGAGCTGCGCGCGCTCGCCTCGCGCGCGCCGGGCGGCCAGATCGTCGCTCGCGCGGAGAAGACGGTTGGGGGGCAGAGCTGGCCGAACGGCTGCCAGATTTGCGAGGTGGAGATCGATCCCGAAAGCGGCGTGCTGGAAATCACCCGGCATACGGCGGTCGACGACATCGGGACCGTCGTCAACCCGCTGGTCGCCGAGGGGCAGATGCACGGCGGCATGGCGCAGGGCTTCGGCCAAGCGCTGCTCGAGCACTGCGTCTACGATCCCGAGAGCGGCCAGCTGCTCACGGGCTCGTTGATGGACTATGCCATGCCGCGTGCGAGCGACATGCCGACCGTCATGCGGACGGCGTTCGACGAGCATTCGCCGACCGCGCTCAACCCGCTGGGTGCGAAAGGCGCCGGCGAGGCGGGCACCCATGGCGCCTGTCCGTCGCTGGTGAACGCGGTGCTCGATGCGCTGGCGCCGCTCGGGGTCAAGGCGCTCGACATGCCGCTGACGAGTGAAAAGATCTGGCGCGCGATCAGCGTCGCGCGCCGCTGAACGGAGCAGAACAGAGCATGGCGAAAATCATGGTGGTGACGGGCGCGGGACGTGGCATCGGCGCGGCGGTTGCGCGGCTCGCCGGGGCGCGCGGCTATGACGTCTGCGTGAATTACGCGCGCAGCCAGGGACCGGCGGAGGCGATCGCGAGCGAGATCCGCGCGCAGGGACAGCGCGCGGTCGCCCTGCAGGCCGACGTCAGCCGCGACGACGAGGTCAAGCGGCTGTTTGCCGAGGTCGACCGCCAGCTCGGCCGGGTGGACGTGCTGGTCAACAATGCGGGCATCATCGGACGGCAATGTCGCGCGGACGAAATGGATCGGAGCCTGCTGGAGCAGGTCTTCGCCGCCAACACCTTCAGCGTCTTTTACTGCAATCGTGAGGCCCTGCGCCGCATGTCGACCCGGCACGGCGGCACGGGGGGCTCGATTGTGACGATATCCTCGGTGGCCGCGCGCCACGGCGGCCTGCCATCGGAGACGCCTTACGCGGCGAGCAAAGGCGCCCTGGACAGCATGACGGTCGGTCTGGCGAAGGAAGTCGGCAAGGAGGGGGTGCGCGTCAACGCGATTCGTCCAGGCATGATCGAGACCGCCATTCACGAAGCCCACGGCGGCCAGGCGACCATCGACGCGGTGGCTCCGACGGTGCCGATCGGTCGCGCCGGCTCACCGCAGGAGATTGCTGAAACCGTCCTCTGGCTGGCATCCGACGCCGCCTCATACGTGCACGGCGCGGTGATTGACGTCTCCGGTGGCCGCTAGCCAGGCGCTGTTCCTGTCTGTTTTGGGTCACAGGCACTAACGTCGACCAATCAGTCGCTTGGCGCATCCCGCGAATGCGGGCTGCAACGGGCGGGCGACAGCGCGCCCCTCGGGCGTACCGCGCGCTGTGCGTCAACTCGCTGAATCCAGGGGATTTCCATGGGCTGGCACGAAGCGCGCTTAGTGCCAGGCGAGTCCGACGGACTCTTTCTCAATCCCGATCGTTAGGAGATCTCAGATGAAACAGGCACTTTCCAAGTTCGCGCTGCTGCTTCTCGCCGCCGGCCTCGTTGGCGGCTCGGTTGGCGCCGCGCTTGCGGGTTCGAGCGACACTCAACAGAAACCGCCGGTGGACTGCAAGAAGACACCCGACGACCCGAGTTGCAAGGAGAAGAAGAAGTAGGCGCGAAGTTCCCGTTTGCGGACCGGCGAAACCGGCGGCCTTTGCGCCGGCTTTGCCGCGTCCGCGCCGGTGGTCCACGACCGTTTGCCAGGCGCTCAGCAGGAGGCGACATAGGATTTAGCACCTATTGATCAAAGCGGGTGAGCGCCCCGCAGCTGCGGCGTGCTGGCATATCATTGCAGACATCGGCAGTTGCTTGTGCCTCGCTGGATGGAGTTCTAGGTGTCTGATTGGCCTGGGAAACTGCAAGCGTCTCTGCGTCTGCTTGGGGTCGCGCTGTGCCTCGCGCTGGCGACGATCGACGTCGCGGCACAACAGGTCTACCGCTGGGTCGATGCCGCGGGCACGACGCACTTTTCGAATTCTCCGCCGCCGCCGGGCGTGACCGCCGAGCGCATCGCCATCCAGGCGCAGCCGGGCGAGCCCTCGCCCGATACCCAGGAGTGCTACACGATCCGCTGCCAGGGCGAGCGCATGGAAAAGCGCATCGCGGCGCGCCAGGCCGAGGACGCGCGGCTCGCAGCCGAGCGCGCGGCCGCCGAGCCGCCGGAGCCGCGCGGCCTGGAGTTTCGCAAGTACATCAGCATCCAGCGCGGCATGACCGAGGGCGAGGTGCTCGGTTATGCGGGCCCTCCCGATTTCGGCGCCGACCAGGGCATCGCCTACGCGGCGCCCTCGACCGTGCAGGTCGGTCCCTACCTGCGCGGGCCCGCGCGTGTGGGCTGGTCGGTCGCGACCTGGACCTACCTGCCGACTGTCGCCGATCCCTTCACTACAACGATCACCTTCGTCGGCGGGCGGGTCTCCGACATCGAGCGCGTGCGCAAGTTCTGATTTAGCGCTTGCCCCAGAGCTGTTCTAGACGCCGGTAGCGGCCGCAGCCGGTGACGTAATACTTGTAACGCGCCGGATTCTTCCTGTAGTAGTCCTGATGGTAGTCCTCGGCGGGCCAGAAGGTGCCCGCCTGCTCGATCGGCGTGTGCACCGCCTGCGGAAATGTCTTGGTCTGAATGACCTTGGCCTTGGAGGCTTCGGCGAGGCGCTTCTGTTCCGCGTCGTGGTAGAAGATCGCCGGCCGGTATTGCGAGCCGACGTCGCAGAACTGGCGGTTGGTCACCGTCGGATCGTGGTTCTTCCAGAACGCGTCGAGCAGCGTTTCGTAGCTGACCTTGCTCGGGTCGTAGACGACTTCCACGGCTTCGGCATGGCCGCTGCGGCCGCTCGACACCTGCTCGTAGCTCGGGTTCTTCGTCGTGCCGCCGATGTAACCCGACGTCGTCGTGAGGACGCCCGGAACCTTGTCCATCGCTTCTTCCAGGCACCAGAAGCAGCCGGCGGCGAACGTGGCCTTCGCGCTTGCGGCTGCCGCAGGCTGGAGGGCACTGGCGAGCAGGGTGGTGGCAAATAGCAGGGCGGTGATCCGGTTCATGTCATCAAGCCTCGGTCGGGGTGACCCCTGTCAGTCGCGCGAACCGCGCTCAACCTTACGCGCGCCGTAGCTCGGCGAGCACCGCATCGATCAGCGGCTGGTCGCGCAGGCACAGGCGCAGCGTTCTTAGGGCAGGGCGCGGGCTGCGCGCCAGCCAGTCGCGCGCGGCGCGCACATAGGCGTGCGCACAGACGCCGACCGGCACCGCGAAGATGCCGCTCGATACCGCGGGAAAGGCGAGCGAGGACCAGCCGGCCGCACTGGCCTGCTCGAATGCCGCGGTCAGGGCGCGCAGCAGCAGGCCGGCCTCGTCGCCTTCGCCCTGGCGCGGTCCGACGGCGTGCACCACGCCCTTGAATGGCAGCTGGCCCGCGCCGGTGGTGACGGCGCTGCCCGTCGGCAGGGGGCCGCGTGCATGCACGATGCGGTCCGATTCTTCCTGCATCGCCGGCCCCGCGGCGCGCGACAAGATGCCGGCAACTCCGCCGCCGTGTGCGAGGCGCCCGTTGGCGGCGTTGACCACCGCGTCCGCCGGCTCCTCCAGCAGGTTGCCGTGCACGACCAGGAATTCGGCGCCCTGCGGCCCGTCCTCGCGGTGCAGGATCTCCGCGCTCATGGCCGCGGCCGACCGGGCTACTCGATCTTCGCCTTGTCGCGCAGCTCGTTGACGCGGGTCGCGACTTTGCGTTGCGTGAGCTGCTGCCGAATGCGCTGCTCGACCTTTTCGAACGGCGGCACCTGGACATCGCGCACGTCATCGAGGCGGATCACGTGATAACCGAACTGGGTGCGCACCGGCGCGGACGTGGTCTGGCCCTTGTCGAGCTTCACCATCGCGTCCGCAAACGGCTTGACGTAGACCGTCGGCAGCGCCCAGCCGAGATCGCCGCCACGGGCCTTGCTGCCGGGATCCTTCGATTCCGAGGCAAGCGTTTCAAAGCTCGCGCCCGCGTTCAGCTCGCGAATGACGCGCTGCGCGTCGCCCTCGTTGTCGACCAGAATGTGGCGCGCGTGGTACTCCTTGCCGCCCGCTTGCGCGCGCGCCTCATCGTAGGCCTTGCGTACGTCCTCATCGGTCACCGGGTTCGCCTTGAGCCACTCCTGCATGTACAGCTGCGCAACCGCACGGCGCTCGCCGATTGCGAGCCGAGCCTTCACGTCAGGCTTGTCCAGCATCCCGCTGCGCTTTGCCTCCTGCACAACGACTTCCTGGTTGATGAGGTTCTCGCGAATCACGTTGCGCAGCTGCTCGGGGTTCTGCGCCGCCGGCCTGCCCTCCTGCGTGCTCAGCATGAATTCCATGTAGCTGCCGGGAATCTTCTCGCCGTTGACCGTTGCCACCGCGTCGCTTTGCGCATGCAGCGCGGGCGCCGACAGCGCCGCGACGATCGAAAAGGTCGTGATCAAGAGCTGGGGTCGGTTCATCGGGGTCCTTTTCCTGGAAAGAATCATGTCTCTGGCTCGCCGGGTGCGCGCGCCTGGATGGCGAGCGCATGGATCGGGTGCTGCATCAGATCGCCAAGCGTTTGATACACCATGCGGTGGCGGGCGAGGGTCGTCTTGCCGGCGAAGCGGGGCGAAACGAGGCGCAGCCGCCAATGCGTGCCGCCACCGGGCTGCCAGCCCGCGTGACCCCTGTGGCGTTCACTCTCGTCGACGAGTTCGATCAGTTCGGGCTCGAGTCCCGCGAGGCGCGCGCGAATCTCGGCTTCGACGCTCACGTTTCGCTGCCGCCTTCTTCGATGTACTTGGAGAGGAAGAACGCCTGCGCGATCACGAACAGCAGCATCAGCCCGACACCGCCGAACAGCTTGAAGTTGACCCAGAAATCGGTGGGGAAGCTGTAGGCCACGTACAGATTCGCCGCGCCCATGAAGGCAAAGAAACCGGCCCAGCTCCAGTTGAGGCGGGCCCACACCGAGTCGGGCAGCACGACCTGGCTTCTGAGCAGCGTGCGCAACAGGTTCTTGCGGAAGAACAGCAGGCTGCCGCTGAGCGTCAGTGCGAAGAGCCAGTACAGCACGGTGGGCTTCCATTTGATGAACGTCTCGTCGCGCAGCAACAGGGTCGCGCCGCCGAAGACGACGATGATCGCAAGGCTCGCCCACAGCATGGGGTCGACGCGCCGGCCGCGCAGCCGCAGCCAGCCGACCTGCGCGAAGGTCGCCGCGATCGCAACCCCCGTGGCGACGTAGATGTCCGCCAGCTTGAAGGCGACGAAAAACAGAATGATCGGGAAAAGGTCGAACAGGAACTTCATCGAGGCTTCGCGATTCTACCAGCGTGCCAGGGCGGCGACGGACCCGATGCGGGTGCGTCCCACCATGCCGACCAGCGGCAGCAGTTCGCCCGGGCGCTCCCCCTCGATCAGCTTGACGTGCGTCGCGTCGGCGAGCGACTGGCCGAAGGTCGCATCGACCGGTCGCCAGCCGGCGGCGGACAGCCAGACCTCGTTCCAGCTGTGGTAGAGAAAGCCGGCATGCTCGGTCGAGTAGACGATGCCATTGACGATGCGCGCCGGCAGGCCCATCGCCCGCGCCAGGGCGGCCAGCAGGTAGGCGTGACCCTGACATTCAGCCCGCCCCGCGCGCAGCACCTCGACCGCCGTGAACGCGTCGACGGCCTGCTTTTCGATGTTGGCGTCCATCCAGTGCACGATGGCCTGCAGTCGCGCTTCCGCACTGTCGGCGCCTGCAGACAGCCTGTGCGCCAGCGCGACAATCTCGCCGTCCAGGCTGCTCACGGCAACCGACGGCCGCAGATAACGCTGGCGTGCCGCATCGTCGAGCGCACCGCCGGAACGACTGCGGTCGATCGTGCAGTGCACCCGTTGCAGCTCGCGGGTGCACTGCTGACCGGGGTCCGATGGAACCGCGATACGGGGCGGCATGTCTTCCAGGACGATCGCGAGCCGCGAGACGCGGCGGGCATCCTCGATGGGCGGGGCGCGTAGCAGGCTGAAGTCGACCAATGCCTCCTGCTTGTTGAGGCTCGCCGTGACCAGGTCGCGCCGTGCACGGTCGGCGTCCTCGAGGGCGGAGACCAGCACCCCGCTGAGCGAAAGCTCGAGCAGCGGCCGCCCGTCGGGCGCGAGCCAGGTGGTGCTCTCGAGCGCGTCGACCTGCGACTGCAGCCTGAAGGCGCTGCCGGGAAACAGGCCGCTCGATTCCCAGCCGCGTATCGCCTGTTCGACCTCGGCGAGCGTCTGCGTTTCACCCTGAAAGATGGTGTAGCGGTACTCGCGCTCGAGCGCCAGACCACGCAGCACGGGCAGGAGGTTGATGGCGCTTGCGGGGTATAGGGCACGATCGAGCGCGATGCGGCGCTCTTCGCGCACGCCGGAGGCCAAGACCACAAACACGATCGCCTCTGCGTCGGCGTGTCCCTCGACTTCGAGCAGGCTGCCGTCGAGTTCGTAGCGGTAACGAAACCGCTCGAGTGTCAGGTCCGGGCGTACCCGGTCCAGCGCGCGCAGATTGACGCGCTTGTCGACGCCGAGAAAGCGCAGCCGGATTGCGGCTTCGGAAGCGATTTCAAAGCGCTCCGGCGCTCCTGCCGCGACACCCATTTCGAGGCGCGTGAAGCCGATTTTCTGGCCGTTGAACACGACGCCGGTCCAGAGTTCCTGCCAGGGCCACTGCGCAAGCGTCCGCGGCTGAGCGGCCGGCGGCGGGTCGGGCGCGGATCGGAAGTAGGCTTCGGGGGCCGCGCAGCCGGCTATCAGGCCGACGAGGGCAGCCGCGAGCCCGCGGATCAGGCTTTTTCGAACTTGAGCGATGCGGAATTGATGCAGTAACGCTGCCCCGACGGCTCGGGGCCGTCATCGAACACGTGGCCGAGGTGCGCGTCGCAGCGCGCACAGTGCACCTCGGTGCGTTTCATAAAGAAGCTGAAGTCTTCCTCGGTGGCAACGTTCGCGTCGGCCATCGCACGCCAGTAGCTCGGCCAGCCGGTGCCGGAGTCGAACTTGTGCTCCGAGGAAAACAGCTCGGCGCCGCAGCACACGCAGTGGTAAACGCCGGCGTCGTGATGATCCCAGTACTCGCCGGTGAAGGCGCGCTCGGTACCCTTGCGGCGCGCGACCTTGAACTGCTGGGGGGTGAGCTGCCGTTGCCACTCCGCGTCGCTCTTGACCACCTTGTCCTCGGTTTTCGCGTCCATGCGGTCCCTCGCTCAGTGCGCCTCGACGGATACTATAGCCCCGTGACGGAAAGGAGGAAACCGTGGCGCTCGTAGGGATGATCGAATACGCGGAGGCGCCGCCCGAGGTCAGGGCGGTGTACGACGACATCATGAAAACGCGCGGCACCGACTGGATCAACAATTTCTGGAAGGTGCTCGCCAACGACCCGCCGACGCTCGCGCGGCTGTGGGGCAACGTCAAGCAGGTGATGGCGCCAGGCGCGCTGGACCCGCTGATCAAGGAAATGATCTATGTCGCGGTCAGCGCGACCAACGGCTGCGAGTACTGCAGCTATTCGCATACTGCGGGTGCGCGGGCCAAGGGCATGAGCGACGCGATGTTCGCCGAGCTGATGGCGGTTGTCGGGCTGGCCAACGAGACCAACCGACTGGCGAACGGCTACCGCATCGAGGTCGACGCCGCCTTCCTGCCGAAGGCCTAGTCGCCTAGCGGGGTTCCGTCTCCGCCGATCGGTCCCAGAGGTTGGGAAGCGTGGTGTTGTGGTAGCCGGAAACGAACGCGCGCGGCACGCCGGTTGCGGGATCGAAACTGTGGCGGCGCACGGCGCCGATGTTCGCGCCGTAGACATGGATGCTGATCGCGGGCCGGTCGTGGCCCGCGTTCGACACGACGTGCACATCGCCGATCCGCGGCGAGACGCGGTCGACATCGCCGGATTTCACGCGATGCGTGCCGCTCGGGCGCAGCGGCCCGGCGGCCTGCCCCGGATCGGCGTATTCGTCGCATTGCTCCTCGCCGCGCATGACGCCGACCAGGCCCCATACGGTGTGGTCGTGAATCGGCGTGCGCTGGCCCGGCAGCCAGACGAAGCTCACCACGGAAAAGCGCTCCAGCGGATCGCAGTACAGCAGATACTGGCGGTAGGACGTGGGCGAGGGCTGGGCGAAGGCATCGGGCAGCCAGTCGTCGTGCGTGATGAGCGCGCGCAGACAGGCCTCGCCCTCGTCGAGCATTCGCGGCTCGTTCGCGCCGTGCCGCTCGACGAGCCGCGTCATGTCCTGCACGAAGCCGCGCAGCCGTGCGATGTTCGTCATCGCCGCCTCAGCCGTTCAGCTTGCTCATGGCGCCCGCCGGATAGCGGGTGCCCTGGGCCGCGCCCATCGGGCAGGCGGCATCGAGCGCTGCGACCTCGTCCGCGCCGAGCGCGATGTCCGCCGCAGCTGCGTTCGCTTCGAGATGGTCGCTGCGCCGCGTGCCCGGAATCGGCACGATGTCATCGCCCTTGTGCAGCAGCCAGGCAAGCGCCAGCTGTGCCGGCGAGCAGCCCTTGCGCTTGGCCGCAGCGGCGACCGCTTCGCCGAGCCGGACGTTGGCGGCAAGGTTCTCGCCCTGGAAGCGCGGATGCGCCTTGCGGCGGTCGTTTTCGGCGAGGCTGTCGGTGCCGCGGATCTCGCCGCCGAAGATGCCGCGTCCGAGGGGCGAGTAGGCGACGTAGCCGATACCCAGCTCGCGGCACAGCGGCAGGATCTCCGCCTCGGCCTCGCGGGTCCAGAGCGAATACTCGGTCTGCAGGGCGGTGATGGGATGGACGGCGTGGGCCCGCCGGATGGTCTGCGGCGCAGCCTCCGAAAGCCCGAGATGGCGGACCTTGCCCTGCTCGACGAGCCGTGCCATGGCGCCGACGGTGTCTTCGATCGGCACGTTCGGGTCGACGCGGTGCTGGTAGTAGAGGTCGATGACGTCGATGCCCAGGCGTTTCAGGCTGTCCTCGCAGGCCTGCGCAACGTACTCGGGGCGACCGCAGACGTCGTAGTCGAGCCCCGGCTTCCAGACGTTGCCGAACTTGGTTGCGATGATGTACCGCTCGCGCTGGCCCTTGATCGCGCGGCCGACGAGTTCCTCGTTCTTGCCGCTGCCGTAGGCGTCGGCCGTGTCGAGGAAATTCACGCCGATCTCCGCGGCACGACGCAGCGTGGCGATGGCCTGCTCGTCACTGCCGGGAAAGTAGAACCCCGGCAGCACCATGCAGCCGAAGCCGATCGCCGGCACCTCGAGCGCACCGAGCCTGCGTTTTTTCATGGCACACCTCTCCGTTCAATGCCCCGCCGGCTGCGAGCGCGGGCCGGAGGCCGGGGCGAAATTCGATTACCCTCTGCCTTCCCGCGCGAACACGGCGGCGCAGCCAGGCTATCGAGGAGCGAACATTATGCAGGCTAAGCCGATCGTACGCTGGGTCGGGGTGCTGCTGCTGCTCGCGATCGCCCTGTCGTTTGGCTCCAACCACGTCTCCGCGCGCGTGGCCTTCGAGCACGGCGCCAGCGTGACGACCGCGGTGACGTTGCGCTCGATCTTCACCGCGCTGTTCGTGCTGACCCTGATCCGCCTGCAGGGCATCCCGCTCGCGCTGCCCGCGGGCACGGGCCGTCGCGCGCTGCTCATCGGCTGCGTGCTGGCAACGCAGAGCTTCTGTCTGTACTCGGCGGTGGCGCGCATCCCCGTGGCGCTGGCGCTGCTCGCCTTCAACACCTTCCCGATGCTGCTGTCACTGATTTCCTGGGCGGCAGACGGCGAGGCGCCGAACCGTCGTGCGCTGGTGGCGATGCCGCTGGCGCTGGTCGGCCTCGCGCTGGCGTTGGATGTGGTCGGCCTCGGCGGCAGCGTTTCCGGGCGCTGGGCCGAAATCGGCGTCGGCGTCGGGTTCGCGCTCGGCGCGGCGCTGTCGTTTGCGCTCATGCTCCACCTCACGGTGCGCTGGCTGAAGGATCTCGACGGACGCGTGCGCACGTTCCTGACGATGAGCGTCGCGGCCGTGATCATGCTGATCGTCGGCGCTGCGACCGGCAACGTTGCACTGCCGAGGGCGCCCGTCGGCTGGGTCGGGCTCGTGCTGCTGTGCGTGTTCTACGCCACCGCGATCATCACGCTGTTCATCGTGCTGCCCCGCATCGACGCGGTGAACAACGCGATGGTGCTCAACAGCGAGCCCATCATGGTCCTCGGCCTGGCCTGGCTGGTGCTCGATCAGGCTGTCGCACCGCGCCAGATCGTTGGCGCCTTGATCGTCGTCGGCGCGATCGTCTTCTTGAGTGCGGGAGGGCGGCGAGCGGGTGCGCGCGCTCAGTAGGGCAGCCCGACGTAGTTTTCGGCGAGCGCGGTGCGCGCCGCGACCGAGCCGGTCACGTAGTCGAGCTCGGCTTCCTGCACTCGGCGGTCGAACGCACTGGCGTCCGGGAAGCGGTGCAGCAGCGTGGTCATCCACCAGGAGAAGCGCTCGGCCTTCCAGACGCGGCGCAGCGCAGTCTGCGAATAGGCATCGAGCAGGTCGTCGCGGTTTTCCTTGTAATGCGCGATCAAGGCGCGTGACAGGTAGTAGATGTCGGAGGCCGCGAGGTTGAGCCCCTTGGCACCGGTGGGCGGCACGATGTGGGCGGCATCGCCGGCGAGAAACAGGCGCTGATAGCGCATCGGCTCGGCGACGAAGCTGCGCAACGGTGCAATGCTCTTTTCGATCGCGGGGCCGGCTTGCAGGGCCGCCGCGGCGTCCGGTGGCAGGCGCCGGCGCAGCTCGTCCCAGAACCGGTCGTCGGTCCATTCCTCGAGGTCTTCGTCGAACTCGCACTGGATGTAGTAGCGGCTGCGGGTCATCGAGCGCATGCTGCACAGCGCGAAGCCGCGCTCGTGGTGCACGTAGATCAGCTCGTCCGAGACCGGGCGCGTGTCCGACAGCACGCCCAGCCAGCCGAAGGGGTAGACGCGTTCGTAGTTGCGCAGCAGGTCCTTCGGGATCGCGCCGCGCGATACGCCGTGAAAGCCGTCGCAGCCGGCGACGTAGTCGCAGACGACCTCCGCTGCCTTGCCGTCCCTGCGATAGGTGACGCGCGCCGCCTTGCCGCCGAGGTCGTGCAGGGCGACGTCTTGCGCTTCGTAGACGACGGTGCCGCCGAGTGCGGCACGCGCATCCATCAGGTCCTTGGTGACCTCGGTCTGGCCGTAGACCGTCACGCATTTGCCGCCGGTCAGACCTTTCAGGTCGATGCGGTGGCGGCGGTCGCCGACGCAGATGTCGAAGCCTTCGTGCGCCAGGCCCTCGCGCGCCAGGCGGGCGCCGACCCGGGCTTCGTGCAGCAGATCGACCGCGCCCTGCTCGAGCACGCCGGCGCGGATGCGCCCGAGCACGTACTCGCCGGTGCGCCGCTCGAGGACCACGTTGTCGACGCCCTGCAGCTGCAGCAGCTGGGAGAGCAGCAAGCCCGAGGGGCCGGCGCCGATGATGGCCACTTGTGTTCGCATGGAGGCGTAGGATCTCGAAAAGAACGGGGCCGAGGGTCAGGCGACGGCAGGACCGATGCGGCGGCGTCCGCTGTTGATCGCGCGCAGCGCTTCGATGCCCTCGGCGGCGATCGCGTCGCCGACCATGGCTTCGCCCTCGGCTTCGAGGCCATCAAGGTCAATCCAGGCGGCGTACACATGGCGCGTCCGCTCGGTAATGATGCCGGCGTTCGCCAGGGTCTTGACCAAAACACGAAACACGTTCGTCGGCAACGTGAGGCTGCGACGCCGGTCGGCTTCGCTGAAGATCTCGCGGCAGGCGGCCCGCACCCATTCCCAGTCGAGGCCGAAGCGCGCGTAGATCACCTGTTTCTGGCGGATGTTGTTGAGATTGAAGAGCAGTGTTTCGAAACAGGCTGCGGCCCAGTCCTCGATGCGCTCGTGCTCCTCACGCGACAGCTTTGGCACGGTACGCGCAGCCCAGATGCGGCCGAACGTGTGATGAAAGGCTTCGTCGGTCATGACGAACTGCACCAGCCGGCGCAGCAGCGCGTCGCGTGCGCTCGCGTGCAGGCTGGCGAAGGTGCCCATCGCCAGGCCCTCGATCAGCTTCTGCATGCCAACGAGCTTCTTGTAGACCTCGGGGGCTGCGACGAGCTCCGCAAGCAGGGTACCGAACGCGGCACCGACCGGGTAGGGCGTTCCCCAACGCACGGCGATGTAGCGCGAAAAGGCGGCGACGTGGCGCGCTTCCTCGCGGGCCTGGTTCGCGGCGTACTCCTGGGCGCCGGGATCGAGCAGGATGTCGCACAGGCTGGCCGAAAGCGACAGCGCCCCCTGCTCGCCGTGCAGCACGGCGCTCAGATTCCAGCGCGCGACTTCGTTGGCGAGCGCGATCTGCTGAGGTTCGTCGAGGCGATCCGCGACCGCGCTCTGCAGTTCGATCACCTGCTCGCGCGGCAGCACCGTGTCCTGCGCAAGGTCAAAGGACGCGGAGAAATCGAGGTAGCGCGCATCGAGTGGATCCCAGAAATGGTCGTGCGTCGCCGCGATGATGTCGTCGAACGCGTCGCTGCGCCGCGCATAGCGCGGCACGTCGATCATCGAGGCGAAATCGTCCGCCGGAACCGTCTCGTAGGCGGGGTCGTGCGTGATGTGCGCGGGCATGTGGCGTGCCTCCAGTGCTGCATTCTAGCGACTTCGCCGCATGCGGGCCGGCGCGAGAGCGCCGGCCCGGGGTCGTGTGCTAACGCGTCTCGAGCTTTGCGGCCTTCTTCGGTGCGCCGATGTTTTGCTCGGTGGGCGGCAGCCGGTGCGCGACCCCCTTGTGGCAGTCGATGCAGGTCTTGCCCTCGTCGAAGCCTTTCGGATGGGCCTGGTTCGCGCGCCGTGCCTGCTTGCTGTAGTCCATGTAGCCGTAGGCGTGGCAGTTGCGGCATTCGCGCGAGTCGTTGGCCTTCATGCGCGCCCACTCATGCTGCGCGAGCACCCCGCGCTTCGCCCTGAATTTCTCCGGCGTGTCGATCGTCCCCATGAAGTGATGCCACAGCTCGTTTGTCGCCTGGACCTTGCGCGCGATCTTGAAGATCCACTCCTTCGGCACGTGGCAGTCCGGACAGGTGGCCCGCACGCCGGTGCGGTTCTGGTAGTGCACCGTGTCGCGGTATTCCTTGTAGACGTTCTCCTGCATCTCATGGCAGGAGATGCAGAATGTCTCGGTGTTGGTCAGCTCCAGCGTCCAGTTGAATCCACCCCAGAAGACGATGCCCGCGGCGAACAGGCCGAGCGCAGTCCACGGTCCGATGCGCATCAGCATCGTCCACAGCCGGCCGATGAGCCCTTTGTTGTGTCTGTCTTGTGCCATCGTTCCGCTCCCTTTTCTCGATCGGCGTTACGGTCAGACTGCGCGCTACTTGCGCCCGGGCTGGGCAAGCGCGTCGACCGGCTTGAAGCTGTTGCCGACCAGCGGCTTGGCCTCGACCTGCGGGACGTGGCACTGGTTGCAGAAGTAGCGCGAGGGCGAAATGTTGGCGAGTTCCGCGCCGCTCGCCTGGTCGCGGAAATGCGTCAGGCTGACCTTGGTGGCGCCGGCCTCCTTCGCCTTGCTCCAGGCGTGGCAGTCCATGCACTTGTTGAAGTTCAGATCGATGCGGTATTCGTCGATCTTGTGCGGGATGAGAGGCGGCTGCTGCACGTAGTCGCGCGGAATCGGGCCTTGATCCGGGCCGCGCTGGTGCTGGTCGACCTTTGTCGTGCCCGTGATGGGCGTCGCGCCGCGCAGCGACTGCGGCCGGTCCTGCGCCAGCAGGCTACTGGACAGGGCGAGCGCTGCCGCAGCCAAGACGGTCAGCAATGTGATCGGTGCCTTGCTCATGGCCATCTCTCCTGTGATGAAACCGGGTCGTCATCTGGAACACATCCTGGGCGCATACGTCGATGCAGCGCCCGCAATGGGTGCAATTGATCGATGAAACGATGGGGCTGCCATCGCCCTTCAGCGCGGGGCGGATGACCTGCGGCTCCGGGCAGACCGCGTAGCAGTCGAGGCAATCGTCGCAGGCTGCGCGGCGCAGGGCGCTGACCTTGGGCAGCCCGCTCACGTTCAACAGGCTGTAGGTCGCGCCCATCGGGCAGAGGTGGCCGCACCAGCCTTTGGTGGCGACCAGCAGGTCGTAGAGAAACACGCCGAGCACGATGGCCCAGGCCGCGCCGAGGCCGAACAGCAGCCCGCGATGCAGCAGCGAGACCGGGTTGATCCACTCCCAGGCCAGTGTGCCGCTGGCGAAGCTGGCCACCAGGATCGCGCCGAGCAGCCAGTAGCGCATGCTGGGCGAAGTCGCGCGCGCGCTGTGCAGCTTGAGGCGGCGGCGCAGCCAGGCCGCCGCGTCGGTGACGATATTCATCGGGCAGGCCCAGGCGCAATACACGCGGCCGCCGACCAGCAAGTAGAAGGCGATGACGATCGCAGCGCCGATCAGCGCTTCGCGATAGGGCGGATGGCCGGCCGCAAGCGACTGCAGCAGGAAGAAGGGATCGGTCAGCGGCAGGGTGTCGAGGGTTCGGCTGGAGGTGAGCGTGCCCTTCACGACCCAGATGCCGAGCCAGGGGCCGAGCGCGAACAGCAGCAGCAGGCCGAGCTGGGATGCGCGCCGCAGCAGCAGCCATTTGTGCGCGCGCAGCCAGCCTTTTCTGGCGATGGCCTCGCGTCCGGGAATCCGCGTCATGAGCCACCCCCGGGCCGCCGCACGGGCAATTCGAGTACGTCCTGGGGCAGCAGCGATCGGCCCGCCTTCGCCTTTTCCTCCCAGCCGAGGCGGTAGTGGTGCCCGAGCTCGCCCTTGGCCTGCCGCGTGGGCAGCACTTTGATCGCGGCGACCTCCAGCACGCAGGCGCGCTCGCACTTGCCGCAGCCCGTGCAGGCATCCGAGTGCACGACCGGGATGAACATCGCGTGCTTGCCGGTACGCAGATTGCGCTGCATGTCGAGGGTGATCGCCCGGTCGATCAACGGGCAGACGCGGTAGCACACATCGCAGCGCAGTCCGTTGAAGTTCAGGCAGGTCTCGCGGTCGATCAGCACCGCAAGCCCCATGCGCGCCTTGCCGATGTCCTCGAGCCCGCGATCGAGCGCGCCCGTCGGGCAGGCTGCGACGCAGGGAATGTCCGGGCACATTTCGCAGGGCACCTTGCGCGGCTCGAAGTACGGCGTCCCCGGCGCAACGCCGTCGCCGAAGGCCGAGAGCTTGAGCGTGTCATAGGGGCAGGCACGCACGCACAGGCCGCAGCGCACACAGGCGCCGAGAAAGGCGCGCTCGTCCAGGGCGCCGGGCGGGCGAACGGCGAACCCCGGCAGGGCGCTTGCTTGCCGGGCGTAGGCGCCCAGGCCGAGGCCGACCAGCGCCGCGCCGCCTGCGGCGGCGACCTGCGACAGGAAGCGGCGGCGCGCAGCCGTTGAGCGACGCGCACCGTCGGCTTCGGTCGGAGACGTGCCCGGATCACTCATGATGACGTCGGTGTGCTGCCGCAGCCCTTGCGCGCTAGGCCTTCGCCACCTTTACGGCGCACTTCTTGAAGTCGGTTTCGCGCGATATCGGACAGGTGGCATCGAGCGTCAGCTTGTTGATCAGGCGCCCGCCGTCGAAGAAGGGCACGAACACCAGCCCGCGCGGCGGCTTGTTGCGCCCGCTGGTCTCGACGCGCAGCTGGATCTCACCGCGCCGCGAAGCCACCTTGGCCACCATGCCGCGCTGCAGGCCGCGCGCGCGCGCGTCGTCCGGGTGCATGAACATCACCGCGTCCGGAAATGCCCGATACAGCTCGGGCACGCGTCGCGTCATGGAGCCGGTGTGCCAGTGCTCGAGCACGCGGCCGGTGCTGAGCCACAGGTCGTACTCCTTGTCCGGCATTTCCGCCGGCGGCTCGTAGGGCAGGGCGAAGACGATCGCCTTGCCGTCCGGCTTGCCGTAGAACTTCACGCCTTCGCCGGGCTTGACGTAGGGGTCGTAGCCTTCGCGGAAGCGCCACAGCGTTTCCTTGCCGTCGACTACCGGCCAGCGCAGCCCGCGCGCCTTGTGGTACATGTCGAAATCGGCAAGGTCGTGCGCCTTGCCGCGGCCGAACAGGGCGTACTCCTCAAACAGGCCCTTCTGCACGTAGTAGCCGAAGTCCTTCGACTCGTCGTTCATGTAGCCCTTGCCGTTCACCTTCTCGACGTCCGCCAAGGGGAACTTGTTGACCACGCCATTGGTAAACAGCACGTCGTAGAGCGACTTGCCCTTCACCTCGGATTTCTTGGCGATGGCCTCCGCCGGCCAGACGTCCTCGACCTTGAAGCGCTTGGAAAACTCGATGAACTGCCAGAGGTCGGACTTCGACTCGCCGGGCGCGCTGACCTGCTGGCGCCAGAACTGCGTGCGCCGCTCGGCGTTGCCGTAGGCGCCTTCCTTTTCCACCCACATCGCCGTCGGCAGGATGAGGTCTGCCGCAAGCGCGCTGACGGTCGGATAGGCGTCCGAGACGACGACGAAGGTTTCCGGGTTGCGCCAGCCGGGATAAATCTCGTCGTTGATATTCGGTCCGGCCTGCATGTTGTTGGTGGTCGAAGTCCAGTAGCACTTCAGCTTGCCGTCTTTCAACGCGCGGCTTTGCGCCACCGCGTGCAGGCCGACCTTGCCGTTCAGCAGTCCGGGCGGCAGCTGCCAGAGCTTTTCGCTGATCTCGCGGTGCTTGGCATTGCCAACCACCATGTCGGCGGGCAGGCGATGCGCGAAGGTGCCGACCTCGCGCGCCGTGCCGCAGGCCGAGGGCTGACCGGTCAATGAGAACGGGCCGTTGCCCGGCTCGGCGATCTTGCCCGTGAGCAGGTGCACGTTGTACATGAGGTTGTTTACCCAGGTGCCGCGCGTATGCTGGTTGAACCCCATCGTCCAGTAGGACACGACCTTGGTCTTCGGGTCGGCGTAGAGCTCGGCGAGCGCGCGCAGGTCCTTGGGGGCCACGCCGGAGAGCTTGGACACCTTTTCTTCGGTGTACTCGGAGACGAACTTGGCGTACTCCTCGAAGCTCATCTTCGTCGCGCCGCCGGCCTTCTTCGCATTCTTCGCCTTCTGCTCGCGCGGATCGTTCGGCCGCAGGCCGTAGCCGATGTCGGCGTTGCCGAGCGCGAACTTGACGTGCTTGGCGACGAAGTCCTTGTTCACCTTGCCGTTCTGGATGATGTAGTTCGCGATGTAATTGAGCATCGCGAGATCGGTCTGCGGCGCGAACACGATCTGCTGGTCGGCGAGTTCGAAGCAGCGGTTCTCGAAGGTGGAGAGCACCGCCACCTTGACGTGCGGCGCGGAGAGCCGCCGGTCGGTGAGCCGCGACCAGAGGATCGGGTGCATCTCGGCCATGTTCGCGCCCCACAGCACGAACGTGTCGGCGGCCTCCAGGTCATCGTAGCAGCCCATCGGCTCGTCGATGCCGAAGGTGCGCATGAAGCCGGCCACCGCGGAGGCCATGCAGTGGCGCGCGTTCGGGTCGATGTTGTTCGATCGGAATCCCGCCTTCATCAACTTGACCGCGGCGACGCCTTCCCAGACGGTCCACTGACCGGAGCCGAACATGCCGATCGACTCGGGGCCGTGCTGCTTGAGGGCGGCCTTCCACTTTTCCTCCATCAGATCGAAGGCTTCCTTCCAGCTCACCGCCGTGAACTCGCCGTTCTTGTCGTACGTACCGTTCTTCTTGCGCAGCAACGGGGTCTTCACGCGATCGTCGCCGTAGACGATCTTCGACAGGAAGTAGCCCTTGATGCAGTTCAGGCCCTTGTTCACCGGGGCATCCGGATCGCCCTGCGTCGCGACGATGCGGCCGTCCTTGGTGCCGACCAGGACGCTGCAGCCGGTGCCGCAGAAACGACACGGTGCCTTGTCCCACCGGATCTGCTGACCCGCCGCACGGGCGAGCGGCGCTGCGAGCGGCAGGCCGACGCTGGCCGCGGCCGCGGCGGCCGCGTTGCTCTTGATGAAATCCCGCCTGGACAGCTTCATGACGTGCGCTCCTCTGTTCCGATGTCGTCGTCGCAGTACTCGTAGACTAGGGACACGCCGATGACGCCCCCCAGGTTGTGAACTTTCACGATGTTCTCCGCGGGCGATGCGCCGTCGCTGTCATCGACCGTCACGATCAGTCGCCCTTCCGGCTGCACCGCATGCACCTCGGTGCCGGGCAGGGCGTCGATCTCGGCCCGCAGCGGCAAGACCCTTTCGGGCCGCGCGCGCACCACCAGACTGGCTACCTTCATGCCGCCTCCTCGTTGGCCAAGTTGGAATCCGCGGTCGCCTGCAGCGTGATCGCGGACGTCGGACAAATCGGGACGCAGACGCCGCAGGCATTGCAGCGCTCGGCGCGCACCAGCGGTATTGCGATGCCGCCCGGCGCGAGCCGGAAGTGGATGGCGTGGTGCTCGCAATGTTCCGCGCAGCTGCGGCAGACGACACTGTTTAGCGCAAGGCAGGCAGGGCCGATCACCACGGGCCCGCTGGCCGCGGCGTCAACAACGTCCGGCGACGGTTTCCATGTGCCGCGCAGGAACGCTCTACGACTGAGTCCGCTCATTCCTCGTTGCGCCGCAGCACCTCTCTCGCCGGGCACAACTTCCTTTTCAATCAAGCTCGTAGGCTCGAGCCTACGCACCTAGCGGATGGCGGGCCTTGATGATAATCAAATGATTCGGTGCGGTGCACCAGACGGCGCAAAAGGCCGCCGCCGTCGGGGCCCCTTCGACCGGGCGGGACGCTAGAAGACGATGACCTGGCGGATCACCTCGGCGTCGGCCAGCGCGTCCATCGCGGCGTTGATGTCCTCCAGCGCGATCGTGCGCGAGACCAGCCGCCCGACCGGCAAGCGCCCCTGCTGGTGCAGGGCAATGAACGCCGGGATGTCGCGGTTCGGCAGGCAGGAGCCGATGTAGCTGCCGGCAACCGTGCGCGCCTCGGCGACCAGCCGCGCCAGGGGAAACTGAAAGCTCTGGTCGGGCGCCGGCAGGCTGGTGGTCACGGTACGGCCGCCGCGCCGGGTGATCTGCAGCGCGCGCTCGAAGCCGGCAACCGTACCGCTCGCCTCGAGTGCGACGTCCACGGCTTCGAACTGTCCGAGGTCGTCGGCATGCGCGAACTGGGTGGCGCCGCAGGCGAGGGCGAGATCCGCCTTGCCGGCGACCGGGTCGATGGCGACGATGCGCGTCGCGCCGGCAAGCCGCGCGCCCATGACCGCGGCGAGTCCGACGCCGCCGAGACCGACCACAGCGACGCTTTCGCCCGCGGCGACGCGCGCCGTGTAGAGCGCGCTGCCGGCGCCGCACATCACCGCACAGCCGAACAGACTGGCCTCGACGAACCCGATGCCCGTGGGGATGCGGACGAGCGACTTTTCTGCGACCAGGGCGTATTCCGCAAACGCGCCGAGGCCCATGTGATGGTGCACCGGCGCGCCGGCGAGGCGCAGATGCGGCCCCCCGGTGATGAGGCGCCCTTCGCGGTTCGCCTGCGTGCCGCGTTCGCAGAGATACGACCTGCCCTCCATGCAGCGCGCGCAGCTGCCGCACTGCGAAAGGAAGATGAGCGCCACGCGATCGCCGGGCGCGAAAGCGGCGACGCCCGAGCCGATGCCTTCGACGACGCCCGCGGCCTCATGCCCCGGAACGATGGGCAAAGGCCAGCGCCGGTCGCCATTGATCACGGACAGGTCCGAGTGGCACAGGCTCGCGGCGTGGATACGCACCAGAACTTCGCCGGCGCCGGGTGCCGGCAGCTCGAGCTGCTCGATCGACAGCGGTCGCGAGCGTGCGTACGGCCGCGCGGCGCCCGCCGCATGCAGGACGGCAGCGCGGAAGCGCAACGTCATGGCGTCACGCGCGCTCCGTCGCACCGCGGGTCAGAGGACTCACACCACGCGCACGCGCGCTGCACCGGCCTGCAGCTCGCCGATCACCCGCGCCTCGGCGAAGCCGCCCTTGGAAAACTGCGCCAGCACCTCGCCCTCGACCTTGGGGTCGCAGGCCACGAGCAGCCCGCCGCTGGTCTGCGGGTCGGTGATGAGCTTCTGCATCCACGCGGGCGCGCCGGCGGGCAGATCGACGTCGTGGCCGTAGCCCTTCCAGTTGCGTTCCGAGGCGCCGGTGGCGACGCCCTGTTTCGCCCATGCGAGCGCGTCGGCAATCACCGGGATCGCGTCCCAGCGCAGCTGGGCCGAAAGCTTCGAGCCGCGGCAGATCTCCAGCAGATGCCCGGCAAGCCCGAATCCGGTGACGTCGGTCATGGCGTGCACCTCGGGCATCGCTGCGAGCCCTTCGCCCGGGGTGTTGAGCCGCGTGGTCCAGTCGATCATCGTCGCGTAGCCGGCGTCCGACAGCGTGCCTTTCTTCAGCGCCGCCGACAGGATGCCGACGCCGATGGGCTTGCCGAGGATCAGTTTGTCGCCGGCGCGTGCCGA
>LJTQ01000130.1 GCA_001303445.1 Betaproteobacteria bacterium SG8_39 | reverse complement strand
TTCTTTGCCGGCGCCGAGCTGAAGGACGTGCTGCAGTTCAAGCCGACCGACGGACCGCGCGTGTTCGAGTGGCTGCAGGCGGTGAAACGCGACCTGCGCCGGCTCGAGACGCTGGGCAAGCCGGTGGTTGCCTGCCTTGCCGGTGCGGCGCTCGGCGGCGGCTTCGAGATCGCGCTGTCCTGCCACTGCCGCATCTGTATCGAGGACCCGCGCATCCAGCTCGGCCAGCCCGAGGTGAGCATCGGCCTGCTGCCGGCGGCTGGGGGAACGACGAAGTTCGTGCGTCTTCTCGGCCTGCAGGCGGCGTTTCCCTATCTCGTCGAGGGCCGGCTGATGACGCCGGCCGAGGCTGCCAAGCTGGGCCTGCTGCAGGGTCTCGCGGCGGACATGGACGGGTTGTTCTCGATGGCACGCGAATGGATCCGCGCCAATCCGTCGCCGGCGCAGCCCTGGGACGACAAGAACTACCGCATGCCTGGCGGCACGCCGTCTTCGCCCAAGGTCGCGCAGATGCTGGCGATCGCACCGGCAATGCTGATCGACAAGACGCGCGGACTGTACCCCGCGCCGGCGGCGATCCTGGCGGCGATGGTGGAGGGGGCCGAGGTCGATTTCGACACGGCGCTGCGCATCGAGTCGCGCTACTTCGCCAAGCTTGCGGTAGGCCAGGTGGCGAAGAACATGATTACGGCGTTTCACTTCAACCTGAGCGCGATCCGCTCGGGCGCCTCGCGCCCCAAGGACGTGCCGCGCTGGAAGCCAGCGAAAGTGGGCATCCTCGGCGCCGGCATGATGGGTGCCGGCATTGCCTGGGCCTGTGCATCACGCGGACTCGACTGCGCGCTGATGGACGTGAGCGCCGACAAGGCAGCGGCCGGCAAGGCGTACAGCGAGAAGCTTGCTGCGGAGCGCGTCGAGCGTGGCCGGATGAGCGAACGCGAGGCGGCCACGCTGCTCGAGCGCATCACGCCCACGGCGTCGAGCGACGCTCTGGCGGGTAGCGACTTGATCATCGAAGCGGTGTTCGAGCAGCGCGCGCTCAAGGCGCAGGTGACCCGGCAGGCCGAGCCAAAGCTCGCCGCCGGCGGAGTCTTCGCCTCGAACACCTCGACCCTGCCGATCACGGGCCTCGCCGAGGCGAGTGCGCATCCGGAGCGCTTCGTCGGCCTGCACTTTTTCTCGCCGGTGGACAAGATGCGTCTGGTGGAGATTATCAAGGGCAGGAAGACCTCGCCCGAAACGCTCGCCAAGGCCTATGACGTCGTGCTCGCTATCGGCAAGACGCCGATCGTCGTCAACGACGCACGCGGCTTCTTCACCAGCCGCACCTTCGGCACCTACGTGATGGAGGGCTGCGCGATGCTCGAAGAAGGCATCCCGGCGGCGGTGATCGAAAACGCGGCACGCCTCGCCGGCATGCCGGTCGGGCCGCTCGCTGTGATCGACGAGACCTCGCTTTCGCTCTCGGTGCACGTCATGGAGCAGACCGAAGCCGATCTCAAGGCCGAGGGCAAGGCCCATGCCGCGCCGCCGGGGCAGGACGTCATCGTGCGCATGGTGAAGGAATTCAAGCGACCGGGACGTGCCGCCGGAGCCGGGTTTTACGACTACCCGCAGGGTGGCCGCAAGGCGCTCTGGCCGGAGCTCGCCAGGCGCTTCGGCAAGCCGGGCGCGCGCTACGATCTGGACGAGCTGAAGGATCGTTTTCTCTACCGCCAGGCGATCGAGACCGCGCGCTGCCTGGAGGAGGGGGTGCTCGAGACGGCGCATGACGCCAACATCGGCTCGATCTTCGGCATCGGCTTTCCGGCCTGGACCGGCGGCGCGGCGCAGTTCGTCAACCACGTCGGCGCCAAGGCCTTCGTCGAGCGCGCAGACGTCCTGGCGAAAACCTATGGTGAGCGCTTCACCCCGCCCGCGAGCCTGCGCAAGAAGGCCGGGCGGGGCGAGGCATTTAACTAAACGGGGTCTGACCCCGTTTTTATCTCTATTTCTTTTTCGTCGGCTTCTTCTTGGCTTTCGCCGTGCCGAGCGTCTTCTTCGAGAAATACCAATCGACGGTGTCGTAGCCGGCTTTCATGCGCGCACGCGCATCGGCGACGGTCGTCGGTGCCGGAACCACGACCTTGTCGCCCGGGCACCAGCCTTCGGGTGTTGCCACGGCGTGCTGGTCGCTGGTCTGCAGCCCTTCGAGCAGACGCAGGAATTCGGCCACCGAGCGCCCGTTGGTCATCGGGTAGTACACCATGGCACGGATGCGGCCTTCGGGATCAATGACGAAGGTCGCGCGCACGGTCGCGGTGTCGCTTGCGCCCGGCTGGATCATGCCGTAGTCAGAAGCCACCTTCATCGAGATGTCCTCGATGATCGGAAAGGGAATCTCGATGCCGAAGCGCTCTTCGATGTTACGCACCCAGGCGAGGTGGGAGAAATTGCTGTCGACCGAAAGGCCGAGCAGCTCGCAGCCGAGCGCCTTGAACTTCGGGTACGCCTGCGCGAAGGCAATAAACTCGGTGGTGCACACCGGCGTGAAGTCGGCGGGGTGCGAGAACAGAATCAGCCACTTGCCGTGGTAGTCCGACAGCGCGCGCGGCCCGTGCGTGGTGCGTGCGCTGAATTCCGGCGCGGGCTCGTTGATGCGCGGGATCCGATTTTTCCAGACGTTTTCCATTACAGCCTCCTTGCCTAGGCCCGAAAGCGCTCGATGATCTCGGGCGGGATGACGCCGGCCTTCATGCCTTCGGGATTGTTCGGGTCGCGCAGCGCCCAGATGCGCAGTTCGCGCCCCTCGACGATGATCTCTCCGGCGTTGTGCACGCGATGCTCGACGATGAACAGCTTGCTGCGCCACTCGCCGATCCAACTCTCCAGGGTGATCGTGTCGCCGAAGCGCGCCGGGCCGAGAAACTTGGCCGAGGCGTCGACGATGGGGAAGCCGGCGAGCTGGTAATGCGCCCAGAGCTCGGGCCAGGCCATGCCGCGCTCGCGAAACAGCCGCTCGGAGGCGCGGTCGAACCAGTCGAAGTAGCGTGGGTAGAAGACGATGCGCGCCGGGTCGCAGTCGGCGAAATCGACCACGATGTCGAGCCGCGAGCGCGCGGCGGACGTCGCTTTCGGCGGCTTCGCTTCAACTTCAAGCCTGGGTTTCGGATTGCGCACGCGCTGCGGATCTCAATCGGCCGGCGCGCGGCGGCGTCGGCGAGCGGGGATCAGACCAGAACCGGGCGAAGAGGGCAAGGCCGTATTCTCCAGGCGATCAGGCCGCGGCGCCGAACGGCGGCACTGGCGCGAGATCATCGAAACGGGCGGCGCGCTTTTCCGCGTTCGCGCGCACGGCCTCCATGATGTCGCTGCTTTGCCAGACCCCCATCTGCAGCAGCGCCATCTGCTGCAGGCTGTCGGCGACGGTGTGCTCGCGGGCGTAGTTGATGGCCTGCTTGCTGGCCCACACTGCGCTCGGCGACTTGCCGGCGATCTCGCGCGCGAGGACGAGCGCCGCATCGAGCGTGGCCGCCTGATCGGGAAACACGTCATTTGCCAACCCCAGCTCGCGCGCGCGCACCGCGGGCAGCCGGCGCCCGGAATAGGCGTACTCGCGCGCCACCGCCTCGGGTATCAACTTCGGCAGGCGCTGCAGGGTGCCAACGTCGGCAACCAGGCCGATGTTGATCTCCTGCACGCAGAAAAACGCGTCCTGCGCGACGTAGCGGATATCGCAGGCCGTGACCAGGTCGAGCGCGCCGCCGACGCAGGCGCCCTGGATCGCGGCGATGACCGGCATGCGCAGCGCTTCGAGGCGAGAAAAAGTGCGCTGCAATTGCAGGATCTGCTCATGCAACGCCGTGCGCACCGCGGCGTTGCCCTCGGGAATCGCCTGCCCCTGCTCGAACACGGCGAGATCCATGCCGGCGCAGAAATGCTTGCCGCTGGAGGAGATGACGAGCGCGCGTGCCGGGGCGTCGCGCTGCAGCTGCTCGAGTATCGCGTCGAGTTCCTGCCAGAACACGCCGTCCATGGCGTTGAACTTCTCGGGTCGGTTCAGCCTGAGGTGCGCGATCTGGTCGGTGGTTTCGAGTGCGAAGGATCGGTAGGCCATGGTTTTCCCCTAGAATCGCTGCGCCCGAATGATACCCGCGGGCGCCGTTTTCATTGAGGGAGAACCGCATGGCATTGCCACCGATCCTGCAGAACCTGCGCCTGCCCGTCATCGGCGCACCGATGTTCATCGCCGGCAATCCGCGGCTGGTGATCGAGCAGTGCAAGGCCGGTATCGTCGGCTCCTTTCCCGCGCTCAATGCCCGGCCCAAGGAGGCGCTCGACGATTGGCTCTCGGAGATCGAGGCAACGCTCGAGGCACAGCGCACAGCGCATCCCGACGCGCCGCCGGCACCTTACGCGGTCAACCAGATCGTGCATAAATCCAACGATCGGCTCGAGCATGACGTCGCGGTGTGCGTGCGCCACAAGGTGCCGATCACCATCACCAGCCTGCGCGCACCCGATGAGGTCGTCCAGGCGGTGCATGGCTACGGCGGCATCGTGCTGCACGACGTGATCAACGTGCGGCATGCACAAAAGGCGCTCGAGGCGGGGGTCGACGGGCTGATCCTGGTCTGCACGGGAGCCGGCGGGCATGCCGGACGGCTGTCGCCCTTTGCGCTGATCGGCGAGGTGCGCCGCTTCTTCGACGGTCCGCTCGTGCTCTCGGGCGCGATGGCCACCGGCGACGCGGTGCTCGCGGCGCAGGCCGCGGGCGCGGATCTGGCCTACATCGGTACGCGTTTCCTCGCCACGCCCGAGGCGAGTGTGCCGGATCGCTACAAGGACGAGATCCTCAAGGCGACGGCGAACGACATCATCTACACCGACCTGTTTTCAGGCGTGCACGGCAACTACCTGCGCCACAGCGTGGTGGCGGCGGGCTACGACCCGGAGAATCTGCCGCAGTCGGATCCCTCCAAAATGAACTTCGGCAGCAGCGGCGGTGCGGAGAAAAAGGTGTGGCGCGACATCTGGAGCGCGGGGCAGGGCGTCGGGCAGATCGACGCCGTCATGCCGGTTGCCGAGGTCGTCGCCAAGCTGACGACGGAGTACGTTGCGGCGCGCAAGCGCCTCGCGCTTTGACGCGAGCGGTGATCGGCGCGGGATGACCGCGCCGATCACGATCGTTGCTCAGGGCTTGATGTAGGTCCAGCCCTGCTGTTGGCGCTCGGAGATTTCGATCACGCCGCCTTCGACGATACGTGTGCCGCCGATGAGGTCATTCTTGGTGACTTTCATCTTCTGCATCGTGTTGCCGCAGGCGACGATGTCGACATTCTGGTCGAGGGCGCCGTTGATGCGACCGGCAACCTTGGAGTTCGCCTTCAGCATGTTGAGTCCGGGCCCGTAGGCCACGATCTCGACCTTGACGTTGTCCTTGCCGAGCGCCTGCTGCAGGTTCTGCGCGTTGTTCAGCGCGAGGTTCCACTTCTGCGGATCGTTGTCGCTCATCTGGATGACCACCCGGTGCTTGCCGTCTGCCGCGGCTTTCGCGCCGCCTTCGCTGGCGCAGCCCGCGAGGCCCCCGATCGCCAGCGCACCGGCCAGCGCTGCTACTGCAAGTGCTTGTTTCATTGTGTCTCCTTCCTCTTGTGCAATGGGGGCCGGAAGCCGGCCCGTGAGACTGTGACGCGGCAGGGGGCGCAATTATTCCATCGATGCATGGAATAATCGTTTTCGTCTCTGCGTCACATTCCAGATGCCCTTTCTCCGTCTTTTCGGCCCATCGGGCGAATTCCGCCGCCGCATCGAGCAAAGCCGGGACATGCTCTATCGCCTGGCCTATGCCTGGTGCCACGACGCGCCGCTCGCCGACGACCTGGCGCAGGAGGCGCTGTTGCATGCGCTGGCGCGCGAGGCGCAGTTGCGCGATCCCGAGCGCCTGAAAAGCTGGCTGTGCGCGATCCTTGCGAACTGCCTCAAGGATCATCATCGCCGCCGGCGTGACCACCTGAGCATCGACGGAATCGAGGAGAGCGCAACGGATGCCGGCGCAACGCCGGAGGCGCTGGCGGCGGTCACCGAGCTGGCGCAGCGGGTGCGCGCCGAGGTGGCGCGGTTGCCGCTCGGTCAGCGCCAGGTGCTGACCCTGGTGGACCTTGAAGGATTTTCCTACGCCGAGGTCGGCGAGATTCTGGCGGTGCCGATCGGGACCGTCATGAGCCGGTTGTGCCGGGCGCGGCAGGCGCTGCGCGAGCCCTTGATGGGATTTGCGACCACCCCGGCAGCACGAATCAGGAGCGTGAAATGAGCACGGCACAGCGGTCGGACCCCGTCTCGCGCGAGATGCAGAACGCCTTCGTCGACGGCCAGCTCGATGCGGCCGAGTGGGCGGCGCTGCTCGAGCGTATCGGCAGCGATGCGGATTTGCGCATCGAGATCTGCGAGTTGCGCGCGACGCAGGATATGGTGCGCAACGCCTATGCCGACGTGATGCCGCGCGCGCGCCCGGCAGCGGCCGGCTGGCGCAGCTGGGGGCTTGCGGCCACGCTGCTGGCCTGCGTCGCGGCAGGCTGGTTCGCTCATGGGCTGCTGGAGACCGGTCGCGGCCCGGTCGGCGCTTCGGGTGCAGCGGCGTTGCGCAGCGTGGATGCCAACCGGATTCTGGTGCACGTCAGCTCGGGCCAGCGCGAGTCGCTGCGCACGGCGCTCGACGAGGTCGAGGATCTGCTGCGCAGCGCGCGCACGGCAGGCCGCGGCGTGGAGGTCGAGATCGTCGCCAACAGTACGGGCCTCGACCTTCTGCGCAGCGACGCCTCGCCTTACCTGGCGCGCGTGAGCGCACTGCGGCGCGAGTTTCCCAACCTGACGTTCTTCGCCTGCAACCAGACTATCGAGCGACTGCGCGAGCGCGGCGTGACGGTGGATCTGCTGCCGGGCGTGCACGTCGCGCCCTCGGCGCTCGACCAGGTTGTCAAGCGCCTGCACGGCGGCTGGGTCTATATCCGGGCGTAAGGCGCGGCTTTACCTTTCTTTACGCCGCGGAGAATCGCGCGCAACGCGGCGCTCCCAAACTGTCTCCCCGTGGACGGCGATGCCTGCCGTCGACCCGTAAAGCAAGGAGACCGTCATGGATGACAACCCGAAGCAGGACGGCGCAGCGCGCCCCAACGAAGCGCAGGAAACGCCCCGTCGGCACTGGCTCAAACGCGGTGTGTTCGGCGTCCTGGCTGCAGGCCTCGCCGGCGGGCTGGGCTTCAAGGCGTTCGCCCACCGCGGCGACCGACGCGGGCCGCTCGATCCGGCCGCGCTCGACGCGCGCATCGAGCGCATGCTCAAGCACCTGTACGTCGAAATCGATGCCACCGAAGCACAAAAGGCACGGCTCGCGCCAATCGTCAAACGGGCAGCGAATGAATTGCTGCCGGTGCGCGATCAGATGCGCGCCGCACGCAAGCAGGCCGTGGATCTTCTGACCGGCGAGACCATCGATCGCGCGGCAATCGAGCGCCTGCGCGGGGAACAGCTGCAACTCGCCGAGGCCGGCTCGAAACGTCTCGCCGCGGCGATCACCGACGCGGCCGAGGTTCTTACGCCCGAGCAGCGCAAAATCCTCGCCGAGCGGGTGATGCATCGTCGCAGGCGCTGGCACTAGGCACCATGGGGTCAGACCCCTGTGGATAACTGCTTCCGCCTTTTCGCATGGCATAGTTCTGCGCTGAAGTTATCCACAGGGGTCTGACCCCAGGTTTTTCCATGTCTCGCTACCACCCGGTTCAGGTCGTCTTGCACTGGCTCTCGGCGGTGCTGGTGATTGCCGCCTGGGTGATCGGCGCGATCGTGTTCGAGCGCCTGCCGAGCGGGGAGAGTGCGCCGCGCGTCTTGCTGCTCGGGGCCCATATGGCGACGGGGCTCGCGATCGCGTTCATCGTCGCGCTGCGCCTTGCGCTGCGGCTGTCGCTCGAGCAGCCGGCGCCTGCAACCAGCGGCAACCCCTGGCTTGATCGGCTGGCCGGGGTGGTGCACGCCGCGCTTTACGCCGCCGCGCTCGGCATGGGGGCGAGCGGACTCGCGCTGGCGGTGCAGGCCGGTCTGCCCGCGATCGTCTTCGGCAACGCGCAGACGCCGTTGCCGGAGGACCTCGGCCAATTCTCTGCGCGCGGTGTACACGCGGTGATCGGCACGCTTCTGATCTCGCTCGTCGCGCTGCACGCCGCGGCCGCGCTTTACCACCACTTCGTGCGCAAGGACGGCCTGCTGGCGCGCATGGGGTTCGGCGGGCGGAGCACCTGAATGGCCGAGCGCATTCTGCTGGTCGAAGACGATGCACGTCTCGCGGCGATGGTGGCC
>LJTQ01000008.1 GCA_001303445.1 Betaproteobacteria bacterium SG8_39 | reverse complement strand
CCGGGTCGTCGCGCGTGGGCGCCTGCGTCTTGTCTTTCTCGGCCAGCGGGTGGCGGCGGTAGATGTCGAAGAGCGCTTCGACGTAGCCGGCACTCGGCGCCGCGGGCCGCCCGACGCCTTCCTTGCGCGTGCTGGGCACCGCGTCCCAGCCCTCCGCAGCGATCGCGCGCGTCAGCTCGCGATCGACGTTCATCGCGAACATCGGGATGCGGTGTATGCGCGCGAACTCGAACAGCGGCAGGTACAGCTGCGGCGGCAGGTTCCACACCTTCTGCCACTCGGCCTGCGTGAGAAACGCCGCCGCATCGAGCTCGCCGGCGACCCAGCGATCGAGCACCGGCTGCACGCGACGCGGGAAAGCCTCGAAGCCGATCGCCATGTCCGGACGCCGCGCATGCAGCGCGGCAAGCGTATGCAGCTGCCAGCGGTGGTGATCCATGACGTCGTGCTGCTCGCCGAGCAGCACGACGTCGCTTTCGGCGGCGGTTCTGATGATCTCGGGCGCCGGCGTAGCGCGGGGCGCGGATCCGTCGAGTGCATACCAGGCGCCCGGCGCGACGCATTCGGCCGGCACCTTCGGTCGCGCCTCCGCCGGCGGCTGTGTCGGCGTCGTCGGCTCGGCGGCGCAGGCGCCGAGCGCGACGGCAAACCCGATCGAGACGAGGCGGTACGCGCGCATCGTCGGCGCCTTAGCGCACCAGCGCCTCGGTGCCCGCGTCTTCCTGCGGCGTGCCGCGCGCCGCGCGGCGCCGCTCGTGCTCGGCGAGGTGGCGCTTGCGCACCCGGATCGCGCGCGGCGTGACCTCGACCAGCTCGTCATCCTCGATGAACTCGATCGCCGACTCGAGCGTGAGTCGCACCGGCGGCGTGAGCAGCACGTTGTCATCCTTGCCCGAGGCACGCACGTTGGTGAGCTTCTTGGTCTTGATCGGGTTGACGACGAGATCGCTCGAGCGGCTGTGGACGCCGACGATCATGCCTTCATAGACCTTCTCGCCCGGCGAGACGAACAGCCGCCCGCGCTCCTGCAGGTTGAACAGTGCGTAGGCGACCGCTTCGCCGTTTTCCTGCGAGATCATCGCGCCGTTGCGCCGCCCCGGCAGCTCGCCCTTCCAGGCATCGTAGCCGTCGAACACATGGCTCATGAGGCCGTTGCCGCGGGTCAGGTTCATGAACTCGCCCTGAAAACCGATCAGCCCGCGCGCGGCGACGCGGTAGTCGAGCCGTACGCGCCCGCGCCCGTCGGGCAACAGGTCGACGAGCTCGCCGCGTCGCGCGGCGAGCGACTCCATCACCGGACCCTGGTGCAGCTCCTCGACATCGAGGGTGAGCAGCTCCATCGGCTCCTGCAGCACGCCATCGACCGTCCGGGTGATGACGCGCGGCCGGCCCAGCGCCACCTCGTAGCCTTCGCGCCGCATGTTCTCCGCGAGGATCGTCAGGTGCAGCTCGCCCCGTCCCGAAACGAGGAACACGTCGGCGTCCGCAGTGTCCTCGACGCGCAGCGCGACGTTGGTGTTCAGCTCGCGGATCAGGCGTTCGCGCAGCTGGCGGCTGGTGACGAAGCGCCCTTCGCGCCCGGCGAGTGGCGAGGTGTTGACCTGGAAGTTCATGGTCAGCGTCGGCTCGTCGACCTTCAGCGCGGGCAGCGGCTCCGGACACTCCGGTGCGCAGAGCGTCGCGCCGATCACGACCGCGTCGACCCCGGTCACCTGCACGATGTCGCCCGCCTGCGCCGCCTCCAGCGGCACGCGCTCCAGGCCGCGAAAGCCGAACACCTGCCCCACCTTCGCGCGCAGCGGCGCACGCTCCGGGTGCGCCACCACGATCTCCATGCCAGGCAGCAGGCGCCCGCGGCGGATGCAGCCGATGCCGATGCGCCCGACGTAGCTCGAGTAGTCGAGCGCCGCGATGCGCAGCTGCAGCGGCCCGTCGGCATCGTCGTCCGAGGGCGGCGGCACGCGGGTGAGGATGGCATCGAACAGGGGCCGCAGATCGGCGCCGCGTTGCCGCGGATCGAGCGATGCCCAGCCCTGCAGCGCCGAGGCGTAGACCACGGGGAAGTCGAGCTGGGCCTCGCTCGCGCCGAGCCGGTCGAACAGGTCGAAGGTGTGATTCACCACCCAGTCCGGTCGCGCGCCGTCACGGTCCACCTTGTTGACCACCACGATCGGCCGCAGGCCGAGCGCCAGCGCCTTGCGCGTGACGAAACGGGTCTGCGGCATCGGTCCCTCGACCGCGTCGACCAGCAGCAATACGCCGTCGACCATGCCCAGAACGCGCTCGACCTCGCCACCGAAGTCGGCATGGCCTGGCGTGTCGACGATGTTGATGTGCACGCCCGCATAGTCGATCGCGCAGTTCTTCGCCAGGATCGTGATGCCGCGCTCGCGCTCGATGTCGTTCGAATCCATCACCCGCTCGGTGATGCGCTCGTGGGCACCGAAGGCGCCGGCCTGCTGCAGCAGCTTGTCGACCAGCGTCGTCTTGCCGTGGTCGACGTGCGCGATGATGGCGATGTTGCGGACGGAACGCGGCATGGGGTCGGCGCAAAAGGGCGAGATTCTATCAGCCGCACAGGCCGGAAAGCGCGCCGCGTCGCGCGTTCCGGCCGCTGCGATGTGGCCTGCGGCCTACTTGTCGAGGCCCGCGATCATCAGGTACTTGATCTCGAGGTACTCGTCGATGCCGTATTTCGAGCCTTCGCGGCCGAGGCCGGACTGCTTGACGCCGCCAAACGGCGCAATTTCGGTCGACAGGATGCCCGAATTGACGCAGACCATGCCGGTTTCCATCTTCTCGGCGACGCGGAAAATGCGCCCGATGTCGCGGCTGTAGAAGTAGCCGGCGAGGCCGAACTCGGTGTTGTTCGCCAGCTTCACCGCGTCGTCCTCGGTCTTGAAGCGGATCAGCGGCGCGACCGGGCCGAAGGTTTCCTCATAGGACACGATCATCTCCGGCGTCACGCCGGTGATCACCGTCGGCTCGAAGAAGAGGCCGCCCTTGGCGTGGCGCTTGCCGCCGAGCATCACCTTGGCGCCCTTGCCGAGCGCGTCCGAAACGTGCTGCTCGACCTTCTTCATGCCCTGCTCGTCGATCAGCGGACCGATCACCACGCCGCTCTCGGTGCCGGCGCCTACCTTGAAGCCCTTCACCTTTTCGGCGAGCTTCGCGGCGAACGCGTCGTACACCCCGTCCTGCACGTAGATGCGGTTCGCGCACACGCAGGTCTGGCCGGCGTTGCGGTACTTGCTCGCGATGGCACCCTCGACCGCCGCGTCGAGGTCGGCGTCGTCGAAGACGATGAACGGCGCGTTGCCGCCGAGCTCGAGCGACAGCTTTTTGATGGTGTCGGCCGACTGGCGCATCAGGATGCGGCCGACCTCGGTCGAGCCGGTGAAGGAGAGCTTCCTCACCGTCGGGCTGGCGCACAGCGCCTGGCCGATCGCGGGCGCGGATTCACCGCTGCCGGTGACGATATTGAGCACGCCCTTCGGGATGCCGGCGCGCTCGGCGAGCTCGGCCATGGCGAGCGCCGAGAGCGGCGTCTGCTCGGCGGGCTTGAGCACCACCGTGCAGCCCGCGGCGAGCGCAGGCGCGGCCTTGCGCGTGATCATCGCGTTGGGGAAGTTCCACGGCGTGATCATCGCCGACACGCCGATCGGCTCCTTCATCACCAGCACGCGCCGATCGGCCATGTGCGGGGGGATGACGTCGCCGTAGGCGCGCTTGCCTTCCTCGGCGAACCATTCGATGAACGACGCGCCGTAGGCGATCTCGCCGCGCGCCTCGGTCAACGGCTTGCCCTGCTCCGCCGTCAGGATCTGCGCCAGGTCCTCCTGGTTCTGCATCATCAGGTTGAACCACTTGAGCAGGATCGCGTGGCGCTCCTTCGCGGTTTTCGCACGCCACGCCGGCCAGGCGCGGTCGGCCGCCTCGATGGCGCGCCGCGTCTCGCTGGCGCCCATGTCGGGCACCGCGGCGAGCGTCTCGCCGCTGGCCGGATTGCCGACCGCGAACGTCTTGCCGCCCTCCGCATCGGCCCAGGCGCCGTCGACGTAGGCCTGGGTGCGGAACAGCTTGGGGTCCTTCAGCGAGATCGGCGGGAGTCCTGATTTGCCGGGTGCGTTCATGGCGGTGCCCTCCTGTTGCGCTGCAATGCAGAAATTCTAGTGGCTTCAGAGCGCAAATGTCGCATTTTGCGATCGTTCGGGCGCCAAACTTTATGATTGACAGTGACTTCGCCAGGTGCGTAGAGTGCAGTGGAAAAACTAGAATAAACAAGGACCTCCGACGCGTTCAGAAAAGCGCCGCGGGTGGTCGTTTCGCAGCTTCGAACGAGGAGAGGAGAGCGCCATGAATCGCAGCACGCCCATCCGGGGCATTGCCGTCGCGCTGACGGCAGCCGCAGTACTCGCACCGGCGATGCCGGCATCCGCGCAGGACATCCGCATCGGCTACGCGATCGCGCGCAGCGGGCCCTGGGCCGTCGGGGCGCAGGTGACGCAGGAACCGAACTACGTCATGTGGGCCGAGCAGGTGAACGCGGCCGGCGGCCTCAACGTCGGCGGCAAGAAGCGCAAGGTCGAGCTGGTGGCCTACGACGACCGCAGCAACATGGAGACGGTCGTGCGCACCTACGAGAAGCTCATGACCAGCGACAAGGTGGATCTCATCCTGCCGCCCTGGGGCACGGGTGCGAACTTCGCCATCATGCCGCTCGCCGCGAAGCACGGCTATCCGATGCTGTCGTGCACCGCAGCCGGGCGCAAGCTCATCGGCATGAAGAACCCGTACTTCTTCGCCCTGCTGCAGCAGCCCGACGTCATCATGGACGCGCTCGCCGAGTACATGGTGGCGCGCAAGGTGAAGACCGCGGCGGTGATCCACGTCGACGAGCTGTTTGGCCTCGAGATGTATACCGGCCTCGAAGCCTCGATGAAGCGCAAGGGCATCCAGATCGTCGAGAAGAAGAGCTACCCGCTGGGCATCAAGGACCTTTCGCCGGTGCTCAAGGGCATGCAGGCGAAGAAGCCCGACGCCTTCATCGGACTGACCTACCCGCCGGGCACGTTCCTGTCGACCGGGCAGTCGAAGGCCATCGGCTTCAGCCCGAAGATCTTCTATTTGGCGGTGGCCACCGCATTCCCGGTCTATCGCGACAAGATGACGCCGGCGACCGTCGAGGGCGTGATGGGCATCGGCAGCTGGAACCCGAAGACCGGGGCCGAGGCGAAGGCCTACTTCGACGCGCACGTGAAGCGCTGGAAGAAGGAGCCGGACCGCTGGGCGAGCGCGCACTGCTGGGCCGGGCTGCAGATCCTGCAGGCCGCGGTGGAGAAGGTCGGACTCGATCGCAAGAAGATCCGCGACTACATCGCGGGCACGGAGCACGCCACGATTATCGGCAAGATGCGCTTCAAGGGCAGCGAGAACGTGTCGACGCCGGGGGTGGTGAGCCAGTGGCAGAACGGCGAATTCGAGGTCGTCTGGCCGCCGCAGCGAGCGACCTCGGCGGCGCTGTTCCCGAAACCCGATTGGAAATAGCCTAGGTAAGCCATCCGAGCCCCGCGGGCCCTGACGCAAACCGCGTCCCGGCCGCGGGGCTTTTTTCATCCCATGGGATTCTGGCTCGAGCTCGCGGCGTCCGGACTGATCACCGGCGGGATCTATGCCGTGGTCGCGATCGGCCTCAACCTGCAGTACGGGCTGATGCGCATCATGAACATCTCGCACGGCGAGTTCCTGATGCTCGGCGCCTACCTCACCTGGCTCGCGCACACCACGCTGAAGATCAATCCGATCCTGCTGCTGCCGGTGGTCGCGATCGCAATGTTCCTGCTGGGCGTCGTGGTCTACCGCCTGTGCTTTCGGCGCATCGCGCGCGCGGCGCCGACGGTCGAGGTGATCGAGGCGCGCAGCCTGCTGGTCGGATTCGGTCTGATGTTCCTCGTGCAGAACACGGTCAACCTGATCTGGGGCGCCGACCTGCGCGGCTATTCGTTCATGGCCGAGCCGGTCGACATCGGCGGCGCGCGCTTCATGGCCAACCGGCTGCTGGTGTTCGGCTTCGCCGTCGCGGCGAGCCTCGGCCTGCTGGCGCTGCTGCGCTGGACAATGATCGGCAAGGCGGTGCGCGCGATGATGCAGTCGCCAACCGGGGCGCAGCTGGTCGGCGTCGACACGGGCACGCTGCACCCGGTGGTGTTCGGCGCCGGATTGGCGCTCGCCGGCGTCGCCGGCGGGCTGCTGTCGATGGTCTACGAGATTTCCCCATCGATGGGCGAGCCCTACACGGTCACTGCGCTGATTGTCATCACCCTCGGCGGACTGGGCAGCGCGATCGGCAGCCTGCTCGGTGGTTTTCTGCTCGGGCTGGTCGAAGCCTTCGGCATGCATTTCACCAATCCGTCGCTCAAGATGGTGCTGTCCTATGGCGTTCTGGTCGCCGTGCTGGTGGCCCGGCCGAAGGGGTTGTTTGCGCGATGAGCCTGCCGAGCCCCTCCAGGATGCGCGGCGTTCCGTTCGCTTTGGTGCTGACCGCGGGCGGCGGCCTGGTGCTCGCGACCCTGCCCTGGCTGCTGTCGGACTTCCTGCTCGCGCTCGCGCTCAGCTGCCTGATGTTCGCGGCGCTCGCCGTGAGCTGGTCGATGTTCTGCGGGCCGACGAATTATCTGTCGCTTGCGACTTCGGCGTTCTTCGGTCTCGGCGCCTACGTCACGGCCTGGGGACTGGAGTCGATGCCCTACGGCCTCACGGTGCTCGTCGGCGGGCTGGTCGGGGCGGCGTTCGCCGCGCTCATCGGCCTGGCCGTACTGCACCTGCGCGGCGCCTACTTCGCGGTGATCACCTTCGGCCTCACCGAGCTGACCCTGCATTCGGTCACCTATCTCGAGAAGACCTATGCGAATACCGCGGGGCGCATCATCAGTGAGGCACCGGAGAACACGGTGATCTACTGGACCGTGCTGGCCGTCACGCTGCTCGCCATCGCGACGGCGATCCTGGTGCGCGCAAGCCGCCTCGGCTTCGCGCTGTCCGGGATCGGCGGCGACGAAGAGCGTGCGCAGACGCTCGGCGTGAATACGCGCAGGGTGAAGGTGATCGCGTTCTCGCTTTCGGCCTTCTTCCCGGGTGCGCTCGGCGCGGCGATGGCGGTGCGCTGGACCTACATCGAGCCGCTGTCGGTGTTCAACCCCTTCATCGGCTTTCAGACCGTGCTGATCGCGATGGTCGGCGGCGCACAGACCCTGCTCGGCCCGATCGTGTCGTCGGTGTTCTTCAGTCTGCTCACCGAATTCCTGCGATTGCGCTTCCCCTACGCCTTCCTCATCGTGCTCGGGCTGCTGCTGGTGGTGCTGGTGCTCTACCTGCCGGGCGGCTTGGCGTCGCTGTTCGTGCGGCGCGGGAGACAGCATGCCTGAGGCGCTGCTCTCGGCGCGCGGCGTGAGCGTGCGCTTCGGCGGCCTGACGGCCGTGAACGGCGTCGACCTCGACGTTCACCCCGGCGAGCTGGTCGGCATCATCGGCCCGAACGGCGCCGGCAAGACGACCTTCTTTCATACGCTGTCGGGTGTGCTGAAGCCCACCGAGGGCCGCCTGGTGGTCGCCGGCGACGACCTCACGGGCCGCGCGCCTTACGTCTACGCGGCGCACGGCGTGGCGCGCACCTTCCAGACGCCGCGCGTGTTCCGCGACATGCCCGCGGCGGACAACGTGCGCTTCGCGCTCGAATTCGCCGGCCGCCTGCGCAGGCACGCGCACGACGCCTTCGACGACGTCGAGACGATCCTCGGCTTTCTCGGCCTCGCCGAGATGGCGGCGGTGCCCGCCGGCGCGCTGACGCCGGCGCGCCAGCGCCTGCTCGAGATCGGCGTCGCGCTCGGCGCGCGACCGCGCGTGCTGCTGCTCGACGAGGTTGCCGCCGGGCTGACCCACACCGAGGTCGACGCCACCGCGCAGCTCATCCGCCGCGTGCGCGACGAGCTCGGCGTCGCGGTGATCTGGATCGAGCACGCGGTGCGCGTGCTGATGAACTACGTCGAGCGCGTCGCGGTGCTGCACCAGGGCGCGAAGATCGCCGATGGCGACCCGCGCGCGGTGGCAAGGGCGCCCGAGGTGATCGAAGCCTACCTCGGCGAGGACGGCGCGCCCGAAAGGATCGCGGCATGAGCGCCGCACTGCTGGTGCGCAATCTTTCCGCCGGCTACGGCCCGATGCGGGTGCTGGAGAACGTCCAGCTCGACGCGCCGCGCGGCGAGCTCACGGTGGTCGTCGGCCCGAACGGCGCCGGCAAGAGCACGCTGCTGCGCGCGATCTCCGGCATCATCCCGCGCCAGGGCGAGGTGCTGTTCGACGGCGCGCCGCTGCCGGCGCGCGCCTCGGCGATCGTCGCGCGCGGCCTGGCGCAGGTGCCCGAGGGGCGCCAGCTGTTCGCGCAGATGACGGTGCTCGAGAACCTCGAGCTGGGCGGCTACCTCGTTCCGCGGACGGAGCGCGCGCAGCGCCTCGAACGCGTGCTCGATCTCTTCCCGCGCCTCGCCGAGCGGCGCCACCAGCTCGCCGGCACGATGTCCGGCGGCGAGCAGCAGATGCTCGCGGTCGGTCGCGCGCTGATGGGCAAGCCGCGGCTGCTGATGCTCGACGAGCCTTCGTTGGGCCTCGCGCCGAAGATGGTCGACGAGCTGCTGGCGATCGTGCGCCGCATCCGCGACGAAGGGGCGACCGTGCTGCTCGTCGAGCAGAACGTCGCCAAGGCCCTGGCGATTGCGGAAAGCGCCTACGTGCTGGAGCGCGGCGCGGTCGTGATGAAGGGGGCTGCGCGCAGCCTGCTCGGCTCGGAGCGGCTGCGGGCGTCGTATCTCGGAACCGAAACCAAACCCGGAACGCTGATCTGGAAAGGGGGACTTTTCATGACCAACGAACAGACCACCGCAGTGACCATTGCCGCGGAGAACGCCTGGAAGGGAAAGGTGTTTTCAGGGCGCTGGATGATGGCGAAAGGCGGCTCGCGCGAAGTCATCGAGCCGGCCACCGGCAACGTGCTGACCGAGGTCGGCATCGCCGACGCCGAGGACGTACGCGAGGCGGCGCAGGCAGCCAGGGCGGCGCAGGCCGAGTGGGCCAATACGCCGGCCGACCAGCGCGCCGCAGTGCTGCGCCGCGCCGCGCAGCTGCTCGAGGCGCAGAGCGACACGCTGCGCCCCTGGATCATGCGCGAGACCGGCGGCATCGCGCCGAAGGCCGACAAGGAGCTGCACTTCGCGACCGAGATCCTCATCGAGGCGGCGGCGATCGCGACGCAGCCGCCGGGCGTGATGCTGCCCTCCGGGCCGAAGCGCATGAGCTTCGCGCGGCGCGTGCCGCACGGCGTCGTCGGGGTCATCTCGCCGTTCAACTTTCCGCTCATTCTGTCGACGCGTGCGGTGGCGCCCGCGCTCGCGCTCGGCAACGCCGTGATTCTCAAGCCCGATCCGCAGACGCCGGTCACCGGCGGCTTCATCCTGGCGCGCATCTTCGAGGCCGCGGGCCTGCCGGCGGGCCTGCTGCACGTCCTGCCCGGCGGCGCGCAGACCGGCGAGGCGATCGTCGTCGATCCGGACATCGCGATGATCTCGTTCACCGGCTCGACCGCGGCCGGACGCAAGGTCGGCGAGCTGGCGAGCAAGCACCTGAAGAAGGTGACCCTCGAGCTCGGCGGCAAGAATTCGACCATCGTGCTCGACGACGCGGACCTCGACGTCGCCGCGTCCTGCGTGGCTTGGGGCGCCTACCTGCACCAGGGCCAGATCTGCATGGCGACCGGCAACGTCTACGCGCACCGCAGCATCGCGCGCGACCTCACCGAGCGGCTGGTGCGCAAGGCCAAGCATCTGCCGGTCGGCGATCCGACGAGCGGCAAGGTCGCGCTGGGGCCTCTCATCAACGCGCAGCAGCTCGAGCGCGTCGATGGCATCGTCAAGGACGCGGTGGCCAAGGGCGCGGTGCTGCGCGCCGGCGGCGAGCACGAGAACCTGTTCTACAAGCCGACCGTGCTCGAGGAGGTGCGTCCCGGCATGCGCGTGCTGGAGGAGGAGGTCTTCGGTCCGGTGGTGGCGATCGTGCCGTTCGATTCGGACGACGAGGCGATCGCGATGAACAACGCCTCGCAGTACGGTCTGTCCGCGGGCGTCATCACCACCTCGCTCGAGCGTGCGATGAGCTTCACCGCGCGCCTCAGGACCGGAATCATCCACGTCAACGACCAGACCGTCGGCGACGAGCCCTGGGTGCCGTTCGGCGGCACTGGGGCCTCCGGCAACGGCGGGCGGCACGGCGGCGTCGCCAACTGGGAGGAGTTCACCCAGTGGCAGTGGGTGACGATGCAGGACAAGGCGACCCCATTCCCGTTCTGAGCCTCGTGCCCGTGTTGCCGCGCAGCCGCAAGCCCTGCAATGGATAAGGTCGCCATCGTCGGCGGCGGCATCTGCGGGCTCGCGCTCGCCATGAATCTGCACGCGCGCGGCATTGGCTGTACGGTCTACGAGCGCGCCGAGGAGATCAGGCCGCTCGGCGTCGGCATCACGCTGTTGCCGCATGCGATGCGCGAGTTCGCCGCGCTCGGCCTGTCCGGGGCGATTCTCGCTGCGGGTATCGAGAACCGCGAAAGCTGCTTTTTCAACCGCTTCGGACAGCTCATCTACCGCGAAGACCGCGGCCGCTTCGCCGGCTACCCGCTGCCCGAAGCCGGCATCCACCGCGGCAGGCTGCACGGCATCCTCTACACGGCGGCGCTCGAGCGCCTCGGTGCGGCGCGCGTGCGCCTCGGCCACCAGTGCGTGGGGGTCGAGCAGGACGCGCAGGGCGCCACCGTACGCTTCGTCTCAAGCGCGACGGGCGCGCCGCTCGCGCCGGCGCGCGCCGAAGTCGTGGTCGACTGCGAGGGCATCAACTCGGCGCTGCGCGCGCAGTTCTATCCCGGCGAACAGCTGGCCTTCGCGGGGATCAACACCTGGCGCGGGGTGACGCGCCATGCGCCGATCCTGACCGGCCGCAGCTACCTGCGTATCGGCTCGCTGCGCAGCGGCAAGATGGTGATCTACCCGATCGTCGATGACATCGACGGGGACGGACGCGGTCGGCAGCTGATCAACTGGGTCGCCGAGGTGCAGCGCGAGGACTTCGAGCGCAACGACTGGAACCAGCCGGGCGAGCTGGCGGAGTTCATCGGCCTGTACGAAAGCTGGCGTTTCGACTGGCTCGACGTGCCGGCGCTGATCCGCAGCGCCGAGCAGATTCTCGAGTATCCGATGGTCGATCGCGACCCGGTCGAGCGCTGGACCTTCGATCGCGTCACGCTCGCCGGCGATGCCGCGCACCCGATGTACCCGCGCGGCTCGAACGGCGCGGCGCAGGCGGTCATCGACGCGCGCACGCTGGCCGACTGCCTGACGGCAGCCGTCGATCCACGCGACGCGCTACCCGCCTACGAGGCGGCGCGGCGCGAGGTGACGGCGAAGATCGTGCGCACCAACCGCGCGCATCCGCCCGACTACATCATCGCCAAAGTCGAGGAATGCGTCGGCGACCGGCCCTTCGACGACCTTGAACGCTACGTGACGCAGGACGAACTGCGCGCGCTTTCCGAGAACTACAAGCGCATTGCCGGATTCAGCGCCGCCGACGTCGCAGCGGCACCCGCCGCTCAGAACGTGCCCGGGTAGGCGCCGCCGTCCAGCAGGAAGTTCTGTCCGGTGATGTAGCCGGCCTGCGCGCTGCACAGGTAGGCGCAGCAGTCGCCGAACTCCTCGATGGTGCCGAAGCGGCCCGCCGGGTTGGCGTCGGCGCGCGCCTTGGCGAGCGCCTCCGGCGTGGTGCCGGTCTTCTTCGCGTTGAAGGCGAAATTGGAGCGCAGCCGGTCGGTGTCGAACGGCCCGGGCAGCAGGTTGTTGATCGTCACGTTATGGCGCACGGTCTTGCGCGACAGGCCGGCGATGAAGCCGTGCAGGCCGGTGCGCGCGCCGTTCGACAGGCCCAGCTCGGGGATCGGCATCTTCACCGCGCCCGAGGTGATGTTGACGATGCGGCCGAACTTGCGCTCGATCATGCCGTCGACCACCGCCTTGATCAGCTCGATCGGCGTGAGCATGTTCGCGTCGAGCGCCTTGATCCAGTCCTCGCGCGACCAGTCGCGGAAATCCCCCGGCGGCGGGCCGCCGGCATTGTTGACCAGGATGTCGACCGTCCCGGCCGCCTTGAGCGCCGCCGCACGCCCGTCCGGCGTGGTGATGTCGCCCGCCACGGCAGTGACCTTCACGCCGCTCGCCTTGCGGATCTCCTCCGCTGTGGCCTCGAGCGCCTCCTTGCCGCGCGCCGTGATCACCAGGTTGACGCCGTCGCGCGCCAGCGCCAGGGCGCAGCCCTTGCCGAGTCCCTTGGAGGCTGCGCATACGAGCGCGGTCTTGCCGCGAATGCCGAGATCCATGTCGTTCTCCTTGCGTGTTCGAGGGAGCGGACTTTACCGCGCCGGGAGGCGACCTGCCGCCGGTCGCAGCGAAACGAGCAGCACGCCGCCGATGACCAGCAGGCCGCCGAGCGCCTGCAGCCAGGTGAAGGGCTCGTCGAGCCCGAGTGCGCTGGTGATCGCGACGCTGACCGGTCCGACCGCGCCGATCAGCGCGAACTGGTTCGCGCCGATGCGACGCAGCGCCTCGGCGACGAGGAACACCGGCAGCACGGTGCTGAAGGTCGCCATCACGATCGCGTAGCCCCAGACCGTGCCGGGCAGCACGAGTGCATCGAGCGGTTCGAGCACGAAGAACTGCACCACCGCCGGCACGGTCGCCACCACCATGGTGTAGGCGGTGAAGCGCATCGAGCCGATCCGCTGTACCAGCTGGCTGCCCGCGACGAGGTAGATCGCATAGCTCAGCGCCGAGCCGAAGATGAGCAGCGCGCCGAACAGGAAGGCGCGTCCGGCGGGCGTCGCATCAAACTGATGCGAGACCACCAGGGCGATGCCCAGATAACACATGACCAGCGCGCCGAGCTCGCGCCGCGTGGGACGCTTGTTCAGGAACAGGAACGAAAGCAGCAGGACCAGCGTCGGGTAGAGAAACTGGATGAGTCGCCCGACGCCGGCCCCGACGTGCACCAGGCCGAGAAAATCGAAGAAGCTCGCCAGGTAGTAGCCGATGAAGCCGAGCCCGACGACCCCCGCCCAGTCGCGTGCGGTCAGGCGTGGCGTAGCGCCGCGCAGCCACCAGGCCATCGCCAGGAAAAACGGCAGCGCGAGGACCATGCGCAAGAAGAGCAGCGTGACCGGGCCGACCGGGTGCGCAGCGTACGCCAGCTTGATGAGGATCGGCCGGAACGAAAACGCGACCACGCCGACGAGGGCGAAGCCCACGCCCCAGGCGCGCTGGGAGGCGTTCAACGCCGCTTGCCGCTGCCGAGGATCGAGCCGAGCACGCCGCGCAGGATCGAGCGGCCGACTCCGGAGCCGATCGAGCGCGCCGCGCTCTTTGCCATCGCCTCGAGCACGCCCTGCGACTGCCGGCCGCCGCGTGGGCCGGTGCGTCCGAAGACGATGTTGCGGATGTGATCGTCGATGCCGCGTTCGCGGGCTGCCGGCTGCGGCGCGCGTTGCGGGTCGCGCGCCGGCGCGGCCTCGGGTTCCGCCTGTGCAGCGCGCCCGCGCAGCTTTTCGTAGGCCGATTCGCGGTCGACCGCCTTCTCGTAGTGACCGAAGACCACCGACGACTGGATCAGGCGCTTGCGCTCGGACCCGCTGATCGGGCCGAGCTGGCTGCCCGGCGGTACGACCAGCGCCCGCTCGACCATCTGTGGGCGACCCTTGGGGTCGAGAAAGGACACCAGCGCCTCGCCCACGCCAAGCTCGGTGATCGCCGCGGCAACGTCGAGCTTGGGATTCGGCCGCATCGTCTCGGCGGCCGCGCGCACGGCCTTCTGGTCACGCGGCGTGAAGGCGCGCAGCGCGTGTTGCACGCGGTTGCCGAGCTGGCCGAGGACCGCATCGGGGATGTCGAGCGGGTTCTGGGTGACGAAGTACACGCCGACCCCCTTGGATCGGATCAACCGCACCACCTGCTCGATGCGGTCGAGCAGGGCCTTCGGCGCGTCGTCGAACAACAGGTGCGCCTCGTCGAAGAAGAACACCAGGCGCGGCTTTTCCGGGTCGCCGACCTCGGGCAGGTTCTCGAACAGCTCGGCGAGCATCCACAGCAGGAAGGTCGCGTAGAGCTTGGGCGCGGTCATCAGCTGGTCGGCAGCGAGAATATTGACGACGCCGCGCCCCTTGCCGTCGGTCTGCATGAGGTCGGCGATGTCGAGCATCGGCTCGCCGAAGAAACTGTTCGCGCCCTGACTCTCGAGGGCGAGCAGGCCGCGCTGGATCGCGCCGACCGACGCGGGGGACACGTTGCCGTACTCCACTTTCACCGTGCGGGCGTTGTCGGCGACGAAGCTGAGCATGGCGCGCAGGTCCTTCAGGTCGAGCAGCAGCAGGCCGCTGTCGTCCGCCACCCGGAACACGATGTTGAGCACGCCTTCCTGTGTCGGGTTGAGGCTGAGCATGCGCGACAGCAGCAGGGGCCCCATGTCGGAGACGGTGGCGCGCACCGGGTGGCCGTCTTTGCCGAAGACGTCCCAGAACACCACCGGGCAGGGCTCGAATGCGAGCTCGACGCCGAGCAGCTTTACGCGCTCGTCCACCTTGGCATTGCCGCCGCCGGGCCGGGCGATGCCTGACAGGTCGCCCTTCACGTCCGCCATGAACACCGGCACGCCGATCGCGGAGAAGCGTTGCGCCATCGCCTGCAGGGTGACCGTCTTGCCGGTGCCGGTGGCGCCCGTCACCAGTCCATGGCGGTTGGCAAGCGCGGGCAGCAGGCAAAGTTCGTTCGCGCCGTGCTTGGCGATCAACAGAGGTTCGGCCATAAGGGTCGGTGGGGCGTTAAAATTCGACGATTTTTCCTGCAATCTTAACCGAGCAGTTAAGCACCATGGCCGGACACAGCAAATGGGCCAACATCCAGCACCGCAAGGGGCGCCAGGATGCCAAGCGCGGCAAGATCTTCACCAAGCTGATCAAGGAGATCACCATCTCCGCGCGGCTGGGTGGCGGCGATCCGTCGACCAATCCGCGCCTGCGCCTGGCGATCGACAAGGCGCGCGACCAGAACATGCCGAACGACAACATCCAGCGCGGGATCCAGCGTGGCACGGGTGAGTTGGAGGGCGTCGCCTACGAGGAGATCCGCTACGAGGGCTACGGCGTCGGCGGTGCGGCGGTGATGGTCGATTGCACGACGGACAACCGCACGCGCTGCGTTGCCGAGGTGCGCCACGCCTTCACCAAGAACGGCGGCAACCTCGGCTCGGACGGCTCGGTGGCGTATCTGTTCAAGCACTGCGGCCAGTTCGTCTTCGCCCCCGGCACGAGCGAGGACAGGGTGATGGAGGCCGCGCTCGACGCTGGCGCCGAGGACGTGACGACCGACGAGGATGGCTCGATCGAGGTGATCTGCGCGCCGGGCGATTTCACCATGGTGCGCGAAGCCTTTGCCAAGGCCGGGCTCAAGCCGGAGATTGCCGAGATTACGATGAAGGCGTCGAGCGAGAGTGTGCTCGAGGGCGAGGATGCGGTGCGCATGCGCCGGCTGCTCGACGCGCTCGAAGAGCTCGACGACGTGCAGGACGTCTATACCAACGCCGCGCTCGAGACCGACTGACCCTTTTGAACGCCGTCCGCAGCCTGCGCATCCTCGGCATCGATCCCGGCCTGCGGGTGACCGGGTTCGGCGTCATCGACAAGCGCGGCGCGACGCTGCGCTATGTGACGAGCGGCTGTATTCGTACCCCGGGCGGCGAGCTGCCCGAGCGCCTCGCCGCGATTCTCGACGGTCTCGCGCAGGTCATCGCCGAGCACCGCCCGGCGCAGGCGGCGATCGAGCGCGTGTTCGTGAACGTCAATCCGAGCTCGACCCTCGCACTCGGCCAGGCGCGGGGCGCGGCGATCTCGGCGCTGGTCCTCAAGCGCCTGCCGGTATCGGAATACACCGCGCTGCAGGTCAAGCAGGCGGTGGTCGGCACCGGGCACGCGCGCAAGGAACAGGTGCAGTCGATGGTGCGCCGGCTGCTGCAACTGCCGGGCGAACCCAGCGCGGACGCCGCCGATGCGCTCGCCTGTGCGATCTGCCACGCGCACGGCGGCCAGGGCCTCGGCGCGCTGCCGACGCGCGGGCTGCGCATGCGGCGCGGCCGGCTGGCATGACCGTCTGCGCGCTGCGCTGCGCGCCGTCGCGCGCTCTGGCATGCTTCGGTGGACGGATTCGGGCGGCGGGCGGATGATCGGACGGTTGCACGGCAAGCTGATTTCGAAGCACCCGCCGCAGGTGCTGGTCGACGTCGGCGGCATCGCCTACGACGTCGATGTGCCGATGAGCACCTTCTTCAACCTTCCGGCGACCGGCGCCGAAGTCACGCTGCACACCCATCTCCATGTGCGCGAGGACGCGCAGGTGCTCTACGGCTTCGCGACGCTGGAGGAGCGCGCGGCGTTCCGCGAGCTGATCCGCATCTCGGGCGTCGGCGCGCGGACCGCGCTCGCCGTGCTCTCCGGGATGTCGGTGGCCGATCTCGCGCATGCCGTGGCGGCGCAGGAAACCGGCCGGCTGGTCAAGGTGCCCGGCATCGGCAAGAAGACCGCCGAGCGGCTGCTGCTCGAGCTCAAGGGGCGGCTCGCCGAGCCGCTGCCGGGAGCGGGCGGATTTGCGCCGGCGGGCAGCGATGCGGCCGATGTCCTGAACGCGCTGGTCGCGCTCGGCTACAGCGAGAAAGAGGCGAGCGCGGCGATCAAGGGGCTCGCGCCGGGTCTCGGGGTGACCGAAGGCATCCGGGCGGCGCTCAAGGCTCTGGCAAAATCCTGACGTGGCGGTCGAAACGGATCGGTTGATCTCGGCGCAGCCGGCCTCGGGCGAGGAGGAGCGCTTTGAGCGCTCGCTGCGCCCGACCTCGCTTGCGGACTACGTCGGCCAGCACAAGGTGCGCGGCCAGTTCGAGATCTTCATCGAGGCGGCGCGGGCGCGCGGCGAGGCGCTCGACCACGTGCTGCTGTTCGGCCCGCCCGGCCTGGGCAAGACCACGCTCGCGCACATCGTGGCGCGCGAGATGGGCGTCAACCTGCGCCAGACCTCGGGTCCGGTGCTCGAGCGCCCGGGCGATCTGGCCGCGCTGCTCACCAACCTCGAGCCGCGCGACGTCCTGTTCATCGACGAGATTCACCGGCTCTCGCCGGTGGTCGAGGAAATCCTCTACCCCGCGCTCGAGGATTACCAGATCGACATCATGATCGGCGAGGGACCGGCGGCGCGCTCGATCAAGCTCGACCTGCCGCCCTTCACGCTCGTGGGCGCGACCACCCGCGCGGGGATGCTGACCAATCCGCTGCGCGACCGCTTCGGCATCGTCGCGCGGCTCGAGTTCTACGGCACCGATGACCTGGCGCGCATCGTGCACCGCTCGGCGCAACTGCTCGACGTCGCGGTCGACGAGGCCGGCGCGCGGGAAATCGCCGCACGCGCGCGCGGCACGCCGCGCATTGCCAACCGCCTGCTGCGCCGGGTGCGCGACTACGCCCAGGTCAAGGCCGAGGGCGCGGTCTCGCGCGCGGTCGCCGATGCTGCGCTCGCGATGCTCGAGGTCGACGTCCTCGGGCTCGACGTGATGGACCGCACCCTGCTTCTTGCGGTGATCGAGAAGTTCTCCGGCGGCCCGGTCGGCATCGAGAACCTCGCCGCGGCGATCGGCGAGGAGCGCGACACGATCGAGGACGTGCTCGAGCCGTACCTGATCCAGCAGGGCTACCTCCAGCGCACGCCGCGCGGGCGGGTGGCGACGCTTGCCGCGTACCGGCATTTCGGCATCGTCGCACCGGCCGGGATGCGCGATCTGCTCTCCGACGCGGGGAATAGCGAAGCGCCGGCCGGGGGCGCCTCCCCCGCTTAACCCGATTTGCGCTTCGCCCCGTTTAACGGGGGGTGTCCAACACCGAAGGAGCGCATATGAAGCGGAATTTCATCACCTTGGCCCTGGCCTCGGCGCTGGCCGGCGGTTCGGCGACGGCGCAGGCGTTCTGCGGCTTCTATGTCGGCAAGGCCGACGCCGGCCTGTTCAACGAAGCCTCCAAGGTGGTCATGGTGCGCGACGGCGAGCGAACCGTGATCAACATGCTGAACGACTACCAGGGCGCGCTCACCGAGTTCGCGCTCGTCGTGCCGGTGCCGGTGGTGCTGCAGAAGGAGGACGTGAAAACGCCGCAGCGCGCGGTGTTCGACCGCATCGACGCCTACAGCGCGCCGCGGCTGGCCGAATACTACGATCCGAACCCCTGCCATCCGCAGTACCCTCGGTCGATGGCGGCGCCGGCCGCGGCGCAAAAGTCGATGGGCCGGGCGATCGCCGAGGATCGCGCCGAAGAGCTCGGCGTGCGGGTCGAGGCACAGTACACGGTCGGCCCCTACGACATCGTGATGCTCTCGGCCGAACAGTCCGACGGGCTGGAAACCTGGCTGCACGAAAACGGCTACCGCATCCCGGCCGGCGCCTCGCAGGCGCTCGCGCCCTACATCCGGCAAGACATGAAGTTCTTTGTCGCCAAGGTCAACCTGGAAGAGCACGCCAAGTCGGGCGCGCAACTGCTCGCCCCGCTGCAGTTCGCGTTCCGCACCGAGAAATTCATGCTGCCGATCCGGCTCGGCATGATCAACGCGCGCGGCCCGCAGGACCTGGTGCTCTGGGTGCTCTCGAAAAAGGGGCGGGTCGAGACCAGCAACTACCGCACCGCCAAGCTGCCGGCGAACGTCGAGCTGCCGCCTTACGTAAAGTTCGACGCGGATCACAGCTTCGCGCGCTTCTACAAGACGATGTTCGACGCGCAGGCGAAGCGCGAGAACTATCGCGTCGTGTTCACCGAATACTTCTGGGACATGAGCTGGTGCGATCCCTGCGCGGCGAATCCGTTGACGGCGCAGGAGCTGGCCAACCTCGGCGTCGAGGGCGTGCGCGGCGATACGCGGCGCGGCGCGCGCGTGATGCTTACGCGGCTGCACGTGCGCTACACGCCGGAGACCTTTCCCGAGGACCTGGTGTTCCAGGAGACCGCCGACCGGCGCAACTGGCAGACGCGCTACGTGCTGCGCCATCCGGCCAAGTTCGACCTCGAGGACTGTCCCAATCGCGAGCACGCCGAGCGCTATCTCGAGCAGCTGCGCCGGCGCCAGGAGAAGGAAGCGCAGACGCTCGCCACGCTGACCGACTGGGACGTCGACGCGATCCGCGTCAAGGCCATCACGGCCCCGCACGCCCCGGACGAGGCGCCGCAATCGATTGCGCCGGGCGCGGCGCCCGACTCGCCCTTCGAGCGCCTGTGGCGCTGGCTGCAGGGCGACGGAGCGAAGCCATGAGCGCGCGCGCCCGCATCGCCGGCGCGCTGCGGCGGCTCGATGCGCGGCTCTACCAGATCGCGTTTCTCGCCCTGCTGCTGGGCATCGGCGTGCTGGCGCGCGACTTCAGCCTGCAGCCCGAGCAGGTCGCGCTGACCTTCGCCGCGGGCATCGCCACGCAGCGCCTCTGGCTGCGTGCGCTCGGTCTTTCCGGGGTCGGCGTGCTGAGTGCCGTCATCACCTGCTTCGGGCTGTCGGTGCTGCTGCGCGCCGACAGCCTGTGGGTCCACCCGCTGGCCGCCGCGGCCTGCCTGTCGGCCAAGTTCGTCCTGCGCGTGCACGGCAAGCACCTGTTCAACCCGACCAACCTCGGCGTGGTGCTGGCGGTGCTGCTGCTCCCCGGCGCCTGGGTGTCGGCGGGGCAGTGGGGGGCGGACCTGCTCATCGCCTGCTGGGTGGTGGCGCTGGGCGGCGTTGTCGCCAACCGCGCGCGCAGCTTCGACATGAGTGCGGCTTTCCTCGCCTTCTACCTCGGCGCCCTCGGGGCGCGGGTCGCCTGGCTGGGACAGGACTGGAGCGTGTTCGCGCACCAGCTGCAATCGGGCGCGCTGCTGGTGTTCGCTTTCTTCATGATCTCGGACCCGATGACGATCCCGAACCGCCGGGCCGCGCGCATGGCCTACGCCGCCGGCGTGGCGGCGCTGGCCTATGCCTGGCAGTATCTGTTCTACGCGCCCAATGGCCCGCTCTGGGCGCTGTTCCTGTGCACGCCCCTGGTCCCGCTGCTCGACCGGATCTGGCCGGGTGAGCGGCCGGCCTGGCGACCGGCACCGCCAGAGTCGCCCGCCGGCGTCGGGCGCGGCGCGGTAGCATCGCAGTCTTGATGGCGTCGCCGCACACGATCCAGTTACGCGTGTACTACCAGGACACCGACGCGGGCGGCGTCGTGTTCCACGGTCAATACTTCGCCTTCATGGAGCGCGCGCGCACCGAGATGCTCAACGCGCTCGGCTACGACCTCGCCCGCTTCGCCGAGTCGCAGGGCATCCTGTTCATGGTGCACTCGCTGGCGGCTACGTTCCACGCGCCGGCGCGGCTCAACGAGATCATTTCGGTGAGCGCCGAAGTCGCTAGAATGCGGCGTGCAAGCCTGGAATTTCGCCAGCGCGTTGAACGCGGGCGCGAACTCCTGGTCGAAGCCGAGGTGACCTTGGCGCTGGTAGACCGGGTGCGGCTGAAGCCGGCCCGGATGCCGCAAGAACTCAGAAACGCGCTGGACCCATCGTGAATGTGACGCAGGACCTCGAACTCTGGACGCTCATCGTCAACGCCAGCTTGGTGGTCAAGCTGGTGATGCTGCTCCTGCTGGCGGTTTCGTTCCTGTCGTGGACCTTCATTTTCAGCAAGTGGATCGCGATTCGCCGCGCGCGCAGGCAGACCGAGCAGTTCGAGCGCGATTTCTGGAGCGGTAACGACCTGAATCTGCTCTACCAGGGTGCGGTCAACAGCCGCCATACGATCGGCAGCCTGGAGCGGATCTTCGAAGCCGGGTTTCGCGAATTCTCCAAGCTGCGCAACCAGCGCGGCAACGACGCCTCGGCGCTGGTCGAGGGCGCCGAGCGCGCCATGCGCGCCACCTATCAGCGCGAGATGGATCTGCTCGAGCGCCACCTGTCTTTTCTCGCCTCGACCGGCTCGGTCAGTCCCTATGTCGGGCTGTTCGGCACGGTCTGGGGGATCATGCACGCCTTCCGCAGCCTGGCAAACGTGCAGCAGGCGACGCTCTCGCAGGTCGCGCCGGGCATTGCCGAGGCGCTGATCGCAACCGCGATCGGCCTGTTTGCGGCGATTCCCGCGGTGGTCGCCTACAACCGCTTTTCGCACGACATCGACCGTCTGTCGATTCGTTTCGAGAGTTTCATGGGCGAGTTTTCCAACATCCTGCACCGGCAGGGGCCGAGGTAGCGGCGCGTGGCCTCACTGCCGCTGCGCCGCCGGCGCGGGCCGATGCACGAGATCAATGTCGTGCCCTACATCGACGTGATGCTGGTGCTGCTGGTGATCTTCATGGTGACCGCGCCGCTCATCACGCCGGGGCTGGTCGAGCTGCCCTCGATCTCCAAGGCGCCGGTCGTGCCGGCTGCGCCGATCGAGGTCGTCATCAAGCGGGACCAGACGTTGCTGCTGCGCACGCGCGACGTGAAAACCGGCGCCCAGGCCGAGCAGGCCATCGCCCGCGAGGAGCTGGCGCGGCTGGTGCGCGAGCGCCAGGCCGCGGCGCCGAATACGCCGGTCGTCATCGCCGCCGACAAGGACGTGCGCTACGAAGCGGTGCTCAACGTGATGGACGAACTGCAGCGCAATGCGGTGCGCCGTGTCGGGCTGCTCGTGCAGCCGGCGAAATAGATGGGCTACGCCGAGTCCTACGATCGATTCGAGGAACGCTATGAGCCGGGGATCGCCCGTGCGCTCGGCTTCGCGCTGGTCGTGCACCTGGTGCTGCTCGCGATCCTGTTCATCGGCGTACGCTGGCAGAGCCACCGTCCCGCGCCGGTGACGGTCGAGCTGTTTCAGGCCCCGCCCCCCGCGCCGGCGCCCAAGCCGGTCGCCCAGGTGGAGCCGCCGAAACCGGCACCCCCCAAGCCCGAGCCGCCGAAACCGGTACCGAAGGTCGAAACGCCGGCGCCCAAGCCGGAGCCGAAGGTCGAGCCGAAGCCGGAGCCGCGCATCGAAAAACCCGACATCGCGCAGCAGGCGGTGCCGAAGCCGGAGCCCAAGCCGGTCGTGAAGCCGGAGCCGAAGCCGGAGCCGAAGCCGGGCGCCAAGGTGGAGCCGAAGACCAAGCCCAAGCCCAAGCCGACGCCCAAGCCAAAAGTCGAGGCCAAGCCCAAGCCGCAGCCGAAACCTTCGCCGACTGCGGTGGCACGCAGCGAGCTGCGCCAGGAGCTCGCGCGCGAGGAAGCAGCGATCAAGGCGCAGCGCCAGGACGCCGAACTGCGTGCGCTGCTCGCGCGCGAGGCGAGCGCGCGTGCGCTGGCCACCTGGACCGACAAGATCCGCGCCAAGATCCGCGGCAACATCATTCTGCCGCCGTCGCTCATCGGCAATCCGGAGGCGATTTTCGACGTGGTGCTGTTGCCGACGGGCGACGTGCTCGGCACGCCGCGCCTGCGCCGCTCGAGCGGTGATTCGCGCTACGACGACGCCGTGCTGCGTGCAATCCTCAAATCCTCGCCGTTGCCACGTCCCGACGATCCGCAAATCTTCACGCGCAACCTCGAGCTGCGTTTCCGACCTCAGGAATGACTTGCATGGCCCAGTTAGAATTACGCGCTGTGATGCAGAGCACGCAACCCGTCACCCCCGTCTCGGCGCGCTGGCCGACGCGCGCACTGCGCGCGGTCTGTGCGCTGTGCAGCCTGCTGCTCGCGCTCGCTGCGATGCCGGCTGCGGCGCAGCTCACGATCGAGATCACCGGCTCGGGAGAAAAGCGTCTGCCGATCGCGATCGTGCCGCTTGCCGGCGAAGGCGTGCTGCCTGCGAGCATCTCGTCGGTCGTGCGTGACGATCTGGAGCGCAGCGGCCTGTTCCGCGGCGTGGAGACGCCGACGATGCGGCCGCATCCCACCGAAGCGTCGAACGTCGATTACGCGGAGTGGCGCGCACGACTGGCCGACGCGCTGGTGCTCGGCTCGGTCGCGGCGCGGCCCGATGGCAAGTTCGAAGTGCGCTTCCGCTTGTTCGACGTCGTCAAGCAGGCCGCCATTGGTGGCGTCGCCTATACGCTGACGCGCGAGCAGGTGCGTGCCACCGCGCATCGCATCGCAGACTACGTTTACGAGAAGCTGACCGGCGAGAAGGGCGTGTTCTCGACCAAGATCGCCTACGTCGTGAAGCGCGGAACGGTCTACGAGCTGCAGATCGCGGATGCGGACGGTGCGAACGGCTTTTTCGTGCTGCGCTCGAACGAGCCGATCCTTTCGCCGGTCTGGGCGCCGGACGGCAGCCAGCTCGCCTACGTCTCCTTCGAGCAAAAAAAGCCGATCGTCTACGTGCACTCGCTGCGCGATGGCCGGCGCCGTGTGGCGGCGAATTTCAAGGGCTCGAACTCGGCACCGGCATGGTCGCCCGACGGCAACACGCTCGCAGTGTCGCTTTCCCGCGAGGGCGGCTCGCAGCTCTTCCTCGTCAATCCGGATGGCAGCAACGTGCGCCGGCTCACGCGCAGCAGCGCGATCGACACCGAGCCGCGTTTCTCGGCGGACGGGCAGTTCCTCTATTTCACCTCCGATCGCGGCGGCAGTCCGCAGATCTATCGCATGCCGATCGCGGGTGGCGCGGCGCAGCGGGTGACCTTCGAGGGCAGCTACAACGTATCGCCGCGCATCAGTCCGGACGGCAAGCAGCTTGCCTTTATCCATCGCAACGACGGCCGTTTCCAGGCCGCGCTGCTCGATCTGGCAACGCGGCAGATGCAGATCCTGACCGACAGCGCACGCGACGAGTCACCCAGCTTCGCGCCGAACGGCAGGATGATCCTGCTCGCCACCGTCATCGGCGGGCGCGGCGTGCTCTCCGCGGTGTCGGCCGACGGCCGCGTCAAGCAGCGTCTCAGCGTAGCCGCAGGCGACGTGCGCGAGCCCGCCTGGGGTCCCTTCATTCAGTGACAAGGAGAAATACTATGCGCGCTTTATGGATTGCCATCCTTTGCGCACTACTTGCGTCCTGTGCCGGCACCTCGGAGCAATCGCCTGCGGGCGTCGAGGATCGTAAACCCGGCGCCGAGGCGCGCGGCGCGGAGGGCGGCGGCCCGGGCAGCGTCGACCTCACGGGCAAGCGGGGCGCGAGCGTGCTCACCGATCCCGCGAGTCCGCTGTCGAAGCGCTCGATCTTCTACGATTTCGACAAATACGACGTGAAGCCCGAGTATCGCCCGCTGGTCGAGGCGCATGCCACCTACCTGCGCGAGAATCCGGGAACCAAGATGCTGATCCAGGGCAACACCGACGAGCGCGGCAGTCGCGAGTACAACATCGCGCTCGGCCAGCGCCGCTCCGACGGCGTGAAGCGCATGCTGTTGCTGCTCGGTGCGCGCGAGGATCAGGTCGAGTCGGTCAGCCTGGGCGAGGAAAAGCCGCGCGCGCAGGGCTCGAGCGAGGATGCCTGGACGCAGAACCGGCGTAGCGACATCCTCTATCAGGGCGAATATTGATGCGCCGGTTCGCCGCCGCCGTTGCGCTCGCCGCCGTCGCCCTGCCGCTGCCGGCAGCGGCACAGCTGTTCGGCGGCGACGAGGCGTTTCAGAAGGAGGTGCGCGCGCGGCTCGACAAGCTCGAGGCGAATGCCGCCGAGCGGCGCCTGTTGATCGACCTGGCGAACCAGATCGAGCTGCTGCGCACGGATGTCGCGCGCATGCGCGGCGAGGTCGAGGTGCTGGTGCACCGCATCGACACGCTGGAGAAGCGCCAGAAGGACCTCTACCTCGACATCGACACGCGGCTGCGCAAGCTCGAGCCGGCGGTGCCGGGGGGCACGACGCCCGGGGGCGAGGCGCAGGCCACGCCCAACGAGGCGAAGGACTACGAGGCGGCGCTCAACCAGTTCAAGCTCGGCAAATACCCGGTCGCGATCTCCGCGTTCGAGGCCTTCCTCAAGACCTATCCCACCAGTCCGCTCGCACCCTCGGCGCAGTACTGGATCGGCAATTCCTACTTTGCCAAGCGCGACTACAAGAGCGCCCTGGCCGCGCAGCAGAAGGTGCTGAGCAGCTGGCCTGACAATCCGAAGGCGGCCGACGCGATGCTCAACATCGCGAGCTCGCAGGAAGCGCTCGGCGACCGGCGGGGTGCGCAGAAGACGCTTGGCGACCTGATCCAGAAGTATCCGGCGAGTCCCGCCGCGGCGAGCGCGAAGCAGCGACTCGAGCGGGCTGCACGGCGCTGAACGCGGTCGTTCTCCTCTCGGGCGGGCTCGATTCGGCGACCACGCTCGCCTGGGCGCTGCGCGAGGGCTACGCCTGCCACGCGCTGAGCGTGGATTACGGACAGCGGCATGCCGCAGAGCTCGTCGCTGCGGCGCGGATTGCCGAGGCGCTGGGTGCGCGCGAGCACCGCGTCGCGCGGCTCGATGCATCGATCTTCCAGGGCTCGGCGCTGACCGACGACACGGTTGCGGTGCCGATCGACGGCAGCGCCGCCGGCATCCCCGTCACCTACGTCCCGGCGCGCAACACGATCCTGCTGGCGCTGGCGCTCGGCTGGGCCGAGGTGCTCGACGCGCGTCACATCTTCATCGGCGCGAACGCGGTGGACTATTCCGGCTATCCCGACTGCCGGCCCGAATACCTGCGCGCCTTCGAGGCGATGGCGAACCTGGCGACGAAAGCCGCGCTCGAGGGGCGCCGCATCGAGATCCGGGCGCCGCTGATCGATCTGCCCAAGGCCGAGATCGTGCGTCGCGCGATCGCGCTGGGCGTCGACCCGGCGATGACGGTGAGCTGCTACCAGGCCGACGGCGAAGGCCGCGGCTGCGGGCGCTGCGATGCCTGCCGCCTGCGGCGCGCGGGTTTCGAGGCCGCCGGGATCGAAGATTCGACGCGCTATCGCGCGGCGGAATAAGCCGCATTGATCGGCGCCTAGGCCGATTCGAAGCGCGCGCCGCCCCCGTCCCGAGCCGATCCGCTATAGTCGCCGGGTTTTTCGATCCAGCGCGAGGGAGCGTCCGTGACCGAAGCCAATCCAGATCAGATCGCCACGTACGTTACCTGGGGCGCGTTCGTCCTCGCCTTCGTCTTCGGCGCGGTCGCCAACAAGACCAACTTCTGCACCATGGGCGCGGTGTCGGACTGGGTGAACATGGGCGACACCAGCCGCATGCGCATGTGGCTGCTGGCGATCGCCGTCGCGGTGCTGGGCGCGAACGCGATGCAGCTTGCCGGGGTGGTCGACCTGTCGAAGAGCATCTACCAGGCGCCGAATTTCACCTGGCTGTCCTACCTCGTCGGCGGCTTTGTGTTCGGCGTGGGCATGACGCTCGGCTCGGGCTGCGGCTCGAAAACACTGATCCGCATCGGCGGCGGCAGCCTGAAATCGCTCGTCGTCCTCGTTTTTCTGGGCATCGCTGCGTACATGACGCTGCGCGGCCTGTTCGGCGCGTTCCGCGTCAACGTGCTCGAGCAGGCCTCGGTTGCGCTCGCCGGCAGCCAGGACCTGCCCTCGCTTGCGGCGCGCACCCTCGGCGGTGCGACGGGCACCTGGGTCACGGTGCTCTCGCTGGTGATCGGGCTGGGGCTGATCGGCTTCGTCTATGCGAGCCGCGATTTCCGCTCCGGCTTCGACTACACCCTGGGCGGGGTGGTCACC
>LJTQ01000129.1 GCA_001303445.1 Betaproteobacteria bacterium SG8_39 | reverse complement strand
CATTGCAACCGCATAGCCGTGGCCCACTGTCTTTGACAGGCCGCAGAGACGACCCCACTCGAGCGCCGCCAGAGCGACCACGCCCGCGACGAGCACAGCGAAAATTGGCCGTGGTAGCCAAAGCAGCGCGGCAAGAAAACCCGCCAGCAGCACGGCGGCGGTCAGCGCGCGCTGGATCAGCGCTGGGTCAAGCCATTTTCTGGGGTGTGTGGGCGCCACCTGCGACCCGCGCCTGCGCGCGCTCCGCCTCGTCGACCTGGTCGCTGGTGCGGCCAAAGCGCCGCTCGCGCTGACGGTATGAATCGATCGCCTGGTCCAGGGCCCGGGCGTCGAAGTCCGGCCACAGCGTGTCGGTGAAGTGGAGCTCCGTGTAGGCGAGCTGCCAAAGCAGGAAGTTGCTCAGGCGCTGCTCGCCTCCGGTCCGGATGAACAGGTCCGGCTCCGGCGCATAGTCCATCGAGAGGTAGGCCGCGAGTGCCTCTTCCGATATGCCCTTCGCCACCGCGTCCGGATGTTCGCGTGTCAGGCGCGACAGCGCCTGCAGGATGTCCCAGCGGCCGCCGTAGTTGGCGGCAATCGTCAGCGTGAGACGCTGATTGTGCGCGGTGCGGCGCTCGCCCTCCTCAACCAGATCGCGAATGCGCACATCGAACCGGGAGAGGTCTCCCACCACCCGAAGCCGGATGCCGTTGCGGTCCAGCTTCGCGACTTCCTGCGTCAGTGCGCCGCGGAACAGCTGCATGAGCAGGCTGACCTCCTCCGCCGGTCGTCTCCAGTTCTCCGAGCTGAACGCAAACAGCGTAAGAAACTGTACGCCCCGCTCCGCGCATGCCTTCACCGTCGCGCGCACCGCTTCGACGCCGCGTTTGTGGCCGGCAATTCGCGGCAAGTGTCGCTGCCGCGCCCAGCGGCCGTTGCCGTCCATGATGATCGCCACATGGCACGGCACCTTGCCGTGGGTCGGGATTTCCCGGGTCGAGCTCGCGTGCTCCATGCCCTTGCCTACACCGCCAGCAGCTCGGCTTCCTTCTGCTCCAGCAACCGGTCGATCTCGGCCACGAAGCGATCGGTGAGCTTCTGCACGTCGTCCTGCGCACGACGCTCGTCGTTCTCGGAAACGTCCTTATTCTTCAGGGCTTCCTTGAGGTGGTGGATGGCGTCGCGCCGCAGGTTGCGTACCGCCACGCGCGCGTTCTCTGCTTCATGCCGCACGACCTTGATCAGCTCCTTGCGCCGCTCTTCGGTGAGCGCCGGCATCGGCACCCTGAGCGTCTCCCCCGTCGCTGCAGGATTGAGCCCGAGGTCAGAGTCTCGAATCGCCTTCTCCACCGCCTGCACCATTTTCTTCTCGAACGGCGTGACACCGATCGTGCGCGCGTCCATCAGGGTTACCTTCGCCACCTGATTGATCGGCGTCGGCGTGCCGTAGTAATCGACGGCAATGTGGTCCAGCAGGCCGGTATGCGCACGCCCGGTCCGCACCTTGGCAAGGTCGGTCTTGAAGGCGTCAATACTCTTGCCCATCTTCTGCTCGGTACCTTTTTTCAGTTCCGCAATCATCGTCATTTCCCTCACACGTGAACCAGCGTGCCCTCGTCTTCGCCCAGCACGACACGCTGCAACGCGTTTCTCTTGAAAATACTGAACACGGTCACCGGCAAGCGCTGGTCCCGACACAGTGTCAGTGCTGTTGCATCCATCACCCGCAGGTTCCGGGCGATTGCCTCGTCGAAACTGAGCGCGCGGAAGCGGCGTGCCTCCGGATCCGCCTGCGGGTCAGCCGTGTACACGCCGTCGACCTTCGTTGCCTTGAGCACAATCTCTGCGCCGATCTCGCTGCCGCGCAGCGCAGCGGCAGTGTCCGTGGTGAAGAAAGGATTTCCCGTACCGGCGGCGAAAATCACGATCTTGCCTTCCTCGAGGTAGCGAATCGCCTTGCCGCGGATGTAGGGTTCAACGATGCGTTCGATGTTGAGCGCAGACTGCACGCGGCTCGCGATTCCCGCCGTGCGCAAGGCGTCCTGCAGCGCCAGGGCGTTCATGACCGTCGCGAGCATCCCCATGTAATCGGCCGTCGCACGATCCATACCCGCTGCGCCCGGCGCGACGCCGCGGAAAATGTTGCCGCCGCCGATCACGGCGCCGATTTCCACGCCCATGCGCGCAACGTTCGCAATCTCCGCGGCGATCTCCTGGATCGTCTGGCGGTTGATGCCGAACGCCGCCTCGCCCATCAGCGCCTCTCCCGAGAGCTTGAGCAAGATGCGCCGATACTTCGGCGCGTCGGCGACCTGCGGCACCGTCATCTCGGTCAGCGCGCCGCGCCTGCCTGCGCCAGAACCTCGGCGGCGAAGTCTGTCGAGCGCTTCTCGAGACCCTCGCCGAGCACGAGGAAGCCAAAGCCGCGCAGCGTCGCCTTGCGCGCCACCAACATCTTCTCGACCGTCTGCTTGTCGTCTTTGATGAACGGCTGGCCGAGCAAGGTAATTTCGGCGAGAAACTTGTTGAGCCCCCCATCGACCATCTTCGCCACGATCTCTGCGGGCTTGCCTGACTCCTTGGCGCGTGCCGCAAGGATCTGCCGCTCGCGTTCGATCACGTCCGACGGCACCTCGGACTTGTGCAAATGCTGGGGCTTGGCGAACGCGATATGCATCGCCACGTCCTTGCCAACGTCCTCCGGCCCTGCGAAATCCACCATGACTCCAATGCGGTTGTTGTGCACGTAAAGCGCCAGCTGCGCCGCCGTCTGCATGCGTTGAAAGCGGCGAATGGCGATGTTCTCGCCGATCTTCTGCACCAGCGCCTGACGGCGCGCCTCGACAGGCGTGCCTTCGAGTGGCAGCTTGGCCAGGGCGTCTACGTCAGCCGGCGCCTCGCGGGCGACCAGCTCGGCCAGGCGCTTCGCAAAGGCGAGAAAGTCCTCGTTCTTGGCCACGAAGTCCGTCTCGCAATTCAGCTCGACCAGCGCAGCGCATTTCTCGTCCGGCGACAGGAACGCGCCGATAACGCCCTCTGCAGCGATGCGCCCGGCTGCCTTGCTCGCCTTCGCGCCACTGCGGATGCGCAGCAATTCCTCGGCCTTCTCCAGGTCGCCGTTGGCCTCCGAGAGGGCCTTCTTGCACTCCATCATTCCCAGGCCGGTGCGCTCACGCAGCTCTTTCACCAGGCCTGCACTAATCTCCGCCATTGTGCTGCAACTCCTTTCAACGGACCCGTTCGGGTGCCGCTTGAACATTCTTGAGATTCAAAAAAGGGGGCACGTAGCCCCCCTCGAAAATGCACGCGCCGCGGGGCACGGCTCAGGCACCCTCCTCCGCTTCGACTTCCACGAATTCGTCGCGCGTCGCGGAGACCACCTCTTCCAACGCGTTGGTCCGCCCGTCCAGGATGGCATCTGCGGCGCCGCGCACATACAGGCGGATCGCACGCCCCGAGTCATCGTTGCCCGGCACGACGTAATCGATGCCTTCCGGGGAGTGGTTGGTATCGACCACGCCAATCACCGGAACCCCGAGCTTCACCGCCTCCGCGATCGCGCCCCGCTGGTAACCGACGTCGATTACGAACAATGCATCGGGCAAGCTCACCATGTCCTTGATACCGCCGAGCGAGCGCTCGAGCTTGTCGAGCTCGCGCTGTATGCCGAGCGCCTCCTTCTTCGACATGCGCTCAAGGCCGCCGTCCGCCTTCGTCTGCTCCATCTCCTTGAGACGCTTGATCGACTGCTTGACGGTCTTGAAGTTGGTGAGCATTCCACCCAGCCAGCGATGATCGACGTAGGGCATGCCGCATCGCGTCGCCTCCTCGCGGACAACTTCGCGTGCCTGCCGTTTGGTGCCGACGAAGAGCACGGTGCCCTTGTTCGCGGCGAGTTGGCGCATGAAGCGCAACGCCTCTTGGTAGAGCGCAAGCGTCTTTTCGAGATTGATGATATGGATCTTGTTGCGATGACCGAAGATGTACGGGGCCATCCGGGGGTTCCAGTAACGGGTTTGATGCCCGAAATGAACGCCCGCCTCCAGCATTTCACGCATGGTGACTGACATGTAGACTCCTTGGGGCGCGGTCATCACCGCGCGCCCGCCTCAGGGTTATTGACTACCGCTCGATCGGATCGACGACTCACGCAGCACGCGCACCCTGAACCGTCGAGCGGGGAATTTCGAGCCGTCCTGCCTGCGCCTTACATCGGGCAGAACGGGTCGACCCAAAATGTTAGCATAATCAGAGACAAAGGGCCAAGGCTGCGCCTGCCCTCGGGGCCGGGCCGGGCCTGTACGGCCTCGGCCCTCATTTTTGATCCTGCAGGTTCTGCTAAGACCATGGCTGTCGCCGTTAAAACGCCTGACGAAATAGAACGCATGCGCATCGCTGGCCGCCTCGCGGCCGAGGTGCTCGACTACATCACGCCCTGGGTGGTTCCCGGGGCGAGCACCGAGGAGCTGGACGCGCGCTGCCACGAATATATGACGCGCGTGCACGGCACGATCCCCGCCCCGCTCAACTATGCGCCCCCCGGGTACAAGCCGTATCCCAAGTCGATTTGCACCTCGGTCAACCATGTCGTTTGCCACGGTATTCCGCGCCCCGACAAGCGGCTCAAGGGGGGAGACATCGTCAACATCGACATCACCGTGATCAAGGACGGCTACCACGGTGATTCCAGCCGCATGTTTTGCGTCGGCGAGCCGCGCATCCAGGCGCGTCGTCTGGTGGACGTCACCTATGACTGTATGTGGCGGGGCATCCGCCAGGTGCGCCCCGGCGGACGCTTGGGCGACATCGGTGCAGCCATCCAGGCGCATGCCGAAGCCCACGGGTTCAGTGTGGTGCGTGAGTTCTGCGGGCACGGCATCGGGCGGAAATTTCACGAGGAGCCGCAGGTACTGCACTACGGCAAAGCGGGTACGGGACTCGTGCTGGAGCCCGGTATGACGTTTACCGTCGAACCCATGATCAACGCCGGGAAAGCCGGCATTCGCGAGCTGTCCGACGGCTGGACGATCGTCACGAAGGACCACAGCCTGTCGGCGCAGTGGGAGCACACGGTGCTGGTGACCGAGCAGAGCTACGAGGTGCTCACCCAATCGGCGGGCACGCCGCCGCCCCCTGCGGACGGACCGCACTAGCGCATGACCGCCGGGTTGCCGGGGGCGAGCGTCGCTGAACGCTGGCGGCCGGACTTGGCTGCGGGGCGCGACCGCCTGCGGGACCAGTATCTGCAGAGTCCGTCGCCGGCCCGGCTGTTGCGCGATCACGCGCGGCTCGTCGACGGCGTACTGCGCGCGCTCTGGGCGGAACTCAATCCGGCGCGCGGCGCCGCCCTGGTGGCAACGGGCGGCTATGGCCGGGGGGAACTGTTTCCCTACTCCGACGTGGACGTGCTGATCCTGCTCGAGCGGGCACCCAACGCGCAGGAACGTGAGCGCCTCGAGCGCCTGGTGAGCCTGTTCTGGGACGTCGGCCTCGACGTCGGGCATGGTGTGCGAACGGTGGAAGAGTGCCTCGTCGCGGCCGAAGACGACATCACGGTGCGCACCACACTGCTCGAATCGCGGCTGCTCTGCGGCAGCCGGGCACGCTTCCGCGCCCTGTGCGCCGCGCTCGACGCCATTATCGAACCGGCGGCTTTTTTCGAAGCGAAGCGGCTCGAGCAGGAGCAGCGCTACGCACGCCACCAGGACACGGCCTACGCGCTCGAGCCCAACCTGAAGGAGGCACCCGGCGGGCTACGCGACCTGCATGTGATTCAGTGGCTCGGTCGTGCCAGCGGTGTGGGATCGCGCTGGGTCGATCTCGAGCACAGCGATCTTGTCGACCACGCCGAGGCGGTGCAGCTCGCGCGCCTCGAGCGACGGCTGCAGGATCTGCGAATTCGGCTGCATTACCTCGCCGGACGGCGCGAGGACCGGCTGGTTTTCGATTTTCAGGCCGCGCTCGCAACGCAGCTTGGGCTCAAGGACAGCGCCAGCCGCCGCGCAAGCGAGCTGATGATGCAGGCCTACTACCGTACCGCCAAGGCCATCACGCAGCTCAATGCCCTGTTGCTGCAGAACTTCGAGACACGGCTGGTGCCCGCGCCGGACACACGCGCCCACATCATCAACGAGCGCTTCAATGTGCGCGGCGAGCTTCTCGAGGCAGCCCACGAAAACGTGTTTCAAGAGGATCCGCGCGCCATTCTGGAAGCGTTCCTGCTCATGCAGCAGCACCATGAGCTGCGCGGCATGACGGCGATGACGCAGCGCGCATTGTGGCGTGCGCGATCACGCATCGACGCCCGCTTCCGTCGCGACGCGATGGCGCGCTTGCTGTTCCTCATGTTGCTGCAGCAGCCGCGCGGGATCGTGCACGAACTGCGGCGCATGAATCAATACGGCGTGCTCGGACGCTATCTGCCCGAGTTCGGCCGCATCGTCGGCCAGATGCAGCACGATCTCTTCCACGTCTACACCGTGGATCAGCACATTTTGATGGTCGTGCGCAATCTGCGGCGCTTCACGATGCCGGAGCTGGCGCACGAGTTTCCGCTCTGTACGCGGCTGATGGGCAATTTCGGCCGGCGCTGGCTGCTGTTCATCGCGGCGCTCTATCACGATATCGCCAAGGGTCGCGGGGGTGATCACTCCGAGCTCGGCGCACGCGATGCCGCGCGTTTTTGCCGTCGCCACGGCCTCTCAGCCGAAGACGGCGCGCTGGTGGCCTTCCTCGTCGAGCACCACCTGACGATGTCGACGGTGGCGCAAAAGAAGGATGTCTACGATCCCGAGGTGGTGCAGGCCTTTGCCGAGCAGGTCGGGTCTGAGCGGCGCCTCATCGCGCTGTACCTGCTGACGGTCGCCGACATCCGTGGCACCAGCCCGAAGGTCTGGAACGCCTGGAAGGCAAAGCTGCTCGAGGATCTTTTTCGTGCTACGCGCCGGGCCCTGACCGGCGACGCGGCGCCGCTGGACGCCGTGCTGTCCGCAAAACAGGACGAGGCCATGCGACTGTTGCGTCTTTACGCCCTGCCCGAGCAGGCCAAGGACCGCCTTTGGGGGCAGCTCGACACCTCGTATTTTCTGCGCCACGACGCGCAGGAGATCGCCTGGCAGACGCGCCAGCTGTACGCGCGCGTCGATGCGCAAGGCACCGTCGTCAGGGCGCGTCTGGCGCCGATTGGCGAGGGCCTGCAGGTCATGGTCTACGCACCGGATCGGGAAGCCCTGTTTGCACACATCTGCGGCTACTTCGAGCGCGCCGGGTACACCATCGCCGAAGCCAAGATTCACACCACGCGGCACGGCTATGCGCTGGACACCTTCCTGGTGCTGGGTCGGGGACCGGGCGTCCACTATCGCGACATGATCCGGATCCTGGAAAAGGAACTCAGCGACGAGCTGCAATCGAATGCACCCCTGCCGCCGCCGCGCGGTGGCCGCCTGTCGCGCCGGGTGCGGCATTTTCCGGTATCCCCGGTGGTCGATCTGCGCCCGGACGAGCGAGGCACCTACCAGGTGCTGTCGATCGTGGCCAGCGACCGGCCCGGCCTGCTTTACGCCATCGCGCGCGTGCTGGCTGAGCACAAGGTCAGCCTGCACACGGCGAAGATCAACACCCTGGGGGATCGTGCAGAGGACGTGTTCCTCGTCTCCGGGGAAACGCTCACCCGGCCCAAGGCCGTGCTGCGCCTCGAGCAGGAAATGTTCCAGACGCTGCGCGTGGACGACCGCGGCGCCTGAGCTCAGGCCTCCGGGGGCAGTTCGCGCTCCGCAAACAGCGCATCGTTAAAGCCGAAGCGCGTGAAATCGCGGATGCGCATCGGATACAGGATGCCGTCGAGGTGGTCGCATTCGTGTTGGACCACGCGCGCATGGAAGCCCTCGACGCTGCGCTCGAACGCCTGCCCGTGCTCGTTCATGCCGCGGTAGCGGATGGCGCGGTAACGTGGAACCCAGCCGCGCAGCCCGGGCACCGAAAGGCAGCCTTCCCAGTCCTCGTCGATCGCCGCCGCGAGGGGGGTGATGACGGGATTGATGAGCACGGTCTGCGGAACCGGTTCCGCGTCCGGGTAACGCGGGTTGGCGGTCACGCCGAAGATCACGACCCGCAAGCCGACGCCGATCTGCGGCGCCGCCAGCCCCGCGCCGTCGAGCTGCGCCATGGTGTCGCGCATGTCCTGGAGCAGCGCGTGAAGGTCGGGCGTATCGAACGCGTCGACCGGAGACGCCACCGCATGCAGGCGCGGGTCGCCCATTTTCAGCACCTCGCGAATCACGCGATCACCAGCTGCTCGATGATCCGGCGAACACGCCCCATGGCCTGCTCGAGCACCACGCCGATTTGCTCGAGCGGTATCGCCCGTGTGCTCTCACCCCGCCCGGCCGCCT
>LJTQ01000128.1 GCA_001303445.1 Betaproteobacteria bacterium SG8_39 | reverse complement strand
ATCCACGGCGCCCGCGAAGCCGAGCTGGCGCCAGACCTCGAAGGCGACGACCGCGACCGTGTTCGACAGGTTCACGCTGCGGTTCGCCGCGCGCATCGGCAGCCGCAGGCGGTGCGCGGCGTCGAACTCGCCCAGGATCGCCTCCGGCAGCCCGCGGGTTTCCGGGCCGAACACGAACACGTCGTCCGCGGCGTAGGCGACGTCGCTGTAGCGCCGCGTGCCGCGCGTCGTCAGCGCGAACAGGCGCCGGCCCACGAGCGCGTCGCGGCAGGCCGCCCAGGAGGCGTGCCGCCGCACATCGGCGAGATCGTGGTAGTCGAGCCCCGCCCGTTTCAGCTGCCGGTCCTCGAACGAGAACCCGAGCGGCTCGACGAAGTGCAGCCGCGCGCCCGTATTGGCCGCGAGTCGAATGACATTGCCGGCATTCGGCGGGATCTCCGGGGCGACGAGCACGATGTCGAACATGGTCAGGCGTCGGTCGGCGGCAGGGTGCGCGCCACGACCCAGTTGACCACGCGTGCGGCGCCCGCGCGCTTGAGCGCTGCGGCGGCCGCCTCGAGCGTCGCGCCCGTGGTCATGACGTCGTCGATCAGCGCGACCGACATTCCGTCGAGCGTGTGTGCGCAGCGGAACGCGTCGCGTACGTTACCTGCGCGCGCGGCCCAGGGCAGGTCGCTTTGCGCCGGGGTATCGCGCACGCGCGCGCACAGCTCAGGTGCGAGGCGCACCGTCGTGGGCAGGCTGCGGGCGATTTCCATGGCCTGGTTGTATCCGCGCTCGCGCAGGCGCCGCGCCGACAGCGGAACCGGGACCGCGACATCGACCGCTGTGTCGGCAGGCAGCCGCGCCGCCAGCAGCCCGCCGAGCAACGGCGCCAGCGCGAGTTCGCCGCGGTATTTGAGCGCCTGAACGAGAACGTCGGTGGGAAAGGCGTAGATCAACGCGGCGACGGTCGCGTCGTAATGCGGCGGGTGCGCGAGGCAGCGCCCGCACAGCGCGCCGTCCGGGCTCGGCAACGCGCAGCACGGGCAGCGCGGCGCCGCGAGGCGCGGCAGATCGCCCAGACAGGGCGCGCACAGCACCGCCCCCCGCCGCGACGCGCCGCGGCACAGATAGCAGCGACCGCCGAAGATCATCGAGGCGAGCTGTCGGACGGCATGCAGCGGCATCGCGAGACAGGAGCGGGCGAATGGTGCACGATTATGCGTCAGGCCAGAGCGCGCATCGCGCAGAGGACTGCGAGGGAGTTATCCAATGTGGACCGTTTCCCAGCTGGGCGCCGATCTGGCCTCGGGCAAGACGTCGAGCCGCGCGCTTCTCGAAGAGGCGCTCGCGCGCATCGCCGATCCGGCGGGCGAGGGCGCGCGCGCCTTTCTCAAGCTGTACGCGGACACGGCGCGCGCCGAGTCTGAACTCTCCGACCGGCTGCGCGCCGCGGGCGTGCGGCGCTCGCCGGTCGACGGCCTGCCGGTTTCGGTGAAGGATTTGTTCGACGTCTGCGGCGACGTGACGCGCGCGGGCTCGAAGATCCTCGCCGACGCGGCCCCCGCGCCGGTCGACGCACCGGTCGTCGCACGCCTGCGCGCGGCCGGCGCCGTCATTGTCGGGCGGACGAACATGGTCGAATTCGCCTTCGGGCCGCTCGGCTTCAATCCGCACTACGGCACGCCGCGCAATCCCTGGGACCGCGCAACCGGGCGGGTGCCGGGCGGATCCTCGTCGGGCGCGGCGGTGGCGCAGGCCGACGGCATGTGCGTGATGGCGCTCGGCAGCGATACGCGCGGCTCGGTGCGCGTGCCCGCCGCACTGTGCGGGCTGGCCGGATTCAAGCCGACGGCACGGCGCGTGCCGCGCGAGGGCGCGTTCCCGCTGTCCTTCACGCTCGATTCGATCGGTCCGCTGACAAACAGCATTGCCTGCTGCGCGGTCTACGACGCCATTCTCGCCGGCGAGCCGCCTGCGCCCCCGGTTGCGCTGCCGGCGAAGGGCCTGCGCCTGCTCCTGCCGCGCTCGAGCGCACTCGAGGATCTGGACCCGAAAGTCGGCGCCGATTTCGAGGCGGCGCTCAAACGCCTGTCGGCGGCGGGCGCGGTGCTGAGCGAAGTGCCCGTGCCGGCCTTCGATCGGCAGGACGAATACTTCAAGGGTGGCGGATTCGCCGGCGCGGAGTCGTACGCGATTCACCGCGCGCGCCTCGAGCGGATCGACCAGTTCGACCCGCGCGTCGGCAAGCGCATTCTCCTGTTCAAGGACTACTCGGCCGGAGACTACGTCGAGCTCGGTCTGCTGCGCGCGGCCTTCATGCGCGAGGTCGACGCGCTCGCTGCACCCTACGACGCCATCCTCATGCCGACGGTGCCGAGCGTCGCGCCGACCCTCGAGGAGGCCGGTGCCCGCGATGAGGACTACTTTCGCTGGATCCTGCGCGTGATGCGCAACGTCGGGCTGATCAACTTCCTCGACGGCTGCGCGGCGACGCTGCCCTGCCATGCGCCGGGCACCGCCCCGGTCGGGCTGATGGTCGCGGGAAGCGCGCTCGCCGACCGGCATGTGCTGGCCGTTGCGGCGACCATCGAGCGCGTTCTTGCACGAGGTGGCTGAGCCGACTCAGGCCATCGACGCGGCGCAGGTGCGCAGGCGCTTTGCGCGTGCGGCGCAGACCTACGCGGCGGCCTCGCCGCTGGAAGCCGAGATCGGGACGCGCATGCTCGAGCGCCTCGCGTACGTGCGCGCCGCGCCGCGTCGCATCCTCGACGCGGGTGCCGGACCGGCGCGCGAGGCGCAGGCGCTGCGGGCGCGCTACCCGGGGGCTGCCCTCGTCACGCTCGATGTCTCGCATGCCATGCTGCATGCGGGGCGTCGCCGCCGTCACTGGCGCGAGTGGCTGCCGGGTGCGCGGCGCACGCTGCCCATCGTCGGCGATTTTGCCCGCATGCCGCTGGCGAACGCGTGCGTCGACCTGCTGTGGTCGAACATGGCGCTGCACTGGACGGCCGCACCAGAAGCCGCGCTGCGAGAATTCGCGCGGGTGCTCGCGCCGAGCGGCCTGCTCATGTTCAGTACGCTCGGTCCCGACACCCTGAAGGAGCTGCGCGAGGCCGCGGGGGCGACGCAGGTGCACAGCTTCATGGACATGCACGACATCGGCGATGCGCTCGTCGCCGCAGGCTTTGCCGCGCCGGTGATGGATGCCGAGTTCGTCACGCTGACCTACGCGGATCCCGAGGGCCTGCTGGCCGACCTGCGACGCAGCGGTCAGACCTCGGCGCGCGTGGACCGCCCGCGCGGCCTGCGCGGGCGGCGCTTTCTCGAGCAGCTGCGCGCCGCGCTCGTCGCGCAGGCCGGTGGTGGGCGGATCACGGCGACGTTCGAGGTGGTCTATGGGCACGCCTGGAAGGGCGAGAAACGGCGCTCCGAAGACGGTCGTGCGGTGATCCGCACCGACGCCTTGCGCCATAAAATTCGCTAAGGCGCGGATCGCGAAAGCTGAGGAGGATTCTCAGTGGTCCGTTCCGTGCGGTGTTTCTTGAGGCAGAGGGCTTGACTGTGGTAACTTCGCGGCCCTAAAGGCGCGGCCCGCGGCCGCTCGCTGTGGAGCCCGAAATCAGATGCACAGTCCGCAGCGCGAATGGGCGTTTCTGGGTTCGTCGCACGGATTCAGTCTCCTCCTCAAGCGCAATTGTTCGATTTCGCCGCAAGGCATGATTCTGGTGTTCGCGCTGCTGGCGCTCGCGACGCTCGGTATTGCGACCGGGTTTGCGCTGGCGGGGGCGTGGCTGGTGTTGCCGTTCGCCGGGCTCGAGGTGGCGGCGCTGGTGCTCGCGTTCCTCTTGACGGCGCGCCACGCTGCGGATTACGAGCGCGTCGAGCTCATGCCGGGGCGGCTTTGCGTGGAGGTTGCCGAGGGGCGTGCGTTGCGACGGCATGAACTGAACAGCGGCGCCCTGCGGGTGCGCCATGCGCCCGAGCGCGCGCGCGTCCTGCTGACGTGCGCGAAGTCGGGCGAAATTGAAATCGGCCGGCATCTCGACGTGGAAGCACGCGTCGTGTTGGCGGACAAGCTGAAAAAGACACTAAGCCTTTGAATCGGGAGACAGCAACGATGGCAAGCAACTGGGTGCGCATTCTCGCGGTGTCCGCGGCAGGCGTGGCGGGACTCACGGCGGCTGGGCTCGCGCTCGCGGCGCCGTGGAACCTGCAGGCGCCGGTGACCAAGATCGCCTCGGACATCCACAGCCTGCACGAGTACGTGATGATTCTCGTGACGCTGATCTTCGCCGGCGTGTTCGGCGCCATGTTCTATTCGGTCTACGCGCATCGCAAGGACAAGGGCTACAAGGCCGCGCAGTTCCACGAAAGCACCACGGTCGAGATCATCTGGACCGTCATCCCGCTTCTGATTCTGATCATCATTGCCTGGCCTGCAACCAAGGTGGTGATCGCCCAGAAGGACACCTCGCAGGCGGACCTGACGATCAAGGCCACCGGCTACCAGTGGAAGTGGGGCTACGACTACGTGAAGGGCGAGGGCGAAGGAATCCGCTTCGTCTCGACGCTGACGACGCCGCGCGACCAGATCGAGGGGCGTGCGCCGAAGGGCGAGAACTACCTTCTCGAGGTCGACAACGAGATGGTCGTTCCGGTCAACAAGAAGGTGCGCATTCTCACCACCGCCGCCGACGTCATCCATTCCTGGTGGATCCCGGCGTTCGGTGCCAAGCAGGATGCGATCCCGGGGTTCATCCGCGACATCCACTTCAAGGCTGAGAAACCGGGCATCTACCGCGGCCAGTGCACCGAGCTCTGCGGCAAGGACCACGGCTTCATGCCGATCGTGGTGCGCGTGGTGAGCGCGGACGAGTACACGAAATGGGTCGGCATGCAGAAAACCAAGGTGGCGGCTGACGCGCCGAAGAACATCGTGGCCGCGGCCGAAACGCCTCGCCAGTAAGCACCGAATACGGAAATCAGGAGATAGAGCATGAGTGCAGTCGTCGATAGCCACGGACACGGGCACGAGCACCACGACCATCACGGCGGATACAGCGGGATCATGCGCTGGATCACGACGACCAACCACAAGGACATCGGCACGCTGTACCTCTGGTTCAGCTTCATCATGTTCATGACCGGCGGTGCGATGGCGATGGTGATCCGCCTCGAGCTGTTCTCTCCCGGCCTGCAGTGGGTCGACCCGGACTTCTTCAACCAGATGACCACCATGCACGGGTTGATCATGGTGTTCGGCGCGATCATGCCGGCGTTCGTGGGCTTCGCGAACTGGCTGATCCCGATGCAGATCGGAGCCCCCGACATGGCGTTCGCGCGCATGAACAACTGGTCGTTCTGGATCCTGCCGTTTGCCGCCTCGCTGCTGGTGATCTCCTTCTTCATGCCGGGCGGCGCGCCGGGCGTGGGCTGGACGCTGTATGCGCCGCTCACCGTGCAGATGGGTATCGGCATGGATCTGACGATCTTCGCCGTGCACCTGCTGGGCATGAGCTCGATCATGGGGTCGATCAACATCATCACCACGATCCTCAACCTGCGGGCGCCGGGCATGACGCTGATGCGCATGCCGCTGTTCTGCTGGACCTGGCTCATCACGGCCTACCTGCTGGTCGCCGCGATGCCGGTGCTCGCCGGCGCGGTGACCATGACGCTTACCGACCGTCACTTCGGCACCACGTTCTTCAACGCTGCGGGCGGCGGCGACCCGGTGCTCTATCAGCACATCTTCTGGTTCTTCGGGCACCCCGAGGTCTACATCATCGCGCTGCCGGCGTTCGGCGTGATCTCGCAGGTGATCCCGGCGTTTTCGCGCAAGCCGCTGTTCGGCTACGCCTCGATGGTGTATGCCACCTCGGCGATTGCAATCCTGTCGTTCATCGTCTGGGCGCACCACATGTACACGGTCGGCATGCCGGTCACCGGCCAGCTGTTCTTCATGTATGCCACCACGCTGATCGCCGTACCGACCGGGGTCAAGGTGTTCAACTGGGTCGCCACGATGTGGAAGGGGGCGCTGTCGTTCGAGACGCCAATGCTGTTCGCGATCGGCTTCCTGTTCCTGTTCACGCTGGGTGGCTTTACCGGCCTCGTCCTGTCGCTGGCGGCGGTCGACATCCAGCTGCACGACACCTACTACGTGGTCGCGCACTTTCACTACGTGATGGCGATCGGGGCCGTGTTCGCCGGATTCGCCGGGGTGTACTTCTGGCTGCCGAAGTGGACGGGTCGGATGTACGACGAAGCGCTCGGCAAGTGGCACTTCTGGCTGTCGACGATCTTCATCAACATCACGTTCTTCGTTCAGCATTTCTCCGGGCTTGCCGGCATGCCGCGCCGCATCCCCGACTACCCGCTGATGTTCGAGACCTGGAACAAGATCAGCTCGATCGGCGCTTTCGGCTTCGGCCTTTCGCAGCTGCTGTTCCTGTATATCGTGCTGAAGGCGATTCGCAGCGGCGAGAAAGCCAAGGACAAGCAGTGGGAAGGGGCTGACTCGCTGGAGTGGACGCACCTGCCGACGCCGGTGCCCTACCATTCCTTCGAAACCCAGCCGGTGCTGAAGTAGGGGATAGGGTGAGCCGCAATCTGAAAACCGCGCTGGCGCTTGTGTCGATCTCGTTGGTTTCGTTCATCGGGATCGTCGTGAAGTTCTGGATCCTGCGCGGCAGCTGAGTCGGCGCACGCCATGCACGAAACGCGCCCGCAAGCCGCCGACCCGCGCCGGAACGAGAACCGGCGCATGCTGATGCGTCTGTCGATCGTCGCTCTGGTGATGTTCGGCTTCGGCTTTGCGCTGGTGCCGTTCTACGAGCAGATCTGCGCCGCGCTCGGCGTGAATTCGCTGGTGCCGATCGAGTCGGCCGCGGCGAAGAACACGCAGATCGACCGCGCGCGTACCGTGTCCATCGAGTTCGACGCGAACTCGCACGATCTGCCATGGCGCTTCCGGCCGCTGGTCCGCCACCTGCAGGTGCATCCCGGCGAGCTTGCCACCATCGAGTACGAGGTCGTCAACGAGCGGGCGTACGCGGTGACCGGACAGGCCGTGCCGAGCTACGGCCCTGCGCGTGCCGGCGAGTACTTCAAGAAGGTAGAGTGCTTCTGCTTCGACCAGCAGACGCTGGCCGCGGGCGAGGTGCGCCGGATGCCGGTGGTCTTCGTCGTCGACCCGAAGCTGCCGAAGGACGTCAGCACGATCACGCTGTCGTACACGTTCTTCGAGGTCGCCGGGCGCGGGGGCAAGAGCTGACCATGGAGCGCGCGATGAAGCAGCCTTCGTTTCTCGACGTGCTCAAGACGATCGCCTTCGGCGCGCTGGGCGTACGCCGACGCGCCGACCACGAGCGCGAAACAATGCGCATCAAGCCGCTGCATATCATCATCGCCGGGATCATTGCCGCGGCGCTATTCATACTGACCCTGATCACCATCGTGCGCATCGTGGTGGCGAGCTAGGGGTCGGGAAAAAGAATTCCAGGGAGAACAACAGATGGCACACGACGCGACAGCCCCCCAGCATCATCACTATTACGTTCCACAGCCGATGCCGTGGCCGATCCTCGGTTCGGTATCGCTCTGGCTGATGGCGCTCGGCGCGGTGTTCATCTTCAACAGCATGTCCGGCGGCTGGATCTCGGTTGCCGCCGGCTTCATGGTGATGCTCTACATGATGTTCCGCTGGTTCGGCGACGTGATCCGCGAGTCGGAGAGCGGGAAGTACGCGCGCTGGGAGGACGTGTCGTTTCGCTGGGGGATGAGCTTCTTCATCTTCTCGGAGGTGATGTTCTTTGCAGCGTTCTTCGGCGCACTGTTCTATATCCGGGTGTTGTCGGTACCCGACCTCGCCAGCCTGCAGCACAACGAGCTGGTTTGGCCGGGTTTCGGTGCGCAGTGGCCGTCGGCGGGCCCGGGGTTCGAGGAGAAGTTTTCGCCGATGGGCGCCTGGGGCCTGCCGGCGATCAACACCATGCTGCTGCTGTCTTCCGGCGTCACGGTCACCATCGCGCACTGGGCGCTCAAGGAAAACAAGCGGGGACTGCTGAACCTGTTCCTGTTTTTCACCGTCGCCCTCGGCGTGACCTTCCTGTTCGTGCAGGCCTACGAGTACGGCCACGCCTACAGCGAGCTCAATCTGAAGTTGACGACGGGCGCGTATGGCTCGACGTTTTTCATGCTGACGGGATTTCACGGCTTTCACGTCACGGTGGGCGCGATCATGCTGAGCGTGATCCTCGCGCGCTGCCTGGCGGGCCACTTCAAGCCGGACCATCATTTCGCCTTCGAGGGCGTGGCGTGGTACTGGCACTTCGTCGATGTGGTCTGGCTCGGCTTGTTCATCTTCGTGTACTGGCTGTAGGCGCGCGCGGCGGGAACGGACGACGAGGAGGAGGCAGGGAAGGAAGACCGGCGCAGCGCGCGAGCGACGTGCAGCCGGCGAGGCAAGT
>LJTQ01000127.1 GCA_001303445.1 Betaproteobacteria bacterium SG8_39 | reverse complement strand
GAGCGCATCGACGTCCTCTATGCTCTCGGGCAGGTTTTCGAATTTCAGGACGTCCACGCCGTATCTCCTCTAGGCTGTTCCCCGCTCGGCGGCGGCGACGCTAACGGTCGCCCCACCGCCTGTCAACCGGCGCGCAGCGCCGACTCGACATCATGTCCGTAGAGCCAGGCGCTCTGGCGCAGCGGATCGCCGCCGGCGAGCGCGCGATCGCGCTCGACCTGCGCCGGGCCGTCGGGCAGGTGATTGCGGATCTCGCGGCCGCGGCTCATCAACTGCACCTCGCTCGCGCGCGGCCGGCGGATGGCGTCGTAGCGCGCGAGCGCCGCCGGCACGCCCTGCGCGTCGACCCCGCGCAGGCAGGCGGCGAGCACCACCGCATCCTCGATCGCCTGCGCCGCACCCTGCGCGAAAAAGGGCAGCATGGCATGCGCCGCGTCGCCCAGCAGGCCGACGCGGCCCGCGCACCAGCGCGCGAGCGGCGTGCGGTCATAGAGCGCCCAGCGCTTGGTGTCGGTCGCCGCGTCGACGAGCTGCAGCACGCGCGCATCCCAGCCGGCGAATTCCGCACGCAGGTCGCCGATCGCGCCCTCTGCGGTCCAGGACTCGGTGCGCCAGTCGCCCGCCGGCACGATCGCCACCACGTTGACCAGCCGCCCCGCCGAGATCGGGTAGTGCACGAAATGCCGCTCCGGTCCGAGCCACAGCGTCTGCACCGCGCGCAAGGCCATCGGCGGCGCATCCGCTGCCGGCACCAGGCAGCGAAAGGCGCACAGGCCGGAAAAGCGCGCTTCGATCTCGGGCGCGACCGCGGGGCGCACCACCGAATGGATGCCGTCGGCACCGATCACCGCGTCCGCCCGCACGGTCGTCTCGCGGCCGTCGCGATCGGCGAACACCGCTTCTACCGCATCGCCCGCATCGCGCACCGCGATACAGCGCCGATCGAGCTTCAACGCCTCGCTCGGCAGCGCCGATTGCAGCAGCGCGAGCAGGTCGGCGCGGTGCGCGACGTAGCAATGCGCGCCGTACAGGCGCAGGCACTCTTCGCCCATCGGCTGCACCGACAGCACGCGGCCGTCCTGCCAGCGACGGAACTCCCAGGCGGCCTCGAGCTGCACCGCGAACTCGGGCAGCCGCGCCGCCAGCCCCAGCGTCGCCAGCGGGCGCACCATGTTCGGCGCCACCACGATGCCGGCACCGAGCTCGCGCAGCGCGCTCGACTGCTCGTAGACCGTCGCCTCGAGCCCGGCGCGGCGCAGGAACAGCGCGGCGGCGAGACCGCCGAGGCCACCGCCGACGATCGCAATGCGCAGAGAGGCGGGCTTTGCCATGGGCCGGCGACGCTAGCGGCCGCCTCGCAGCCTGTCAACCCGGGCGCTTCCTATAATGCGCGTCATGCGAATGTCGATCACGCACCATCCCCAGGGCGTCACGACTGAAGGCGGACTGCAGGTCGTCTATGACCTGGCGCAGGAAGTCGCGCACTTCGGCGCGGCGCAGGTCGCAGGCGCCGCGCTGCGCTGGGCGCTCGAGGAACAGGCGAGCGCCAATGCCCTGCTATCGGTCGAGCTCGCGCTCGATCGAAGCACCCGGTGGCTGCTGCGCTGCGACCGCGTCGACTTCCCGCCCGGCGCCATTGCCTACCGCCACAGCCATCCCGGCCCGGGCATCCGCTGCCTTTTGTTCGGTGCCATCGAGATCGAAACCGAAGGGCGGACGACAGCCTACGGCCCGCTCGGTGCCTGGTTCGAAAGCGGCCCCGAGCCGGTGCGCGCGGTCGCGTCGAGCAAGGCAGCCACCGCGTTCGTGCGCGTCATGCTGCTGCCGCGCGAATGGCGCGGCAAGCGCACCGTGCGCTACCTCGACGCGGCGGATGCCGAAAAGCCCAGGCTGCAGCAGGCAAAGGTTTACTTCGACGTCGACGTGAACCTGGGCCTCGAGCGCTAAGCTACTGCGCAAGACCTGCCTTGCGCAGGCCCTCGACGAACTGCTCGAGCGGCGCCCGGTCCGTGTACGGCAGGATGCGCAGCGTGAGCTCCGGCGTGTACTGCGGGTTGATTTCCATCAGCTCGCGCCACATGCGCTGCGCCTCTTCGCGGCGGCCGGTGAGGCCGTAGAGCGAAGCGAGATAGGCGCGCGTCACGTCCGACTTCGGCATGTGGATCAGCCGGCGCTTGAAGGTCGCCTCGGCCTCGGCATAGCGCTGGAGCGCGAACTGGCTGCGCCCGAGCGCATGCAGCCAGAGGTGGAACTGCGGGTCAAGGCGTAGCGCCTGCTCGAAACAGGCGATCGACGGCTGATGGCGCCCGGTGAAATGCAGGATGAAGCCGAGGCCACCGTGCGCCTCGGAAAAGTTCGGATCGAGCTCGATGGTACGGCGCGACTCGCGCTCGGCCTCGTCGAGCTTGCGATTCCACATCAGCGCGATGGCGAGCGCATTGCGCGACATTGCGTCGTCCGGGTTGCCTGCGACGGCCTTGCGTGCCAGCGCAAGCCCTTTCGCAAGACTGTCCGACGTCGGATCGACCCATCCGTTCACGTACTCGGTGCCGTAGGCGACGGCCAGGTACGCATTGGCCTGCATCAGCCCCGGGTCGATCTCGAGGGCGCGCTCGAGCATCGCGCGTGCCTCGGCGAGCCCTTGCGGTGTGAACTGCAGCAGACAGCTGCGCGCGCGCAGCATGTAATCGTAGGCTTCGGTATTGACCTTGCCGCGCGCGCGGTGATGCGCCGGGTCGCTGCCCGAGAGCTTCACCTTGAGCGCCTCGACGATGCGCTGCGTCACCTCGTCCTGCAGCGCGAAGATGTCCTCGAGGTTCCGGTCGAAGCGCTCGGCCCAGACGTGACCGCCGGACTCGGCGTCGATCAGCTGCACGTTGATGCGCACCTTCATGCCCGCCTTGCGCACGCTGCCCTCGAGCACGTGGCGCACGCCGAACTTGCGCCCCACTTCCTTCACGTCGACGTTCTGCTTCTTGTAGGTGAACGACGAGTTGCGCGCGATGACGAACAGCCCCGGCGTCTTGGAGACGTCGGTGATGATGTCCTCGGTGATGCCGTCGGCGAAGTACTCCTGCTCGGGATCGCCCGACATGTTGGTGAACGGCAGCACCGCGAGCGAGGGCTTGTCGGGCGGGCGCAGCGCGGGCTCGGCAGGCGCCCGGGCTGCGATGGCCGCCGTATGCCCGGTGGCCGTCACCCGGTAGGCACGCACCGGATGCGCAATATTCTTCACCTGCTGCTCGCCCTGGTCGACGAAGCCCGCCGCGACCTTGCTGCGCACCGCGCCGTGCACTGCGTCCGACACCGTGATGCCGCCGGGCTCGGCGAGCCCCTCGAGGCGTGCGGCGATGTTCACGCCATCGCCGTACACCGTGCCGTCGGCCTTCTCGATGACGTCGCCCATATGAACGCCGATGCGGAAGCGCATGCGCCGATCGTCCGGCGCGGCCTCCGCGAGACCGGCGAGCGCGCGCTGAACGGCGAGTGCCGCGCTCACGGCACCCATCGCCGTCTCGAACACGGCGAGCACCGAGTCGCCCGCCATGTCGATCACCCGGCCGCCGTGGGCCGCGATCTGCGCGCGAAATACCGCACGTGCGGCGTCGAGCGAGGCCACGGTGGCATGCTCGTCGGCAGCCATCAGGCGCGAGTAGCCCGCCACGTCCGCGGCCAGAATCGCTGCCAGCCGTTGCCTGATTCCCGCTCCGCTCACGTCTTCCGCCTCTCCCTGCGCCGTCGCGCTCGTCGATGTTACTCCGCGCGCGGGCAGTTTTTCACGGCGCCCGGGAACCATCGCCTGCAGACTGTGCCTTAGTGCAATGTACGATCATTCACAGCGCCATCGACGTTCCGGCCGATCGGGCCGAGGCAACGAAGCCGCGAAAAAGGAGCCCCACCATGCAAAACCCGTTCAAGACACGCCTCATCGCCACAGCCGCGCTCGGCGCCCTGACGCTCTCGGGCTGCGCTGGCATGAGCCAGACGGAAAAGGAGACCGCGACCGGGGCCGGCATCGGCGCGGCGGCCGGCGCGGTGATCGGCGCGATGACGGGCGGCAACGTCGCCAAGGGTGCGGCGATCGGCGCGGCCGTCGGCGCGGCCGGCGGCTACATCTGGTCCAAGCACATGCAGGAGCAGCAGCGTTCGATGGAAGACGCGACCCAGGGCACCGGCGTCGAAGTCTCGAGGACGCAGGACAACCGGCTCAAGCTCGAGATCCCGAGCGATGTCTCCTTCGACGTCGGCAAGTCCGACATCAAGCCCGGCCTGCGCCCGGTGCTCGACAAGTTCGCGCAGAATCTGACGCGCTATCCGGAGACCAACGTGCACATCGTCGGCCACACCGACAGCACCGGGAGCGATGCGATCAACAATCCGCTGTCTTTCAACCGCGCCGCCAGCACGCGCGACTATCTGGCCGCGCGGGGCGTCGCGCAGGGCCGCGTCACGATCGACGGCCACGGCGCGCGCCAGCCGATCGCCGACAACAGCACGGCGCAGGGCCGCGCGAAGAACCGGCGGGTCGAGATCTTCGTCGGCGAGCCGGCGCAGAAGAGTTGATGTAGCGCTGCGCCGGGCGGCGCGTGCCGCCCGGTAACCCGGCGCGGCGCCGGCGCCCGCTCGATCCGGTTTTCGCCGAAACACGCGGCCCGCGGGCGCACATCGCTCGGCTGATCTGGGTCAAAGCGGACTGCCGCGGCCCACTCATCATGGTATTCGGGCGGCGCGCAGGCGACGGAGGTCCGTGGGCGCGCCTGGACCAGGCGCTACACGCTGTTTAGCCATTCGCCTGCAAGCCGCCGGCCTGAGGCTGCGGCATGGCGACGTCTGCACAGGATCGTCCCGAATCGCTGCTGGTTCTGGTGGGCATCACCGCGACCGGACGCAGCCGCTACCGCGTCGCGCGCTTTTTCAAGCAGCACGGCACCTATACGGTGTGGGTGCCGGCGATCCCCTACTGGCGTGGCCTGCGTTCGTGCACGCGCTGGCTCGAGCGCTTCCTCGCGCAGACCGTGCGCCTGCAGGAAGGCGAGCCGATCCACGTGCTGGCCTACATCGCCGGCGGGGCGCTGCTGCGCGGCCTCGCGGCCGCAGATCGTCTGCCGCCGCTCGCGCGCGTGCTCTGGGTCCGCGGCCCGGTGCAGGAACGCGTCGCCGCCAAGGTGGTTGCGCGCTACGGCCGGCTGCTCGGCTGGCTGTTGGGCGGGCGCAGCATGCTCGATCTCGCCGACGGCTGGCCGCGATCGCTGCCGTTCCCGCACAGCGCGGGCGAGCAGGGCCTGATGATCGAAGAAGGCGTGTCGTGGCTGGCGCGCCGTCTCGGCCTTGGACCCGACGACGTTCCGCCTGAAGGCTGGGACCCGGCGCAGCTCCTACCGGGCGCGCATGCGGTGCGGCGCGCGCCCGAGAGCCATGACGCGGTCTACAGCTCGCCCGCACTGCTCGCCTCGGCACTGCATTTCTTCCAGCATGGCCGCTTCGCGGCGCGGCAGCGATGAGCACGCTCGTCGCGCTGCTGGAAAACGCCGCGCGCGAGTACGGCGAGCACCCCGCGCTCATCCTGCGCGCGGGCTTGCGCGACGCGCGCTGGAGTTATCGGCGCCTGTGGCACGCCACCGGGGCAATCGCCGGCTACCTGCGCGAGCAGCGCGGCCTGCGCGAGGGCGATCGCGTGCTGCTGTGTTCGCCCAATCGGCCGCGGCTGGTCGCCAGCCTGCTCGGCGCGATGCGCGCGCGCCTGGTGCCGGTGCCGCTCGACCCGTTCACCACGCCGGAGTTCGCCGCGCAGGTCGCGCGCGACACCGAGGCCGCGCTGTTCGTCGCCGGCCGACCGCTCGAGCTGCCGGGTGTGGCACAGCTGCCGCTCGCCGAGCTGCCGCTCGACGCCGCGCCGCCGCGCGCGCTCGGGCGTCCGGTGCCCGCCGACATCGCCGAGATCGTCTACACCTCCGGAACCACCGGCAAACCCAAGGGCGTGGTGCTCACGCACGCCAACATCTGGGCGAACATGCTGTCCGCCGACCGGCTCATTGCGCACGCCCGCCGCTGGCGACTGCTGTCGCTCCTGCCCCTGTCGCACATGCTGGAGCAGACCGTCGGCCTGTACGCGCAGCTGTATCGCGGCTCGACGCTGGTGTACGGCGTGGCGCACCATCCCGCCGCGATCCGCAAGGCACTGCGGCGCTACCGCATCAGCGCGATGGTGGTCGTGCCCCAGGTGCTCGCACACATGCTGCACGCGCTCGAGCACGAGGTCGAGCAGCGCGGGGCATCGCGCCTGTGGCACTGGCAGCATCGCCTCGCGGCGCATCTGCCGATCGCCGCGCGCCGCCTGCTCTGGCATCCCGTGCTGCGCGAACTGGGCGGCGCGCTCGAGGTCTTCATGTGCGGCGGGGCACCGCTGCCGGCCGATCTGGCGCAGGCCTGGGAGCGGCTCGGCATTCCGATCGTACAGGGGTACGGCGCCACGGAATGCTCGCCGATCATCGCGGGGAATACCCTGGCGCAGCGCGTGCCGGACTCTGCGGGACGCGCGGTCGCCGGCGTGGCGCTGCGCGTCGCGCAGAACGGCGAGATTCAGGTGCGCGGCGCGAGCGTCACGCCCGGCTACTGGCAGAACGACGCCGCCACGCGCGCCACGTTCACGCCGGACGGCTGGTACCGAACCGGAGACCTGGGCGAGATCGACGCCGCCGGCAACCTGTACATCAAGGGTCGGCTCAAGGACATGGTCGTGCTGCCGAGCGGGCTGAACGTGTTCCTCGAGGATCTCGAAGGCGCGCTCGTCGAGCAGCCCGGTGTGCGCGACTGCGTGGCGCTCGACGTGCCGCGCCCGGGCGGCGGCAGCGCGTTCACCGCAGTGGTGATCGGCGAGTGCAGCGAGGCCGCGATGCACGCCGCGAACCAACGGCTCGCGCCGCACCAGCGCCTCAGCGCGCTGGTGCCCTGGGCACAAGACGATTTTCCGCGCACCACGCTGGGCAAGGTCAAGCGCGCCGAGGTGCGCGACTGGCTCGAGCAGCAGGGCCACGCGCGGGCGGCGCCGGTCAGCGTGAGCGTTGCGGCCGAAACGCAGGCGGCCAAGCTCGCCCGGGCGCTGAGCGAGGTCAGTGGCGTCGATGCGCGACGCATCACGCCCGAAAGCGACCTGAACGTCGACCTGGCGCTCGGTTCGCTGTCACGCGTGGAGCTCGCGCTGGCGCTCGAGGAGCGCTTCGGCGTGGTGCTCGATGACGGCGCGCTCGGCGAACTGCAGACGGTTGCGCAACTCGCCGCGCTGCTCGAGCGCGGCGCCGGCGGCGCGGCGCGCAGCGAATTTCCGGAATGGCCGCTGCGCGCGCCGGCGCGCGCAGCGCGCGCGCTGCTGCAGCGTCTGCTGCTTTTCCCGCTGCACGCACTCGTCGCGCGCCCGTTCCGCGTCGACGGTAGCGACAGGCTGCGCACGCTGCAGCTGCCGGCGCTGTTCATCGCCAACCATGCGAGCCATGCCGACACGGTGTCGATCATCCGTGCCCTGCCGCCGCGCATCCGCAGCCGGCTCGCGGTGGCGGCGGCAGCGGATTACTTCTACCGCTTCTCCGCGATCGGCTGGCTGACCTCGCTGCTGCTCAACACCTTTCCTTTCTCGCGCGAGGGCGCGGTGCGCGCCAGCCTGGAGCGCTGCGGCGAGCTGGCCGACCGCGGCTGGTCGGTGCTGATCTATCCCGAAGGAACCCGCTCGCCGACGGGCGAGCTGCTGCCCTTCAAGAGCGGCATCGCCCTGCTGGCCTCCGGTCTTGACGTGCCGGTGGTGCCGATCGCGGTGCTCGGCGGGCACGACGTGCTGCCCAAGGGACGCAGACTGCCGCGCCCGGCGCCGCTGTGCGTGGCGTTCGGCGCCCCGCTGCACCTGCCCGCCGACATCGCGCCGTCCGACGCGGTCGACCGGCTGCAGCAGGCGGTGGCCGAGCGGATGCGCGCGGCACGCCGCGCGGGAGACGCGGCATGAGCACGGCAGACCGGCGTCCGCTGGTGTTGCGCGACCTGGCGTGGCTGCGCCGCCTCGCTGCGCATCTGGCGCAGCGCGGCGTTTCGCCGAACTTGATCTCGGTCTGGGGCGTGCTGTGCGCGCTCGCTGCGGGCGGCGCCTGGGCGCTCACCAGCGGCGGCGTCATCGATCGCGCACTCTGGCTGGTCGGCGCCGTGCTGGTGGCGATGCGCATATGCGCCAATACGCTCGACGGACTGGTCGCGGTGGAGCACGGCAAGGCGTCGCCCGAGGGCCTGCTGTACAACGAAGCACCGGACCGCATCTCCGACAGCCTGCTGTTGATCGGCGCCGGCTACGCGCACGGCAGCGTGCCCGAACTCGGCTACCTCGCGGCGTGCATCGCGCTGTTCGTTGCCTACGTGCGCATCCTCGGCCGCGTCGCCGGCGCAGCGAGCGATTACAGCGGCCCCATGGACAAGGGCGGCCGCATGATCACGCTGATCGCAGCGGCGCTCTATCTCGCGTTTGCGCCGCTGTCGTGGCAGCCGGCCTGGGGG
>LJTQ01000126.1 GCA_001303445.1 Betaproteobacteria bacterium SG8_39 | reverse complement strand
AATCGGCAACGGCTCGCCAAAGCCGCTCAATTGCATGGGCTGCGCGCGCCAGGCCGGATCGCGCGGGACCTGCGCAGCCGTCGCCGGCGCGATCAGTATTTCCGCGTCTTGCGCCCGGCTGCAAAGCCGCGCCGCCAGATTCACCGCGGAGCCGACCGCGGTGTACTCGAGCCGGCTCTGCGAGCCGATCGCGCCCACCGCGCAGGCGCCGCTCGCGACCCCGGCGCCGACACCGAGCGCCGCCCCTTCGCGGCTCATGGCGTCGGTGATGCGCTTCACCGCGATCAGCAGCTCGCGCGCGAGCTGCAGGCCCACCTCGGCGTGGTCGGCGCGCGCGATCGGCGCGCCGACCAGGATCAACGCGCCGTCGCCGGCGAAATCCTTGACCGTCGCGCCGTAACGCTTGGCGACGGCCACGATCGTTTCGTAGTACGCGCGCAGCACGAGGGCCATCTGCGGCGCGCCGTGCGTCTCCGTGTAGGCGGTGAATCCGCGCAGGTCGCAGCACAGCGCGGTCAGCGTCAGGGTTTCGGGCACCAGGGTCGCCTCGATGCCGCGTTCGCGGACCATGCGCGTCACCTCGGGCGCCAGGAACCTTGAGAGCTGCGCGCGCTCCTCGATCAACGCCTGCTGCTGCTGCGCAATCACGCGTTCGCTGCGGTAGGCCTGCCGCGTGACGGTCTCGAGCACGGCGCAGACCAGCAGGCCGGTCATGACCGTCATCATCGGCATGAGCGTGTAGGCCCACAGTTCGACCGTGTTCAGGCGCGCGGCGCGGTAGTCGCCGACCAGGAAGACCAGGAGCAGCAGCAGGTACGGCGCGACCGCCAGGCTGGCGAGCGTCGGCGGCAGGCGGAAGATGGTCAGCGCGAAATAGGCGACCATGATGAAGGCGGCGGGCGCCGCGGCCGGCACAGCGAACAAGTCGTGAACCAGCCAGATCGCCATTAACCCCGCGATGCAGTTGACGAACGCCGTCACCGGCATCACCGCCGGGCGCAGGCGCGGCACGAAGGTCACCGCCAAAGCGGCGAGGACCAGCGGCAGCATCGGAAAGAAGACGGGCAGCGCGATCCGATAAGACGTCTCCGGCACGATGAGAAAGCCGGAGCCGGCGACGCCGAGCCAGATGAACGCCGAGGCGAGCATGCCGACGCGCACGAACGGGATGGACACCCCGATGCGCCAGCCCTGGTAGTCGGCCTCGGTGGCGTCGTCGCGAAAGCGCAGTCCGAGCCGGCCGAGCGCGAGGCGGCTGTCGACCGTCTCCGACGCTGCGCTCGCCTGCACCCGCATCGCAGGCGGCGGCTCAGCCGCGCGCCGGGCCCTCTTGCGGCGCCAGCAGGTAGCGCAGGCAGATCTCGATGCCGGCGGGATTGATCTGCGCGTCGGGCCCCGGAACCAGGGTGAGGCGCACGCTGCCGTCCTCGACGTGCTCCTGCATCGACCCGATGTTCACGCATTCGCCGGACTGGCAGGCCCAGGCGCTCTGCCGGCAGCGGCGGATGCCGTCGATCACCGCCTGCTCCCGCCCGGCGACGCCTTCGATCTGGATGCTGACCTGCTCGCCCTGCTTCTCGACGTGGACCTTCATGGGCGCCTCCCCGGTTTCGCTGGCGCGCTCGGAACGCGATGCGGAAAGTCTACGCCTCGCCGGCCGGTATGGGGTCCGCGCCAGCCGCGGCGTCAGGACAGTGCCGCGAGCTCGTCGGGCGCGAGGTCCTCGGCGAGGAAGCCGCCCGACTGGTGGCGCCACAGCTTGGCGTACAGGCCGTCGGCGGCGAGCAGCCCGGCATGCGAGCCCTGCTCGACGATGCGCCCGGCTTCGAGCACCACCAGGCGGTCCATGCGCGCCACGGTGGACAGGCGGTGCGCGATGGCGATCACCGTCTTGCCCTGCATCAGGTCGAGCAGCTGCGCCTGGATGGCGAGCTCGACTTCGGAATCCAGGGCCGAGGTGGCTTCGTCGAGCACCAGGATCGGCGCGTCCTTGAGCAGCACGCGCGCCAGGGCGATGCGCTGGCGCTGTCCGCCGGAGAGCTTCACGCCGCGCTCGCCGACGTGCGCGGCGTAGCCGCTGCGGCCCTTCCAGTCGCGCAGCCCCATGACGAACTCGTGCGCCTGCGCGCGCGTTGCGGCCTCGATGACCTGGGCCTGCGACGCGTTCGGCCGGCCGTAGCGGATGTTCTCGGCGATCGAGCGGTGCAGGAGCGAGGTGTCCTGCGTCACCATGCCGATCGCCGCGCGCAGGCTTTCCTGCGTCACGCCGGCGAGGTCCTGGCCGTCGATCCGGATGCGGCCGGCCTCGGGCGCGTAGAAGCGCAGCAGCAGGTTCACCAGCGTCGACTTGCCGGCGCCCGAGCGCCCGACCAGGCCGACGCGCTCGCCCGGGCGGATCTCGAGCGTGAGGCCGTCGATCACCGGCGGCGCGTCGGTGCGGCCGTAGCCGAAGACGACGTTCTCGAAGCGGATCTCGCCGCGCGAGACTTCCAGCGGTCGCGCGTCGTCGCGGTCGACGGCGCTGTGCGGCACGGCGATCGACTGCATGCCTTCCTGCACCACGCCGACGCTCTCGAAGATCGAGCTGACTTCGAAGCTCACCCAGCCCGCGGCGTTGGCGATCTGCCAGGCGAGCGGCAGCGCGGTGGCGACGATGCCGGCGCCGATCTGGCCCTGCGCCCAGAGCGTGATGCCGATCGCGCCGGTGCTGACCAGCAGCAGCGCGTTCATCGCGTGGAGGATGAACATGAAGCGGGTGATGGTCGCCATGTGCGCGCCCATCGCCCGCTCGTGGGCGTCGATCGATTCGCGCACGTGGGCGTCCTCGTCGGCGAGCTTGGCGAACAGCTTGACGGTGAGGATGTTGGTGTAGCTGTCGACCACGCGCGCCATGACCAGCGAGCGGGCTTCCGAGCTCGCGCGCGAGAGGTTGCGCAGCCGCGGGACGAAGTGGCGCAGGAAGACGACGTAGCCCGCGACCCAGACCAGCAGCGGCACGCCGAGGCGCCAGTCGGCGAGCGTCATCAGGCTGAAGGCGACCACCGCGTAGACGGCGATGTACCAGACCGCGCGGATGCTGGCCATGGTCGATTCGCGCAGCGCCATGCCGGTCTGCATGACGCGCTGCGCGATGCGCCCGGCGAAGTCGTTCTGGAAGAACGGCCAGCTCTGGCGGATCACGTGCCAGTGGTTCTGCCAGCGCACCAGGTTGGTGACGCCGGGGATGATCGCGTTGTGGCGGATCGCGACGTCGATGAGGATCGCGGCGGGGCGGATGACGAGGATCAGCGCGACCATCGCGGCGAGCAGCGGCCACTGCTCGGCCAACGCCTGCTGCCGGTCGGTCGCCTCCATGATCGTCACCAGGCGGCCGATGAACAGCGGGATCACCGTGTCGAGCAGCGCCACCGCGAGGCTGGCGGCGAACATCGCCGCGTACCAGCCCTTGGTCTGGCGGATGTAGTGCCAGTAGAAGGCGGCGAGGCCCGGCGGCGGGGCGCCCGGGGAGGGGCGCGCCGAGGCGGGGGTCTTGGGGCTGAAGAGCTTCAAGGGGCGGCAGGGTACGCGGGCGGCGGGCGGGGGGCAAATGGTGCTGGTGGTTAGTCCGGCCCGGCAGTGAATGAGTTCCTGTCGCGTTGCCGCGCGCGGGCTTAGGCTGGGCGCTGTTCGCCAAACGAGGAGCGACGATGAACAGGCTTGCTGCCGTGGTGCTGGCCGGCGCCGTGCTTGCGGGGTGTACGCTTGACGGCATGAAGCGGACCCCGCCGCCGTCCGAAACGAAATCCGCGCCCGCTGCGCCGCAGGGCTGGAAGCAGACCGGCACCATGACCGTCAACGGCCAGCAGGTGCCGGTGTATTCCGAGACCTACCGCGGCGAGGGGCAGAGCGTGAACCAGAAGGCGCTCAATCCGCAGACCGGGAAGGTCCAGGAATTCCGGCGCGACGAGGTCGGCAACGTCATCTGGAAGCGCGACCCGATGGAGCCGTAAGGCGCTTCAGCCGACGATCACGTACTCGGTGGTGATGATGAAGGGGATCGGGCCGGGCGCCACGAAGTTGGCGTCGTCGGCCCGCGCGCGCTCGAATTCGCGGCTCTGCTGCGCCGCGCGCAGGGCTTTCGAGTCGTCGAACCAGATGATCGAGATGCCGTCCCACTTCGGCTCGCGATCCTGGGCGTAGGCCGCAAGGCGCGTGTGGCTCTGCTCGTAGCGGCACAGCTGCGGGAACTGCGCGGCGAGCGGCGCGTGCTTCTCGCGCCAGTGCGTGCGGAATTCCTCGATCGGCATGCCCGGCTTGCGCTTGATGAAGCCGATGCCCTTGGCCATTTCCGGGTGCTTCGGCCCTTCCTTGATGACGTGGTCGTCGGTAATGATGAGGCCCATCGTGATGCGGTCGATGAAGCGGGTTTCGTCGGCCTGCACCGCGGCCATCTCCGGCGTGTCGCGCAAGGCTCGCAGCGCCTGCGTGTCGTCGAACCAGACTTCGGCAATGCCGTCGTAGGCGGGCTCGCGTTTTTCGTAGCCGCCGCGCAGGGTGTGCGACTGGACGTAGCGGCGCAGCCCGGGGAGCTTCTTGACGAAGCGCGGGTGGTGTTCGCGCCAGTAGGTCTGGAACTCGACCACCGGCATGCCGGGGCGGCGCTTGAGGTAGGTGATGGCTTTGATCATGGCCAACTCCCTTTCGCGACTCGCAGAATGCGGTGGGTGAGCCGCGCTGCGCTGGGGTCGCGACGAAGCGCCTACTGTAGCGCGAATGCCATGACAAATGTCATTCGGCACGCGCCGTTCCGTCGCGACGGATCCGGGTTGGCCTGCGCGTGCCCGTGAGAGCCGCGCTTTAGGCGGCTTCCGCGCCATCCGCAGGGCCGCTGTCGCGAACTTCGACAGCGCCCGGGCGCGCCGTCAGGGTGCTTTGGGCGGGAGCTCCGGGACCTGCGGCAGATCATCCGTGATGTCGTGCCACGGCGCCTTGTGCGCGACGAACACGTGCAGCTTCGGCTTCGTGCCCGGGTCGTCGTCCAGCGCGCCGAACGGGAGCCCGTAGACAGTCGGGTCGAAATCGAAGCGGCTGAGAAGGGGCGATCCGCACACGCGGCAGAAGCCGCGGTGGTTGCCGGCGGAGGATTCGTAGTAGGTGACCAGGTCTTCGCCTTGTGTCCAGCGGAAGTCGGCTGCCTTGACGCTCGCGCGGGTGCGGAAGGCGGCGCCGTGCGCCTTGCGGCACATCGAGCAGTGGCAGTTGAGGGCGCCATGCAGCGGGCCGTTGATCTCGTAGCGCACGCCACCGCAGAGGCAGCTGCCGCGCAGCATGGAACCTCCTAACGTTCGCGTTGAGCGGCGCGCGGCCTTAGCGCGCGTCCGCTGCAGCGGGTTGTTGGGCCCCGCTTGAGAAGGACGGTCTCGCATCTGCTAGAGGATTGGGCGCACCGTGACGACGTACGTCCTTAATGTGCGACAGAAGTTCTTAAGGTCAGCAACAGCAGCCTTGCCCTCCGGCGATGCCAGCGATGCTTTAGAGGTTGCCTCATCGTCGTACGTCAGCTCCGCGATTCCGTCCGGAAGCTCGTCTACTGCCATTCCTGCTCCTAGCAGGCCTAGTTCCGTGACTACGTCCTGTTGAACATAGCTCCTTAGCTCGGGCATTCGGCTCGCGATCGGTGCGTGGACGTTCCGCCAATGCGCGCGGAACTCTTCGACACTCATGCCATCCTTCTTGTACAGAAGGGAAATGCGCTTGATCATGAGTCGTTCTTTCCTGTGTTGATAGGTGCCATACGTGCCATCACGCATAGCCCATGAAACGCGCTGCTTGAACAAGGCAGTCTCCGCCCAGAGCAGGGGTCTGAGCTGACCGTCCGTCCATGATTTGGTGTTCCCACAACTTTCTACTTAGGGGCCAACGTTCCGGTTCAGCGGCGGCGTGCGAGCGCCGTCCGCTGCAACCGATAGTTAGGCCAATTCGGAACAGGGAAGATCGTTCTAGTGACAATTTCCGTTCTTCATGACCAGCGCCAGGCTTTCCTGCGGCAAGCCAAGACCGAGGGAACCGAAACCGCTCAGCCGTCTGCCGGCCTCCGACCCCGCAAGACCGGCAGACGACACCATCACGACACGGGCGATTGCGCGACGATGCTAATGCAGATCCGGCTGCGAGCCGGGCACGCCGCCGCCGAAGTCGATGGGCACAACATAGAACTCACTCGTCCAGTGTTCTCTCGACAACGGTTTGAAACGCCCTTCCCCTTGGGGGTCGAAGCGAATCGGCTGCCCCGCATCGAACCGCTTGAGCGGTTCGGAATCCCTCATGACCAAGATGCCGTTGACGATCATGTGGGGGATGCCCGTCGAGGGCAGCGTGCCCTTTTGATAGGTGGCGTTGTCAGTCACTGTCTTTGGGTCGAAGATGGTGATGTCGGCGACCATGCCTTTCTGCATGCGGCCGCGCACCTGCATGGCCTTCAGGCCCATGGCACCCAGCGGCTTAGCGTAGTTGTAGCTGGTCATGGCCACCGCCTGCATCAGCGGGATCTCGCTTTCGCGGGCGATACGCAAGACCGCGGCGAAAGAGCCGGAGAAGCGCGGATGGGTGTTCGGAAGATCCTCGTACGGGGTCTCCCATTTCAGGTTGTCATCTGGCAGTAGCGGCATGCCGTCGCTGCCGATGGCGACACCGGGCATCTTTATCCAGTCGACAATCGTCTCCTTTGGCATCTTGTATACCAGCACCGGACGGGTGGGCTGCTCTTTCAACATCCTCGCTCGTGTCTGCTCCGTGTAGAACTCGCCGGTCTCCACATCCTGGACAGTGTCCTCGTATCTGTGCCCCAACGCCTTCACCCACACCTCGGGTTCGAGGAACACGGCATTCAACGCCGTTGACCCGGCCGCATAGGGATAGATCTCGCCCCACACGTTGTAACCCCGCTTGCGCATGCCAACCAACAGTTCATGGACCAGGTTGTAGCCGGGATTGTTGAAATGACACGCCAGGGCAGGCGTACCTAGGGCCGCAGCATTGGCCAGCATTTCCTGGATGCCCAGCGCCTCCTCCACGTCGCTGCCGGGTGTCATCCTGAAGTGCATGCCGATCTGGCGGCCGTACAGCCCTGCAAGCTTCTGGAGTTCGTAGATCTCCCGGGAGGACACCCCGGCGCGCATGTAACCGACGGTCGAACCGATGCCGATGCCCCCTTGGCGCAGACCTTCATCCATGATCTTCAAAATCTGATTTCCCTGATCTAGGGTGGGGCGGGTCTTGGTCCATCCCTCGCCTTTCGCCCGTGATCTGACCGCATCTGGTGTGTAGAGGTATTTCCAATCAGCAAATCCGTCCAGAACGGCGGCCCGGGCGAATTCATGGGCAACGGCGACTCCGTAATTGATCGGGCTGTTGCCTTCACGCCGCTTGTACCATTCATCGACCTTCTCGCCGAAGGCGCCGATCTCCAAGTCCAAGATGGTGGTTCTGCCATCACGCACCATCAGGCGATAGGCGTAGGGCTCCTGGCAATGTTGGTGTCCGTCGATGAAGCCCGGGGCCACTACCAGACCCGTGGCATCGATGGTGTCCTTGCCCGTGATGGCGTCCTGCGTGATTACGGCTATCTCGCCGCCCTTGATGCCGACGTTGCGGATGCCGTCGAAGTCTGTCTCTGGGTCCATCACCCTGCCGTTGTTGATGACGATGTCATACTCGGCGGCGCGGGTGGCGCAGGCCTGCATCAGACCCAACACCATACACGCTATCAGTGCTGCCAGTCGTTTCATGTCGACGCTCCTTTCCTTGTAGCCTAACGTGGCGCTCAGCCGCGCGCTTCAGCGCGTCGGCTGCAGCAGCAAGTTATGCCGCGGATTGCAGATGGTCTTCCCATCCCGGGAATACCAGCACGGCGGGGTGGCATTTGAGCGCCTTGGCTAGTACCTTGGCGCGCTCGACGCCCAATCGGACGCGATCGTTCTCGATGGCTGAGAGAGTGGATTGGGGGATCCCCGTGCGCTCGGCGAGCTGGTTCTGGCTCAGGCCCTGCAGCTCCCGCACAATACGCACCGACTCGCCTACCGACACGGCGACGCGCTTCCTTGCGGTACGAAACTGGCTCACTTACGGCCTCCGATATTCATGGGCGGTGATTAATATCACCTGAAATAGCTGCTGGTCCGCCACGGTGCGGTAGATGATCCGCCACTGCAGCCCCAGCCGGGACGAGCGATGGCCTATCCACTCTCCCGATAGCGCCTCGTCGTTGAAGCCCTTGATGAGCCGCAGCCCGGGTGGACCGGACAGCATTGCGATGTCCTTCCATTTCTCGTAGCGCTTGAGGATCTCCCGGGGCGCCGATGACAGCTGCTTGTCGACCCTGCGGTGCTCCTCGATGCGCCACATGCCGCATTGTGCCTATACCAAATATGGCATGTCAAGGTTGGCCGTCGTCTGCGGCATAACGTTGAATAGTCGGTTTTGCTGCTAAATATCATAGACCCGGCTGGCCAGCCGGGGGTGTCAACGACCTTCAGATCAATGCGTTGGATGAGG
>LJTQ01000125.1 GCA_001303445.1 Betaproteobacteria bacterium SG8_39 | reverse complement strand
CCCCTCGAGGAGCTCGTGCCACCAGTGGTCGCGCCCTGCAGCCCATTGCACCGGCGTGCCCGTGTGGCGCACGACAATGACGTGTTCGATCGACGGCGTCTGCCTGACCGCCTCGTCGACGATCGACTTGGTGTCGGCCGGACGGCCGCGGCGCAGCGCACCGTCGGTCGCGACGATCGCCCGGGCGCCCGACAGCGCGACCCGCGCGGCGATGGCGTCCGCGCCGAAACCCGAAAACAGCGGCATCGCGATCGCGCCGATTTTCGGGATCGCCAGCATGGCGATCGCCGCCTCCGGCACGTTCGGCAGGTAGGTTGCGATCACGTCGCCGCGCCCGAGGCCGAGCGCGCGCAGGCCTTCGGCGCAGCGGCAGACCGCGCGATCGAGATCCCGGTACGTGAAGCTGCGTGCCGCGCCCTGCTCGCCGATCCAGTCGAGCGCGACCCTGTCGTAGGTCGGCGTGCCGCGCCAGCGATCGAGCGCGTTGAGCGCCACGTTGGTCGTGCCGCCGACGCACCAGCGCGGAAACGGCGCGCCGCGCGACTCGTCGATCACCTGGTCATAGGGCTGGAAGAAACGAAAGTCGACATGCCTGAGCAGCCGGTCGTCGAACCAGCCATGCTCGGCATTGGCGCGCGCGATGAGCGCGTCATAGTCCGCGACGCCGGCGAAGCGCATGAAGGCCTGCAGGTTGGATGCCTCGACCATCGACGGATCAGGGCGCCAGGCGATGTCTTGTTTCGACATGGAAGTTTCGCAACCGATGCTGCGACGCAACAGTCGCATTGAAGGTTCTAGGTGACGGAAAAGTATATCGACCCGGGGGCGCGGCGGGATCGCTTGACCCTTGTCAAGCGGCGCGCGTCCTGCAGGCTTAGGCTGGTTCTCGGATAATTAGCTTCTCAGGCGGTTTCCTCGGCACCTGCCGGTGGAGGCGTCATGGACCTGAACGTGCCACGGGCCGTCGCCGCCTCGACGGAAGCGACAGCACCCTGCCGGCACGAGGAGTATTGCGTGTTTCGAGACCAGCCCGATCCCCGATTCGTCAGCCATCTCACCCGCGACACCTACGCGATCGTCCTCGCAGGCGGTCGCGGCAGCCGGCTCGAAGATCTCACGGATTGGCGCGCGAAGCCTGCCGTCCCGTTCGGCGGCAAGTTCCGCCTCATCGATTTCCCGCTGTCGAACTGCGTCAACGCGGGCGTGCGCCGCGTCGGCGTCGCCACCCAGTACAAGGCCCACAGCCTGATCCGCCACCTGCAGCGCGGCTGGAGCTTTCTCGACGGTCGCATCCGCGAGTCGATCGATATCCTGCCGGCGCAGCAGCAGGTCGAGGAGTTCTGGTATCGCGGCACCGCCGATGCGGTGTTCCAGAACCTCGACATCCTGCGCACCGACGGCTGCAAGTACGTGCTCGTGCTCTCCGGGGACCATGTCTACAAGATGGACTACGGCCGGATGCTCGCCGACCACGCCGCGCGCCGCGCCGACATGACCGCGGCCTGCGTCGAAGTGCCGGTCGCGGAAGCGCAGGCCTTTGGCGTGATGCAGGTCGACGGCGACCACCGCGTCGTCGGCTTCCTGGAAAAGCCGAAGCAGCCGCCGTCGATGCCCGGGCGAGAAGGCTGGTGTCTCGGCAGCATGGGCGTGTACGTGTTCAATGCCGATTTTCTCTTCGAGCAACTGATCCGCGACGCCGACGAGCCGAGGTCGAGCCACGACTTCGGCAAGGACATCATTCCGCACGTGATCTCGCGCTACCACGTGCATGCGCATCACTTCCGCGACAGCTGCGTCGGCGCGCCGGGCGCGATACCGTACTGGCGAGACGTCGGCACGCTGGACGCGTTCTGGGAGGCGAATCTCGAGTTGACCAAGATCACGCCGGAGCTCGACCTGTACGATCCGGACTGGCCGATCTGGACCTTCCAGGAGCAATTGCCGCCGGCCAAGTTCGTCTTCGACGAAGAGCACCGGCGCGGCGGCGCCTACGCGTCGATGGTCTCCGGCGGCTGCATCATCAGCGGTGCCACCGTGCGGCGCTCGGTGCTGTTCTCCAACGTGCGCCTCGAGAGCCACGCCACCATCGAAGACACGGTCGTGCTGCCCGACGTGGATATCGCGCCGAGCGCGGTGCTGCGGCGCGCGATCATCGACAGCCGCTGCCGCATTCCCGAAGGCCTGGTCGTCGGCATGGATGCGGAAGAGGATCGCAAGCGCTTTCTGGTCACCGAGCGCGGCGTCACGCTCGTCACCCCCGAAATGCTCGGGCAGCGCGTGCATCAGATGCGCTAGCGCGCTCGAAAGAACACGGGAGACCTCTCAATGTACAGTCGAATTCTGGTTCCCATCGACGGCAGCAAGACGGCCGCACTCGGCCTGCGCGAGGCGATCCGACTGGCGAAGGACCAGGGCGCCGCGCTGCGCGTCATCCATGTCGTGGACAAGATGGCGATCATCGGCGTGTCCGAAGCCGGCATGAATCCGCGCCCGGTGCTTGCGAAGCTGGCGCGCAGCGGCCGCGCGGTGCTCGGCGAGGCGCGGCGCAGCGCGAAAAAGCTCGGCGTGGAGGCCGAAACGGAACTTTTCGAGCCGCTCACCAAGCGCGTCGCCGACGCGGTGCTGCGCGAGGCGAAAAGATGGCGTGCCGACCTGATCGTCATGGGCACGCATGGCCGGCGCGGGATGCCGCGGCTGGTCCTCGGCAGCGACGCGGAACAGGTGGTCCGCCTCGCCCGGGTGCCGGTGCTGCTGGTGCGCGGTCGTTAGGTCGTCACGGCGTCAGGCTGCGACCCGAACCCGGTAGAATCCGCGTGTGATCCCGGTGTCGCGCGCCTCCCGTGCGCGGCCCGCCGGACGACTCATTCATGCGCGGCACCCTGTTTCGTCTCGACGTTCGCCCCGAGCTGCCGGAAAGCCTGAAGCGGCTCGAGGAGCTGGCGAACAATCTCTGGTACAGCTGGGACCGGCCTTCGCGCACCCTGTTTGCGCGTCTCGACCCCGAGCTCTGGCAGCGCATCGGCCACAGCCCGAAGGCCTTCCTGCGCAACATCGACCAGCAGCGGCTGCGTGCGGCGGCGGACGACCCGATGTACCTGAGTGCCCTGCAGCGCGTCATGTCCGGCTACGACGCCTACCACGGCGCGGCACTCGGCACGAACCACGTGCCGCACATGCCGGCGGGCGAGCAGATCGCCTACTTCTGCGCCGAGTTCGGCCTGCACGAAAGCCTGCCGATCTATTCGGGCGGACTCGGCATCCTGGCGGGCGATCATTGCAAGACGGCGAGCGACCTGCGCCTGCCCTTCGTCGGCGTCGGGCTGCTCTACCGCCAGGGCTATTTTCAGCAGCAGATCGACAACGAGGGTCGGCAGGTCGCGACCTACGCCGACACCGAGTTCGATCTGCTCCCGATCGAACCGGTGCTGCGCGCGGACGGCAGCGAGCTGCACATCGTCATCGGCATGCCCGGGCGGCAGACCCAGGTCAAGCTCTGGCGCGCCCGCATCGGTCACGTCGCGCTGATCCTGCTCGATACCGACCTCGAGGAGAACAGCGAGCACGACCGCGACATCGCGCACCGCCTGTACACCGGCGATCGCGAGCGGCGCCTGGAGCAGGAGATCGTGCTCGGCATCGGCGGCGTGCGTGCGCTCGCCGCGCTCGGCATCGCCCCTTCCTGCTGGCACGTGAACGAAGGGCATCCTGCGTTCATGATTCCCGAGCGCGTGCGCAGGCTGGTGCTCGAGGGGCTGGATTGCGACTCGGCGCTCGAGGCGGTCGCGGCGAGCACGGTCTTCACGACCCACACCGTGGTTCCCGCGGGACACGACCACTTTCCCGAGAACCGGGTACGCGCGCATCTGAAAGCGGCCCTGCCGGAGGTCGATGGTCAGCTCGACCGCCTGCTGGCGCTCGGCGTGACGGGCGGCGCGCACGACTTCAACATGACCACGCTCGCGGTACGCGGCTCGCGGCACCAGAACGGTGTTTCGCGCATCCACGCGCAGGTCTCGGCGAAACTCTGCGCCGATCTCTGGCCGCAGGTCGAGGTCGACGAGAACCCGATGGGCTGCGTCACCAACGGCGTGCACGTGCCCACCTTTCTCGCCGACGCCTGGCATGAGGCCTTCGAGCATCATCTCGGTGCGGGCTGGGCGCAGCGCCTGACCGACGCCGCCTGCTGGCGGCGGGTGGACGAGATCCCCGACGCGCAGTTCTGGAACATCCACCAGGGACTCAAGGCCCAGATGCTGCACCTGGTGCGCCACCGCATCCGCGAGCAGAACGTGCGCAACCAGGGCTCCGAGGCGCATCTCGACCGCATCCTGAAGCACGCCGACCCGGCCAACCCGGGCGTTCTGACGATCGGCTTCGCGCGGCGCTTCGCGACCTACAAGCGCGCGACGCTGCTGTTCCAGAACGTCGACTGGCTGCGCGAGATCATCGCCGACGCCGCGCGCCCGGTGCTGTTCATCTTCGCCGGCAAGGCGCACCCGGCCGACGAACCGGGACAGGCGCTGATCCGGCGCATCGACGAGCTCGCGCGCAGCCCCGAGTTCGAAGGCACCCTGCTGCTCGTCGAAGGCTACGACCTGCGCCTCGGGCGCCGATTGGTGAATGGCGTCGATGTCTGGCTCAACAATCCGATCTACCCGATGGAGGCCTGCGGCACGTCGGGCATGAAGGCGGCGATCAACGGCGCACTCAACCTGTCGGTGCTCGACGGCTGGTGGGCCGAGAGTTACAACGCCAAGAACGGCTGGGCGATCAAGCCGGCCTCAGAAACGCTCGATCCGACGCGACGCGATGCGGAAGAAGCGCGCACGCTCTACGAGCTGCTGCAGGACCAGGTGATCCCCACGTATTACGCGCTGGCGCCCGGCGGCTATTCGCCGGCCTGGGTGAAGATGGCCAAGGAGTCGATGGCCTCGGTCGGGCCGCGCTTTTCATCGATGCGCATGCTCGACGAATACATCAATCGCCTGTATCGCCCCGCGGCGAAGCAGGGCCGGCGCCTGGCGCAGGACGATTTTCGCGGCGCGCGCGCGCTCGCCGCCTGGAAGACGCGCGTGCGTACGGCCTGGGACGGCGTCACGCTGCGCGCCTACGAGCCGCCCACCGCGCAGCTGGGCTACGGCGGCACGGTGCACATCGCCGTCGCGGCCAGCCTGAACGGCCTCACGCCGCAGGACGTGGCGCTCGAGGTGGTGTTCTCGCGCCCGGGCACGCGGCGCGCGAGCGAGGCCCTCGATATCGAGCCGCTCAATTACGAGCGCACGCTCGCCGAAACCGGCGAGCATCTGTACTCGATCGAATTCTGCCCGCAGATCTCGGGCCGCATCGAATACCGCATCCGCGCCCACCCCTCGAATCCGCTGCTCACTCACCCGTTCGAAATGGGGATGATGACCTGGCTCTGAGTCGCATCTGCCGAGCGCGCGCATGACCGAACCGCTCCGCGTCCTCTTCGTCACGCCGGAGATCGCGCCCTGGGTCAAGGCCGGGGGGCTGGGGGATGTCGCGCAGGCGCTGCCCGCGGCGCTGGCCCAGGCCGGCGTCGATGCGCGCGTGCTCGTTCCGGCCTATCGCCCGCTCAAGTCGGCATTTGCGCAGGCACGCCGGGTCTGCGCCTTCGCTGCACCGGGCGGTGCGCTCGCCGACGCAGGCCTGCGGCTGACCGACGACCCCGGGGTTCCGCTCTATCTGCTCGAGTGCGACGCCTACTTCGACCGGCCGGGCGGCCCGTACCAGTCGCCGGAGAATCAGGACTGGGCCGACAACCACCTGCGCTTCGGCCTGCTCTCGCGCATCGCGAGCCTGGCCGGCACGCGAGGGTTCGACGGCTGGCGTCCGGACCTGATTCACTGCAACGACTGGCAGGGCGGCCTCGCGCCGGCCTACCTGGCGCGCGAAAGCGGCGCGCATGCGGCCAGCGTGATGACCGTGCACAACCTCGCCTACCAGGGCCTGTTCGCGCCCGAGCTGCTGCCCGCGCTCGGCCTGCCGCCGGCACTGCAGGCCTCGGAAACGCTCGAGTTGTGGGGCCGGATTTCCTTTCTCAAGGCAGGCCTGCGCTATGCGGACGGCCTGACCACGGTGAGCCCGACCTACGCGCGCGAGATCCAGGGCGCGGAGCTCGGCTTCGGACTCGAAGGCCTGCTGCGCGAGCGCAATGACGTGCTTACCGGCATCCTGAACGGGATCGACACCCGGACCTGGGACCCTGCGCGCGACGCCTTCCTCGCCGAGCGCTACGACGCGAGCAGCCTCGAGCGCAAGCGCGCGAACGCCCAGGCGCTGCGCTCCGAGCTCGGCCTCGCCGCCCGGGCCGCTGCGCCGCTCGTCGGCATGATTGCGCGCCTGGTCGAGCAGAAAGGCGCGGATCTCGTCATCCAGATCGCACCCGAGCTGCTGCGCGCCGGCGCGCAGCTCGCCGTGCTCGGCCAGGGCGAAGCCCGCTTCGAGAACGCCTTGCGCGCCCTCGCCGCACAGCACCCCGGCGCGGTCGCGGCGCGCATCGGCTTCGACGAGGGCCTTGCGCACCGCATCGAAGCGGGCGCCGACCTGTTCCTCATGCCTTCGCGCTTCGAGCCCTGCGGACTCAATCAGCTCTACAGCATGCGCTACGGCACGCCGCCGGTGGTGCGCCGTACCGGCGGCCTGGCCGATTCGGTACGCGACCCGGACGAGGCGCCGCCCGATGAGGCCTGCGGCTTCGTCTTCGATGCGCCGGACGCCGATGCCCTGCTCGCCGCGCTGCGGCGTGCGCTCGCCGCGTTCCGCGATCCCGCGGCCTGGCGCAGGCTGCAGACCAACGGCATGCACGCGGACTTCAGCTGGACCGCGTCCGCAGCTGCCTACCTCGAAGTCTACCGGCGCGCGATTGCGGCACGCGACGCGGCGCGTGCCGCCGCACGCGCGGGCTAGGCCGTGCATGGCGCTGCATCGCACCGGCCTCGCCGCCCAGCGCAGCACGGCCGCGCAGTCTGCGCTGGACGCACACACGGCGCTCATCGCTGCGCTGCGCGCTGTCCTCGGTGGCGAGGCGCGCCTGATCGAGACGCATATCTCGAGCGTGCTGCTCGCGGGTGATGCCGCCTACAAGCTGAAAAAACCGGTCGATCTCGGTTTTCTCGACTTCACCTCGCTCGCCGCGCGCAAGCGCTACTGCGAGCTCGAGCTGGCGCTCAATCGGCGCACCGCGCCGCAGCTCTACCTCGAGGTGGTGCCGATCACCGGTGCGCCCACCGCACCCCGCCTCGGCGGCGCGGGCGCGGTGCTCGACTACGCCGTCAAGATGCGCCGCTTTGACACCGAGGACAGCTTCGATCGGCTGCTCGCGCGCGGCGCGCTCGACGCGTCACTGGTCGACGCGCTGGCCGACCGCATCGCGACGTTCCACGCCGAGATCGACAGCGCGCCCCCGGACAGCCCCTTCGGCACCCCGGACGCGATCCTTGCCGATGCGCGCGACAACTTCGCGCACATCGCGCGCCTCGAAGCACCGGGCTCGAGTCGCGATGCGCTCGAGCGGCTGGGGCGCTGGACCGACGCCGAGGGCGAAGCACTGCGCGAAACCTTCGCGCAGCGCAGGCGGGACGGCTTCGTCCGCGAGTGCCATGGCGATCTGCACCTCGGCAACGTCGCGCGCATCGACGGCGCGCCGGTGCCGTTCGACTGCATCGAGTTCAACGCGGACTTTCGCTGGATCGACGTGATGAGCGAGATCGCCTTCACGCTAATGGATTTCATCGACCGGGGCGCGCCGGCGCTCGGTTGGCGCTTTCTCAACCGCGCGCTCGAGTCGAGCGGCGACTACGCGGGCGTCGCGGTACTGCGCTTCTATCTCGTCTACCGCGCGATGGTGCGCGCCAAGGTGGCGCTCATCCGTGCGCGCCAGGCCGAACGGGGCAGCGACCCGCGCGCCGTGTCCAGCCCGCTCGAGGACTTTGCGCACCACCTCGCGGATGCCGCCGCCTTCGCCGCGCCAGGTGCGCGCGCCCTCATTCTGACCGGCGGCGTATCCGGCTCGGGCAAGACCACCTTCGCGCAGTCGTTGCTCGAAGCGCTCGGCGCCGTGCGCCTGCGCTCGGACATCGAGCGCAAGCGCCTGCACGGGCTGGATGCGACGGCACGCAGCGGCTCGGCCTTCGGTGCAGGCCTGTACGCGCCGCGCGCCACGCAGGCCACCTACGCGCGGCTCGCCGAGCTCGCCCAGGCGCTGCTGCCCGCCGGTTTTCCGCTGATCGTCGACGCCACCTTCCTGCATGCGGCGGACCGGGCGCCGTTCGTCACGCTGGCGCGCGAGGCCCGTGCAGGCTACACGCTGCTGTGGTGCGATGCGCCGATCGAGGTGCTGCGCGAACGCGTTGCCGCGCGCGAGGCCGCGGGCCGCGACGCATCCGAAGCCACGCTCGAGGTGCTCACCCGCCAGCTCGAAGCGCTCGAGCCGCCGGAGCCGGACGCGCAGACGCTGTTCTGCGACAGCACGCAGGACGAAATCCTGGCCGAGGCGCGCGCCGAGATCGCGCGCCGCTGCGGCCTGCCCGCGCAGAGGAGCGCCGGCTGATGCACTACGACGTGTTCAACGGCGA
>LJTQ01000124.1 GCA_001303445.1 Betaproteobacteria bacterium SG8_39 | reverse complement strand
TGGTTTCAAGCCGCGCATCGACGAGCGCGACGACTTCGTCGAGCGCCGCCGAACGCATGCCCTTTTGCGCCGCGACGGTCTGCACCAGGCGGTCGACGCGCTCGATGTAAGGCGCCCCGCCGTAGAGCGCGCGCGCGGCGGACGAAGCCCCGGTGAGCCCCTTCGCGGCAACGGCGTACTTCTCGAACGGCACCAGGTCCTTGTCGTCCGCGCCGAGCGCCTTGCATAGAGAGACCACCCAGCCGTACATCGCGCGCGAGGCGTCGATATCCGTATGCACCGCGTCGTGGATCGAGCGCATGCCGTCCCGGGTGACGCAGCGGTAGTTGCCCGCCATCAGCATCGCCCATTTCGCCAGCGGCACGAATACCGATTCGTGCACCTTCAGCTTGACCGGCAATTCGATCTTCTCGCGTCCCGTGTCGAACCGGGCGGCTTCGATGTCGGCCTCGAGCCGGCGCAGGATCGCGGTGTGCGCGTCGGACTCGAAGCGCGCCGACTTGAAGTTGGTCGGCAGCCGCACCTGCAACACATTCGTCTTCTCCTCCGGCGGGCGTGCAGCCTGCGGATCCGGGCTGCACAGCGTCATCAGCGACGGATCAAAGCTGTCCCAGACCGCGGGGTCGGTGTAGCAGTCGCGGCACGCGGCAGGATCGACGCCGGGCATGCGCGCCAGGTAGGGCAGCGGCGGCATATTCATGATCGACATGCACGGCGAGCGCGCGCGGGCCACCGCATCGAGCAGCTCACGCACGCCGGTCGAGCGGTACTGCGGCTCCTGCATTGCGAGCGCGACGAGGTCGTAGCCGGCGGGATCGATCGCTTCCGGCCCGGCGGCGGAAAGCTGGCCGGGCAGGGCGCGCGAATCGACTTCGACCAGGCCGTCGCGGCCCTTGACCGGCATGCGCACCCGCGTGCCCTCGGCGTTGATCAGTTCGGCTTCCGCGGGCAGGCAGACCAGCTTCACGCTGTGCCCGGCGAGCAGCAACTTGGTCGCCAGCAGCGAGCCGTAGGACGCACCCATGATGAGGATCTTGAGAGGAGACGACATCAAGCACCTCCGGCAGGTTGTGGGTGAGCGCAAACCTCGATGTCACGGTATTTCATAATGCGAAATTATGAACCGAGGTATAAAAAGGCTACTCCTCGGCGCTCAAGCCTGCAAATCCCGCGGCCCCTCTTGCGCAACACCCCCGGCGGTCAAAAATCCTTATGGGGCCAGAGGATTTTATGTTGCGGCGCCACATTCGGCTCCATAAAATCGATAGGTTTCCGCCCGTTACGGACCTCCAGACCATGAATGCACCCATCAGCTTGCCCAAGGGCCTGCAAATCCTCGGCAAAGCGCATCCCGGCTTTGACCAGATCCTGACGCCCGAGGCGCTCGACCTCGTCGTGTCGCTGCACCGTCAGTTCGAACCGCGTCGCCAGGAACTGCTCGCGGCCCGCGCCGCGCGCCAGAAGCGCTTCGACGCCGGCACGCTCCCCGATTTCCTGCCCGAGACCCAGTCGGTGCGCGAATCGGACTGGACCATTGCGCCACAGCCCAAGGACATGCTCGACCGGCGCGTCGAGATCACCGGGCCGACCGATCGCAAGATGGTCATCAATGCCCTCAACTGCGGCGCCTCCACCTTCATGGCGGACTTCGAGGACGCCAACTGCCCGACCTGGTTCAACATGATCGACGGGCAGGTCAACCTGCGCGACGCCGTGCGCCGCACGATCACCCTGCAACAGGGTGGCAAGCGCTACGAGCTGAACGACAAGACCGCAGTCCTCATCCCGCGCCCGCGCGGCTGGCACCTCGACGAAAAGCACGTGCTGATCGACGGCAAGCCGGTCTCGGGCGGCATCTTCGACTTTGCCTTGTACTTCTTCCACAACGCCAAAGAACTGCTGGCGCGCGGCTCGGGGCCGTATTTCTACCTGCCGAAGATGGAGAGCCATCTTGAAGCGCGCCTGTGGAACGACATCTTCAAGGCGGCGCAGGACGCGCTCGGCGTGAAGCAAGGCAGCATCAAGGCGACGGTCCTGATCGAGACCGTGCTCGCCGCGTTCGAGATGGACGAGATCCTGTGGGAGCTTAAGGCGCATTCCGCCGGGCTCAACATCGGGCGCTGGGACTACATCTTTTCCTGCATCAAGAAATTCCGCGTCAACAAGGACTTCTGCTTGGCCGACCGCGGCCAGGTGACGATGACCGCGCCGTTCCTGCGCGCCTACGCGCTGTCGCTGGTAAAGACCTGCCACCGGCGAAATGCGCCTGCGATGGGCGGCATGGCGGCGCAGATCCCGATCAAGAACGATCCGGCGGCGAACGAGGCCGCGCTCGAGAAGGTGCGACTCGACAAGTTGCGCGAGGTGACCGACGGCTGCGACGGCACCTGGGTTGCGCATCCGGGCCTGGTGCCGGTCGCCAAGGCGGTGTTCGACGAGCACATGCCAAAGCCGAACCAGTACGACAAGCAGCGCCCGGACGTGAAAGTGAGCGCGAAGGACCTGCTGAACTTCCAGCCTGAAAAGCCGATTACCGAGGCGGGCCTGCGCAACAACATCAACGTCGGCATTCAGTACCTCGGTGCATGGCTCGCCGGCAACGGCTGCGTGCCCGTTTTCAACCTGATGGAGGATGCGGCCACTGCGGAGATCTCGCGTTCGCAGATCTGGCAGTGGATCCGCTCGCCCAAGGGCGTGCTCGACGACGGCCGCAAGGTCACGGTGGAGCTGTTCCGCGAACTGCTCAAGGACGAGCTGCCGAAGGTGCGCGAATACCTCGGCGAGGCGGGCTGGAAAGCGGGCCAGTACGAGGCAGCCGCGAAGCTGTTCGACGAGATCACGACCGGTGACTACGTCGAGTTCCTCACGCTGCCGGCCTACGCGATGATCGACTGAGCGGGCGTGAACCGGGGGCCGGAGCCCCCTGGGAATCCCCGCCGTCAGCGCCCCCTAAGTGATCGTCCATTCGTGCGCGCACTTGCGGCAGCGCACGCGCATCGCCGCAGATTCGCTCAGCACCTCGTAGCGTCCGTTGGTGGCGCATTGCGCGCAGGTCGAGCGCGAAGCGACGTGCTCCGCGCGCGTCAGCAGCATGAGAAAGCGCTGCAGCGCGTACCAGCAGATCATGCCGACGACGTAGACGAAAGCGAGCATCGCGACGGCGTGCCAGGTCATCAGTCGTGGCCAGATCGACTCGATGCCCGCGGCGATGAGCACGGCGCATAGCAGGCAGGTGACGAGCCAGGCAAAGCCTTCGGTCAACTGGCGTTCGTACCAGCGCCGGAAGCCGAGCTTGCTGATCGAGCGTGCAGGTTCCATGGCGGCGTCGACGGGATTCTACGCCCGGTGCTTGGGGCGCCCCTATAATCGCGCCACGTCATTCGGCGCAAGGAGCTTGCCATGATCGACCTCTATACCTGGGGCACGGGTAACGGTCTGCGTGCCTCGCTCGCGCTTGCGGAAACAGGCCTCGCACATCGCGTGCACAAGGTCGATCTGACCAAGGGCGAGCAGCGAACGCCGGAGTTCCTCAAGCTCAATCCAGCTGGTGTCATTCCGGTCATCGTCGATCGCGACGGTCCGGGCGGCAAGCCGCTCACGCTCACGCAGTCGGGCGCCATCATCGTGTATTGCTGCGAAAAAGCGGCAAAGTTCATCCCCGGCGATCCGCTGCGCCGCGCGATGGCTGCGCAATGGTTCTTGCAGGCGGCAAGTGACGTCGGGCCGACCGGCGGCACGCTGTTCCAGTTGGAATTTGCGGCACCTGAGAAATCGCCCGCGATCGTCGATTTCTTCAAGCAGCGCCTGATCGCGTATTTCCGTCATGTCGACCAGCACCTCGCGGGCCGCGATTACCTTGCGGACGAGGTTTCGTTCGCCGATTTCATGCTGTATCCGAACTACGCGCTGCGCAAGGCGATGCTCGATGCGGCGGGCGGGATGGAGAACCTGCGCCGCTGGGGCGAGCGCATGGCGGCGCGCCCGGGCGTGCAAAAGGGAATGAATCCCTAGGAATGGTCTGAACAAGGGGGCTCCGCCCCCTTGTGAACCCCCGACGTCAGACGAATGCTCCGATCAAGTCGGGGACTTGATCGGAGCTTTCTAAGGACGCAGCTCGGCGACGACCGGCGTGTGGTCCGAAGGGCGCTCGAGCTTGCGCGGCGCCTTGTCGATGCTGCAGGCACCGCACTGCGCGGCGAGCGCGCTCGATAGCAGGATGTGGTCGATGCGCAGCCCGGCGTTGCGGCGAAACGCCATCATGCGGTAGTCCCACCAGGAGAACGATTTCTCCGGCTGCTCGAACAGGCGGAACGCGTCCTGCAGGCCGAGCGCGAGCAGGGCGCTGAACGCCGCCCGCTCGGGCGCCGAGCAGTGCACCTGTCCTTCCCAGGCCTTGGGGTCGTGCACGTCGCGGTCTTCCGGCGCGATGTTGAGGTCGCCGAGCACCGCAAGGCGCGGATGGCGCGCGAGCTCGTCCGCCAGCCAGGCGCGCAGCGCGTCATACCAGCGCAGCTTGTACGCGTACTTGTCGGAACCCACGGCCTGCCCGTTGGGCGCATACAGGCAGACGACACGTGCATCGCCCAGCGTCGCCGCGACGACGCGCTTCTGCTCGTCCGTGAATCCGGGTATCGAAGTCACGACATCCCGCGGCGCGGTGCGCGCGAGCAGCGCGACGCCGTTGTAGGTTTTCTGTCCGGAGAATGCAGCGTGAAAACCGGCTGCTTCGATCTCCGCCTGTGGAAACTTGCCGTCCTCGAGCTTGGTTTCCTGCAGGCAGACGACGTCGGGCTGCGTGGCGGCGGCCCAGTCGATCAGCTGCGGCAGGCGCACCTTGAGGGAATTGACGTTCCAGGTCGCGAGTTTCATCCCGTCCCGGCGCGCGCGGCATGCGGCCGCGGCGCGCGACTCACTTCGTGGGCTCGGTGGTCGAGCTGAAGCGCGGCGCGTAGGGCCCGAGCTTGGGCGCGGGCTCCGGCGCGACCGGCTCGGCGCTCGGTCGAGACGGGTCTGCGCGCTGCTCCGGCGGGACATACCCCTTGGGCGGTGCGGGCGTGGCCTGCTTGCCTTCGGGCAGCAGTCCCGCGCGCGGATAGCCGGCGCTGTCGAGCAGGCTGTCGTAGGCGCCCTGCTCGAAGCCTTTCTGCACCGAACGGCCGACGGTCAGCACCGGCACTTCATTGGACTGGGAGACCGCCTTCAACTGGGCGTTGGTCTCCTCGTTCCAGACCTGGACTTCGCTGAACGGCACCCCGCGCTTGTTGAGCGCGGCCCGCGCCTGCGTGCAGGGCGCCTTGCAGGAGGGTGCGGTGTACAGGGTGACCGGAAAGTTCTGCTGCGCCTCGCGCAGCTCGAAGGGCGAAGGCCCTGCGCTCGCGCCGCCCCCGTAGGTCTTTTGCTCGACCTTTTTCGCGCCGAGCGGCGGCGGGGTGTCCGTGACATTCACGTTCCCCTGTTCGTCCACCCAGCGGTAAAGCTTCTGCTGCGCCTGCGCTGCACCGAGCGCGGCCGCCAGCACGATGAAGAGCACCGCATGCCGAGCGAAACTCATGCGGGGATCATACCATTGTGTTTCAGCAGTGCGTCGACCCTCGGCGCGCGGCCGCGGAAGGCATGGAAGGACTCGGCCGCCGGCCGGCTCCCGCCGACAGCGAGAATTTCGTCACGGAATCGCGCGCCGGTCTGCGGGTCCAGTACGCCGTTGGCCCCCGGGCGCGCTTCGCGCATTTCCTCGAACGCGCTGTAGGCGTCCGCCGACAGCACTTCCGCCCATTTGTAGCTGTAGTAGCCGGCGGCATAGCCGCCGCCGAAGATGTGCGAAAAACTGTTCGGGAAGCGGTTGAAGGCAGGTGGCACGAAAACCGCGACCTTGGCGCGCACGTCGTCGAGCAACGACAGGGCTGACGCGTCGCTTGCAGGATCGAATTCGGCATGCAGCCGCATGTCGAACGTGGCGAACTCGATCTGGCGCAGCATCGCCAGGCCGCTGTGAAAGTTCTTCGCCGCGAGCATGCGCTCGAACAGCGGGCGCGGCAGGGCTTCGCCGGTGTCGACATGGCGCGTCATGCCGGCGAGCACCTCCCATTCCCAGCAGAAGTTTTCCATGAACTGGCTGGGCAGCTCGACCGCGTCCCATTCGACCCCGTTGATGCCGGCAACGCCGAGGTCCTCGACCCGCGTCAGGAGGTGATGCAGGCAGTGGCCGAACTCATGGAACAGCGTGATGACCTCGTCGTGCGTGAACAGCGCGGGCTTGCCGCCCGTCGGGCGAGAAAAGTTGCAGACCAGATAGGCCACCGGCGTCTGGATGTGCGCATCACGCCGCCGCCGGGTCACCGCGTCATTCATCCACGCGCCGCCCTGTTTCGACTCGCGCGCGTACAGGTCGAGGTAAAACTCGCCGACGCGTTCGCCCTGTGCATCCCGGATCTCGAAGAAGCGTACGTCGGCGTGCCACACGGGCGCCTGCGCAGGCTCGATGCTCACGCCGTAGAGCGTCTCGACTACGCGAAACAGCCCTGCGAGCACCGCATCTTCGGGAAAGTACTGCTTCACTTCCTGGTCGGAGAATGCGTAGCGCTCCAGCCGCAGCTTCTCCGCCGCGTACGCAAGGTCCCAGGACTCGAGCCGATCGATGCCGAGTGTGTCGCGCGCGAACGCGCGCAGCTCGCCGGCGTCGCGCTCCGCCTGTGCTCGCGCACGTCGCGCGAGGTCCTCGAGGAAGGTGATGACCTCGGTCGGCGAGGAGGCCATCTTCGGCACCAGCGAGACTTCCGCGAAATTCGCATAGCCGAGGAGTTGCGCCTCTTCGCGACGCAGGCGCAGCAGCGTTCGGATGAGGGGTGTGTTGTCCCATGCCGGCTTGCCGAATTCGGCGGCACGCGTCGCGTTTTCCCGGTACAGGGTCTCGCGCAGCGCACGGTCGTCGGCGTACTGCATCACCGGAAGGTACGAGGGCATGTGCAGCGTGAACTTCCAGCCGGCTTTGCCGTCCTTTTCCGCGGCTTCGCGGGCGGCGCCGAGAACATCCGCCGGAATCCCGGCGACGCGCGCCGCGTCTTCGAGCACGATCGAGTAGGCGTTCGTCGCGTCGAGCAGGTTCTGCGAAAACTTCGCGGAACAGCGTGCCGCTTCGTCCTGGATGGCGGCGAAACGCAGTTTCTTGTCCTCCGGCAGCTCGGCGCCGCCCAGCCGGAAGTCGCGCAGCGCGTGCTCGACGATCGCTTTGCGCGGCGCGCTGAGCGCGTCGAATTCCGGCGCAGCGCGCAGCGTGCGGTATTTGGCGAATAGCGCTTCGTTCTGTCCCAGCTCGGTGTAGTACTGCGTGATCTTCGGCAGGTTCGCGTTGTACGCCTCGCGCAGCGGCGGACTGTCGATCACCGCGTGCAGATGGGCGACCTGGCCCCAGGCGCGCGACAGGCGCTCGTTGGCGTCTTCGAGCGGCGCGACGAACGCATCCCAGTGCACGGGGGTCTCCGCCGCCGCCGCGCGGTTCATGGCGCCGCGCGCATCGGCAAGGAGCTGGTCGACCGCGGGGGCGACGTGCTCGGGTTTGAATTCCGCGAAGCGGGGTAGGCCACTGAAATCGAGCAAAGGGTTCATCGGTGTCCTGCAGTCAATCCGGGTCGCTGGAGGCCGATGCGGCAGCCAGCTCCGCGGCGCGCACACAATTGGCGAGCAGCATCGCGACAGTCATCGGTCCGACGCCGCCCGGTACCGGGGTAATCCAGCCCGCAACGTCCCTCACCGCGGTGGTGTCGACATCTCCGGCGAGGCTGCCGTCTTCGAGCCGGTTGATGCCAACGTCGATGACGCAGGCTCCGGGCTTGACCATCGCGGCGCTGATTGCCCTGGCGCGCCCCAGCGCGGCGACCAGCACGTCGGCCTCGCGCGTGAGCGCCGGCAGGTCGCGCGTCTTGGAATGACAGATGGTGACAGTGGCGTCGCGTTGCAAGAGGAGCAGCGCCATGGGCTTGCCGACGATGTTCGAGCGCCCGACGACGACTGCGCGCTTGCCGCGCAACTCGATCCCGCTGCGGTCGAGCATGACCATGATGCCGGCAGGGGTGCAGGGCAGGAAGCCGGTGCGTCCCACGAGCAATGCGCCCGTGTTCATCGGGTGGAAGCCGTCAGCGTCCTTGTGCGGCGCGATCGCCTCGACCACCCGGCCGGGATCGAGGTGGTGCGGCAGCGGCAGCTGCACGAGGATGCCGTGCACCGCCGCATCGGCGTTCAGTTGGTGGATCGTGCCGAGCAGCTCGGCCTCGTCGACCCGCGCCGGCAGCGCGATGTGGCGCGACGCGATACCCGTCTGCTCGCAGGCGCGCTCCTTGTTTCGCACGTAGACCCGGGACGCCGGGTCGTCGCCCACCCGGATGACGGCCAGGCCCGGCCGGACGCCGCGCGCAGCAAGTGCCGCGACCCGCGGGCCGAGGGCACGCCGCACGTCGGCGGCGATCGATTTCCCGTCGATGATCCGCGCAGCCATCGGGGTCCCTGCAAAAAGGCCGCGAGTCTAACATCGGCGCAAACCGGGGATTCGCTGGCCCGGGCGGCTGGCTCTACAATTCGACCCTGTCCGTCTGGCCCCATGGTGCTCACAAGGCGCCCGGGCCGGG
>LJTQ01000123.1 GCA_001303445.1 Betaproteobacteria bacterium SG8_39 | reverse complement strand
CTCGCCGAGGCGCTGGGCGCCGAGATCGTCAGCGTCGACTCCGCGCAAATCTACCGCGGCATGGACATCGGTACGGCGAAGCCGTCGCCGGCGGCGACCTGCCCGTGCTGGCGCGCGCGGTGCTCGCCGAGCTGCGCGAATTCGGCGCCGCACAGGCGCTCGCCGCGCGGCGCGACGCGCTGCTCGGCGGCATGGCCTGCCACGCCGCGGTGCGCGCGAACCGCGCGCTGACACAGCCCGAAATGAACGCGCTGTTGCGCGAGATGGAAGCCACCGAGCGCTCGGGCAGCTGCAACCACGGCCGGCCGACCTGGTACCAGCTCTCGCTCGCCGACCTCGACAAGCTGTTCCTGCGCGGGCGGTGAAGCGCGGCGCTCGCCGAGGCGCTGGGCGCCGAGATCGTCAGCGTCGACTCCGCGCAAATCTACCGCGGCATGGACATCGGTACGGCGAAGCCGTCGCCGGCGGAGCGCGCGCGCGTGCCGCACCACCTGATCGACATTCTCGACCCGACCGAGCGCTATTCTGCGGCGCGCTTCGCGGCGGACGCACAGCGCCGGGTCGATGAAATCCGCGGGCGCGGACGCTGCGCGCTGCTCGTCGGCGGCACGATGCTCTACTTCAAGGCGCTGCGCGAGGGTCTCGACGGATTGCCTGCGGCCGATCCGGCGCTGCGGCGTACGCTCGAGCAGGATGCGGCGCGCGCAGGCTGGCCGGCGCTGCACGCGCGGCTCGCGCAGCTCGATCCGGTCAGCGCCGCGCGCATCGCGCCGAACGATGCGCAGCGCATCCAGCGCGCGCTCGAGGTCTGCCTGCTCACCGGGCAGCCGATGTCGGCGCAGCTCGGACGGCGGTCCGGTCCGACCGTCGATGCGCTGTGGATCGCGCTCGTGCCCCAGGATCGCGCCCTGCTGCATGCGCGCATTGCGGAACGCTTCGATACGATGCTCGCCGCCGGCCTGGTGGACGAGCTGCGCGGACTGCGCGCGCGCTACCGGCTGAGCCCGGATCTGCCCGCGATGCGCTGCGTCGGCTACCGGCAGGCCTGGCAGCACCTCGACGGCGAACTCGATGCCGCCGGCTTGCGCGACAAGGGCATCGCCGCGACGCGCCAGCTCGCCAAGCGCCAGCTCACCTGGCTGCGCCGGCTCGGCGCGGACCGGACGCTCGATCCGTTCGCCACAGATGCCGTCGAGCGCCTGCGCAGCGCGCTCGACGGGGCGGCGATCCCCGCCCCTTAGAATGCCTGCAGGCAAAGGAGACCCCGCATGCAGATCGGAATCATCGGACTCGGCCGCATGGGCGCGAACATGGCGCGCCGCCTGGCACGCGGTGGCGTGCAGGTGCTGGCCTACGACCGGCACGACACGGCGCGCGCCGCGCTCGCCGACGAAGCGGGCATCACGACCGTGGGCGGCCTTGCCGCGCTCTGCGCCCAGCTGAACGAAGGCGAGCGCGTGATCCTCATGATGCTGCCCGCGGGCGAAACAATCGATGCCACCCTCGAGGCGCTCGGCACGCTCCTGTCTTCCGGCGACACGCTGGTCGACGGCGGCAACAGCTTCTACCGCGACTCGATGCGCCGCGCGCTCGCGCTGTCGCAGGCGGGGCTGCGCTACGTGGACGCGGGCGTTTCCGGCGGCATTCACGGCCTGGCGCACGGCTACTGCCTGATGCTCGGCGGCACGCCCACCGCGATCGAGCAGTTCACGCCCTTCGCCGAAATCCTCGCCCCGGCGCCGCAGACCGGCTGGGTGCATTGCGGGCCGAGCGGCGCAGGCCACTACGCCAAGATGGTCCACAACGGCATCGAGTACGGAATGATGCAGGCCTACGCCGAAGGCTTCGCGCTGTTGCGGGCGAAGAGCGATCTCGACATCGACCTCGCGCGGCTCGCCGAGACCTGGCGCCACGGCAGCGTGGTGCGCTCCTGGCTGCTCGACCTGTGCGCCGAGGTCCTCGCCGAGGACGAGGACCTGGAGAACATCGCGCCGATCGTCGCGGATTCCGGCGAGGGCCGCTGGACCGCGCTCGAGTCGGTCGAGCTCGGCGTGCCCGCGCCGGTCATCACGCTGGCGCTGATGGCGCGTTTCTCGAGCCAGGGCAAGGCCGATTACGCCCGCCGCATGCTGGCCATGATGCGCGCCAAGTTCGGCGGCCACGCGGTGACCAAGCACAAGTAGCCGCTGCGATGATCGTCGTCGTCATGGGCGTGTCCGGCTCGGGCAAGACGACACTCGGCCAGCAGCTCGCCGCGCGGCTCGGCTGCGGCTTTATCGACGCCGACGATTACCACCCGAAAGAAAATGTCGCCAAGATGGCCGCCGGCGTGCCGCTCGAGGATGCCGACCGCTGGCCCTGGCTCGACGCGCTGAACGGCCTGCTGCGCGCAAAATCTGGCCGCGCCGAGTCCGTGGTGCTCGCCTGTTCGGCGCTCAAGCAGGCCTACCGTGCCCGACTGTGCGCAGAGATCGACGACTGCCGGATCGTGTACCTGCGCGGCTCGATCGAGCAGATCCGCGCGCGGCTCGCCGAGCGGCGCCACCGCTACATGCCGGCCTCGCTGCTCGAGAGTCAGTTCGATGCCCTCGAGCCGCCGCAGGGCGCGATCACCGTCGATGTCTCCGAGTCCGCCGAGCGCTGTGTCGAGACCGTCCTCGCCGCGCTCGGCAGTTCGCGGCGGCCCCGGCCCTAGGCGTCGACCTCGCCCAGGAGCCGCAGCTCGAAGGCGCGCCACACCGCGGCGCGCGCCGAGCGCACCTCGAGCTTTCGGTAGATGCTCTTCACATGCGTGGCCACCGTGTTCACGGAAAGCGCCAGCCGCTCCCCGACCTGCACGTAGGTGCAGCCGCGCGCAAGAAGCCGCAGGACGTCTGCTTCGCGCGCGGTCAGTGTGATGTCCGGTTCCATGGGCTCGCTCGCTCTGCTCGAGAGCCGGGGCCGACGGCCCCGGTCCCGGGTTCTTTTGAAGAGGCTCCGCTAGCTGCCGAGGTGCGCGTCGTAGGTCGCGCCGTCGGAGAAGGTGCAGGTCCCCGAGCCCTGGCGCGGGTTGTTCATGCGGTACTGGCAGTTCATGAACGTGCCGCGCGCACCGTAGGCGTTGGCCACGCCGCTGTGGGCGTCGCCGGACGACGCGCGCGTCGCCTCGCCGGTCAGCATGTCGCCGCGGTAGTGCAGCTGAAAGCGCCCCTTGCCGTTGCGCATGTTGGTCACCGAACCATTGAGCATGCCGACCTGGCGCGCGAGGTCGTTCGTCGGGTACAGGCGCGCCGGCACGGCCGCCGGAAACGGCGCATTCGCGGCGACCATCGGCGCAAGCGGCAGCGGCACCGCGTCCCAGCTTACGTCGCCATCGGGTGAACCCACCGGCACCGCGACGCAGCCGCTCGCGGTAAGGCCTGCAACGCAAAGACCGATCCAGATTTTCATTCGCTTGTTCATACATGCCTCCAAGTAGTTGCACGCAGGCGTCGTTCGCCTGTGAAGTCATCGTGCAGCGTCTGCGCTTGCAGCATTCTTACGGATCGCTTACGTCTGGATTACTTCTTGAGCGCGCGACACAGGGACGTCGCGCGACGGCGCATGCAGCGAACGCGCGCGCATGGGTTCGGGCGTTTTTGCGCAAGGCCTGCGGCACGGCAGGAGGCCGTGGCGGCCAGGCGGCGTCGCTACCGCGTCGTCGCCTGCCGATCGAGCGCGCGGCCGCTGACCAATTCCATCGTCTCGGTCCAGGGACGCTCGAGGTCGTAGCGGACTTCGGCTTTGACGATGCGCCCGGCTTCGGGCGAGATCCAGAACGTGGCCTCGCCGAAAGGACCACTCATGTAGGCGAGCGGGGAACTCCACATTTCCTGACTCAGCTTGATACGCACGACCTGCGCCTCAAATGTGCCCGCCGGCACCGCGACCGTCTCGGTCCTGACGAATTCGGCGCTGACTTCGCATTCCGCGGTCCGGTAAATGGTCTTCGGTCCTTGTTCGCAGGCGTCGCCGCCCCGTACCGCGAGCCCGCCGATCGACGTTGCAACGTTCCCGCGCTGGAAGGCGAAGTAATACGGCGCGAATTGCATGCCGCCGCGTATTTCGAGATAGGCGCCGCTGCGGTGCGTCGCGGTCAGTGTCCTGCCGTCCTCCATTTCGATGCGCTCGACGATCTGATCGCCGTCGAACTGCACGATCTCGAAGCGACGAGATGCCGGGCGCCCATCGCGCGAATCGACGTAGGCATACTCCCAGCGATCGCCTTGATGCAAAGCCCCGGTGCCGACGACAGCCGTTGGCGCGTCGGACGGCTGCGTGGCCGGAAATTCCGTTGCCGTTGGGGCATCGCCCGAGGGCAGCGGTGGAAATTCCGCCTCGGCGGCAGGCTCGCCCGGTACGGCCACTGGAGGGTTCGCGCCGGAAGCGGATTCTGGCGCGGCCCCGACCGGCTGCGCGGCCGCCTCGGACGAGGTTGAAGTCTCGGGCTCGCTCAGCGCAGCGTCGAGCGAGTCCCCCAAGCCGGGCGTACTCGCCGCGGCCCCGACGCCGTACATGACCCCTCCCACGACCGCGCCGATCGGCACGCAGAGCAGTGCCAGCGGCCCCGCGCTGGCGCAGGAGGCGAGGCCTTGGAGCCCGCCGTACAGCGCGCCACCCACGGTGCCGAGGACGCCGCGCGCGGTCGCCTCCGCGACCTTGCCGATCGCGCGGCCGCGCACCTCGCGCCGCCGCTCGGCCTCGGCTTCGCGTTGCTCGGCCTGCGGATCCGGAACCCCGGCGGCATCCGAAGACGCCGGCTGATGTGTGCTGCCGCAGGCGGCGATCGAAAGCGCGAGCGCCAGCGCACACACCCGCGTCGCCGCCCGCCGCGACTTGATCTGCGCTAACCGCGTTTTCATGCGACCCCCTTCGGCCGGGCGCAGGCCCCGCCTGCATCACCATGCTTGCAGGCGCGCGCATGCAACGCCCTTACGGGCCGCTTACGGATGGCTTAAAACCGCGTGCTGCGGTGCAGCGCGCTAGGCCGCGGCAATCAGGCGGTCGTAGACCGCGCGCGTCTCGGCCGCGGGCTCGAGGTCCTGCGCGGACAGCGCCGCCCGGCAGCGCTGGAACACGTCGAGCGCCTCGGCGCGGCGTCCCATGCGGTCGAGCAGCAGCATCAGGCCGCGGTAAAAGGCCTCCGCGCCGGGATCGGCGTCGATCCCCTTCTCGTAGCAGATGCGTGCGCGCGCCCATTGCTCGCGCCCTTCCCAGTACAGCCCGAGCTCGCCGACCGCGCGTGCGAAGCGGGTGCGCAGCCGCGTGCGCGGCGCCAGGGCCCAGGGCGCGCTCTCCTCGGCCGGCAGGAATTCGCCGCGATACAGATCGAGCAGGCGCTCGAGCAGCGCATCGGCGCGCGCCGGCTCGAGCCGATGGCCGCGCGCGAGCCCCGACTCGACAGCGCCCACCGCCGCCTCGAGTGCCCAGGCGTCGGTCCAGACGTGGCGCCGGCTGAGCGAGAGCTTGCCTTCGTGCAGCACGAGCGCCCGATCCTCGCCGATCAGCTTGCGCAGGCGATGCAGGGTGCTGGTGAAGGAGCGGTGCGCCGAATCGCCTTCGACGCGCGGCCACATCGCATCCGTGATGCGCGCCTCGCTGACCTCTTCCCCGCCGTGCGCAATCAGGACCTTGAGCAGCTCGAGCGGACGGCGCTGCGCCTTTCCCGCGCTCGCCAGGGGCGCATCGTTCTTCAGCAGACGAAACCCGCCCAGCGTCTGCAGCCGGAACATCCAGGGCCACTCGTCGAGCTGCAACGGCGACTCGTCCGGCACCAGTCCGCGCGTGCGCACGAGGCTCTTCGCGTACTCCGATTCGATGCCGGCCTCGATCGCCCGCACCAGGACGTTGGCGATGCGGTTCGGGCACCACCAGAGAAAGTGCGTATAGCCGTACTCGCGGCCGAGCTTGAGCGCGCTCTCCAGCAGATTGAGGCCGACGCGCTGCCGGCCGTGTTCGAGCGCGATCTGCGCCGAGCCGAGCAGGCTGGCAAACTCCAGATGCCGGTTGTCGATCGCGCGCACGATCTCGCGCAGCCGCTCGAGCTGCGCCACGCACTTGCGCTCGTCGCCGCATTCGGCGAGGACCTGCGCCAGCGCGAGGCGCGTCATCGCCTCGAAATACGGACAGCCGACCTCGATCGCGGTGCGCAGCGCGATGCGCGCCTCCTGCAGCGCAGGCATGAGATCGCGGCGCAGCATCGCTTCCCAGGCAGAAAAATAGTGGTACTGGCAAAGATTGAAGCGGCCGGCGCGCACGACCTGCGCATCGAGCGCCTTGGCCGCCTCGCCTGCGGCCGCGAGATCACCGCCGCCGAGCGCACCCCCGTAGCCCGATATGAGCAGCTGGAACATCCAGGTGTGCGCGCCGGTGGAACGCGCAATCTCGAGCCCCTGGCGCATCGCCGCCAGCGCCTGCGGCGCATCGGCGTTGAGCATGGCGTGCATCGCCTCGAGACTGCGCAGCATGGTCAGTGAAAAGGGCGATACGCCCGGCGCCTGCGCCACCTGGCGCATCGCCTCGATCAGCTCCTGTGCCTTGCGGTATAGCCCGGTCCACATCAAGGTGAGCGCCGCGAGCAGGCAGACGTAGAGACGCACGTTCGGATCGCTCACGCCCTGCGCCGCGTCGATACCGCGCTCGATCCAGTCGCCGATGTCGCGCCGCTGCGGCTGGCGCATGGTGAGCGAGATGAACATGCTGCTCGCCATGCGGGCCGCCTCCTCGGCGCTCGGCCGATAACGGCCCGCGGCGACCGCTTCTTCGAGCACCTCGATCCAGCGATCGAGCAGCGAATAGTCGTCCTGCTCGAAAAGAATCGCGTCCATCGCGCCGCAGCAGGCGAGCACCACGCCCGCGTCGTCCGCTGCGCCCTGCGCACGGAACAGTTCATGGGCCCGCTCGAACAGCAGGCGCGCCTCGCGTGGCGCGGGCTGCACCTGGCAGGCGCCCGCCCAGTACACGACCCACGGATACCGATCCTGCACCTGTCGCGGGAGCGCCTCGCACCATTGCAGCACCGTCTCGCCGCGCCCCTGCGCAAGCAGCGGCTTGGCGTAGCGCTCGACCATGCCGGCGGCCGCCTCCCAGTCGCGGTTGTCGAGCAGCAGCGCAACCGCGTCCTCCGGGTAGCCGGCCTCCTCCATCAGCGCCGCAGAGGCGCCGCGCAGGCCGCGCAGCGCATCGGCCTGCATGGTTTCCTCGGCGCGTGCCAGGAGGAAGTCGCGGAACATGGGGTGATACTGGTAGACCGGCGCCGGCGCGACCTCGCGCAGGCTGACGAAGTAGTTATTGCGATGCAGCGCCGCCAGAATCGCCTCGGCGTCGCGTTCACCGGTCAGCGCTTCAGCAGTGGCGGCCGTCATCTGCCCGGCGAGCGCGGTCTTGAGCAGAAACGCCTGGGTGCGGGCATCGCTCGCCTGGAAGATCTCCCCCGCCAGGTAGTCGAAGATCAGCTGCCGGGTGGCGAAATCGGGTAGCGCGGAAATCGATCCGGCGCGGCGCGACTGCTCGAGCAACAGCACCACGCCGGCGGCCCAGCCTTCGGTCTTCGCCGTCAGCAGGTCGAGCGCCTCGGCGGGAAGCTCGATTCCGCGCTGGCGCGCGATGGCGGCGATCTCGTCCTTGTCGAGCCGCAGATCGGGCCAGCCGATCTCGGTGACGCTGCCGTGCGCGCGCAGCCGGGCGAAGCTCGCCGGCGGATCGCTGCGGCTGATGACGATCAGGGCAACGCCTGGCGGCAGCTCGCGCGCGGCGTCGCGCAGCACCTCGTGCAGCGGCGAGGACGCCGGCACGTCCTGGTAGCCGTCGAAGACGACGAGAAACGGCGGCTCGAGCCGGGCGAACAACAACTGGAAGAAGCGCCGTGTGAACGCCGGCAGTCCGTCATGGTATTCCGCCGTCAGCAGCGGCAGCGGCTCGCCGTCGCCGAGCCCCTCGACGGCCTGCTTGAGGTAGAAGAAAAACGTCGCGACGTCGGCGTCGCCCGCATCCAGCTGGTACCAGAGCGACGGAAGTTTTGCCTGATCGAGGTAGCTGACGAGGGCCGTCGTCTTGCCGCTGCCCGGCGGACCGGAGACCCAGGTCAGCGGCGATTGCCGCCCCGCGTCGAGCCGCTCGAACAGGCGCGCGCGCGGCAGGATCCCGGCCAGCACCGGGCGCGTCGTCTTGCCGAGCGACGTGCGCTTGGACGTCATTCGTCCCTCTCTTCCCGGGTCCAATCCTACGCCAACCCCGGTCTACTCTCCCCGCGCCACGCCCTCACGCCGCGGGTCCGCAGCGCCCCGCCAGCCGCCCGGGATGCGCTGGATGGCGTGCACGCCACTCGTCATGCGCGCCAGGTTGAGGACGTGGCCGCGTGACTCGAGTGGCTCGGCGAGATGCTCGTAGGCGCTCGCACGCTCGATGAAGGTGGGGCCGTTCGCGCTGCCGAAATTGGGCAGCTCGACCGCGGCCTGCAGGTCGAGCCCCCAGTCGAGCACGCCGACGATCACCTTGGCGACGTAATTGGCGATCGCGCGCCCACCGGGCGAGCCCAGCAGCAGCTCGAGCGAGCCGTCGCGCGCGAACACGAGCGTCGGCGACATCGTGCTGCGCGGGCGCTTGCCGCCCTGCACGCGGTTCGCCGCCGGCGCACCGCGCGAACGCGGATCGAAGGCGAAATCGGTGAGCTGGTTGTTGAGCAGGAAACCGCGCACCATGCGGCGCGCGCCGAATGCGTTCTCCACCGATGCGCTCATCGCGACGGCGTCGCCCTGCGCATCGACAATCGAGAAATGCGTCGTCCCCGAGCTGGTGCCGACGTGGGCCGGACCGAGCGTCGCCGCGCCCGCCGGGCGGCCGGGCTCGGCGCCGCCCATCGAACGCTCGCCCACCCGCGCCGCCCGCGCATCGAGGTAATCGGCGGCGAGCAATCCGGCAACCGGCTGCACGGCGAATGCCGGATCGGCGATGTAATGATTGCGGTCGGCGTACGCCAGCCGCCCGGCCTCGGCAAACAGGTGCACGGCCCCGGCCGAGCCCGGCGCCGCGTCGGAGAAACCGCTGCGCTGGAGGATGCCGAGGATCTGCAGCACGACCACCGCGCCGGCCGAGGGCGGGCCCATGCCGCAGATCCGGCGTGCCCGGTACGTCCCGCACACCGGCGCACGCTCCAGCGCCCGGTAGCCCGCGAGATCGTCGGCCGTCATGTCGCCCGGTCGCGGCCCGGCGCGAACCGCGCGGACGATGTCCGCGGCGATCGGGCCGCGGTAGAACGCGTCTGCGCCCTGCGCCGCGATCGTGCGCAGCGTCGCCGCGTACG